>JAJAYZ010000081.1 GCA_027118455.1 Actinomycetes bacterium
CGGCGTGCGCCAGGCCGCGCGCGCTGTGGCCGCTGCACCCCTGCGCCTCCGGCGGAAACAGCGCGCTTGTCGACGGTCGTCGGCGCAGTCGAACTCACGATCAGGCCGCGTCCACCGCCGACTGGAAGTCAGCCAGCTCAGTGTCGAGCATCGACTTCTGCTCATCGTTGAGCGCGATGAACTGAGCGGCCTCAGCGATCGCCGAGTCGTTCTCAGCGAAATACTCCACGAATGCCTTGGCAGCCGCGTTGCTTGCCGACTTCTCGATCGACGGGTAGATGTACAGCTCGCGGGAGAGCGGCTGGTAGGTGCCGTCGGCCACGGTCTCGGGGCTTGGAGCCACGCAGCCGTCACCGTTGTCAACCTGAACAGCGGTCAAACTGTCGGAGTTCTGCTCGTAGTACGAGTAGCCGAAGTAGCCGAGTCCGCCGACGCTGCCCTCAACGCCGGTGACGGTGTTGTTGTCGTTCTCGGTCGGTGAGTAGTCAGTTCGACTGGCACCCTCTTCGCCGTTGATGGCGTCAGTGAAGTAGTCGAACGTTCCTGAGTCGGTGCCGGCCCCGAAGAGTGTGAGCTCTTGGTCGGGGAACGAGGAGTCGACCTGATTCCAGTTGGTGATCTTGCCCTCAGCCTTGGGCTCCCAGATCGTCTTGAGCTGGTCGACGGTGAGGCACGTGGCCCAGTCATTCGCTTTGTTGATGACCAGGGTGAGAGCGTCATTGGCGACAACCATCTCCTGGTAAGTGACACCGTTTCTGTCACAGATCGCTGCCTCGTCGTCCTCGATCGGACGAGAAGCAGTGCTCATGTCGGTCTCGCCGGCGCAGAACTTCTCGAAGCCGCCGCCGGTGCCGGACTCGCCGACCGTCACCTGCACGTCGGGGTTGTCAGTGCCGAAGAACGACTGGTCGGCGGCGACCTTGGCCATGGGACCAACGGTGCTGGAACCGTCGACCATCACCGAACCGGTGAGGCCAGAACCGCCCCCACTGTTTCCGCCGTTATTGCTGTCGCCGCCGCAGGCGGCCAGGG
The DNA here is from genome assembly GCA_027118455.1 of Actinomycetes bacterium. GTDB lineage: Bacteria > Actinomycetota > Actinomycetes > JAHEKZ01 > JAHEKZ01 > JAHEKZ01. The sequence goes on from JAJAYZ010000081.1 coordinate 1,033, forward strand.
TCAGGGCCAAGGCCGCGACGGTTGCTGCCGGTGCGATAACCCGGCGCAAAGAGGTGCGCTTCACGTGCGTGGACCTTCCGTTCGAGGGAACTTCGGACGTCTGTCGCGGCGACGCTAGGCAGGCCCAGTGACGGGGTTGGGTCCAGAAGGTGAACGGACGGCGACCTTAACTTATCGAGTGTGGGAAACGCGGGTGTCCAACCATCGTCCAGAACATGAACGGAGCATGAACAACGTGGCAAACGGTGAACGGAATCAGGCCGGGTGGTGCTCCAAGGCCACCGTGACCGGTTGGCCGGTGCGCTCATCCTGGTGGACATGAAGGACGGTCATCGACGCGGTCGGCATGGTGTCCGGCAACGGGTGGTCCCAAGGATCAGCCGATGGGACCCCCGGGCAGAGCTCGACCAGGTGGTCGACGAGGACCGGTAGGTAGGGCCGGTGCCCGCAGAGCACGGCTGGTTCTTGGGTGCGCCACACCTCGACCAGGAGGCCGCCGACTCGCTCCAACGCCGCGTCCGGGGTCGACTTGAAGCCATCCTCGGTCAGCGCAGGTTCGGAGGCGAGCGGCACTCCGGCAGCGAGTGAGTAGGGGCGCACGGTGTCCGAACAGCGCCGAGCAGCTGAGGAGTGGACCCGCGCAATGCCGTACGCAGCGAGGCGGGCTATAAGGGCATCAGCCTGGGCGGCCCCTGAAGTGTCGAGCGGCCGGTCGACGTCGTCGCCGACCCAGTCCACCCGTTTGACGGCATTGCAGTGTCGGAGCACCAGGAAGGGAGTGCCGGGTGGGTCGTCGGCGAGCTTGACGAGCAGCGCATCGTCAGGCCGGGTGACCTTGGCCGCAGCCTTGTCGATCGAGAGCCAGCGGATCTTGTCGACCTCGTCGCCAGGAACGAACTCTGCTTCCGCTACGACGACTGCCCGCCAGTAGTGAACCTCCTTGGGCACGCCGTCGACCTGGTACGTGTGCATGGGAAGCGGGCGTCGCAGCGCCACCACCAGGCCGGTCTCCTCCAGCACCTCACGCAAAGCTGTCGCCGTCAGGTGCTCACCACCATCGGCCTTTCCCTTGGGAAGTGACCAGTCGTCGTACCGAGGGCGATGAATCAGCAGCACCTCGGTGCCGTCAGAACTCACCCGCGTGACGAGGCACCCGGCTGCGACGACGGGCGTCCGGCTCATGCCTTCTGCTCCATCCAGGTGCGCCAGCCGTCGTGGGCCACGCGTGGCCAGGTATCGACGAACTCGCGCCGGGTCTGGTCAACCCGGCTGCGCTGCTGCGCATACAGGACACCGAGGGCGAACGGGGTGCGCGCCCCTCGCGTCTTACTGGCCAGCCGTTGCACGAGATCGGCGGCGATCGCTGCGTCCTGGTGCTCACCGAGTAGTTCGGTGACGTCCTCGAGTTGTTTGGCAAATTTTTTGGCCGGCCCACCAAAGACGGGGACACACGCTTCGACGGTGTACCTCGCACGCTTGGCGGTGATGCGGGTGCGGTGCCAGTGGTCGTCGTGGCCTTCGAGCTCGTCGTGCAGCCGGCGTCCCTGCTTGGCCAGCTTGCGCCAGCTGGCCCGGGCCAGGGGCGGCAGGACGACCGATGCCTTCTCAACGGCCAGCTCAGTGGTCGGAGGATCGGTGGCGGCTGCGTGCAGCCGTGCCATGAACTCGCCATAGCGGGTCGACGCCATCGCGGTCTCAATCGACGCTTTTGCCTCGGCGAGCTCGGCATCGAGGTGCTGCTCGATGGCGACCAGTGCGGCGGCGCCGTCGACCTCGGGTGGGAGTGCCCGCACCGCTGCGACAAGCCGGGCTTCGAGAACCTCGCGGTCGCGAGACTGGCTGAGGACGGAGGCGATCCACCCGAGCTCGGTGCGCAGCCCACGGGCCCACTCGTCATCGACGAGCGGGCCGAAGGCCTGGAGGACGCTGCGCAGCCGTCGGGCAGCGACGCGGTACTGGTGCACTGAATCAGGAAGGTGTCTGCGGATGCGTTGGTCCTGCCTGACGATCGCGGCAACCTGGGTGCGGACGTGGGATCGGACAGCATCGCCGGCGGGGTCCTTGGGCCTGGGCCGCTCGCCGATCTCGATGAGTGCGGGCAGTGGCGCGTCTCCAACGAGCGCCCGGATTCCCTTGCTCTGGGATGTCGATGGCTCGGCTCCGGCTGCGGTCAGCACCGCAACGACCGGTTCGAGCAGCTCAGCGGCGCCAAGCACCTCGACCTCGACTTCTCGGTACTCCGTTCCCACCTGCGCGCCTTCGACGATGATCACGTGGTCGTCGACGATTTCGACCCCTGGCTCACCGCTGGCCGCGACCACGACGTACGGCGTCCGCCGGGTCTGTTGGGTGGCCAGTGGTAGAAGTGGCTGCCCACCGGTGAGGGCGACGACCAGTACGGAAAGGGCGGCCGGCACCCGGCCGGGGCGCCCTGCGGACAACGGTAGGACGACCTCGCCCCTGGCGTCGGATGCGAGGTCGACCGGGGGCAGCTTGAGGTGCCAGCCGGAGTCGTTCCCCCCGGTGCGGCGGCGCAGCGTGACACGCGAGCGCGCCAGCCGAAAGTCGTCGGTGTCGTAATACACCGCGTTGAGCGTGCGACGTGGCTCACGCGTCACATCGCCGAGCTCAGAGAGCGACCCCTTGAGCGTTTCGAGAACGAAGGCCGCCGGAACGTTCAGCTTGCGCTCCACCTCGGTCGTGGAGGTAGGTGTCGTCATCGAAGGGGGGTGCGACGGGCCTGGCGTTTGAGGGCGATCAGCTCAGCCTGCAGGTCGGCGAGCGGCTCGCCGTCGCTGTCCTGGCTGGCTTTCTGCCACTCGCCGTCGGCCATCAGGTGCCACGACGCAGTGCCGGGGTCGAAGGAGAGGTCGAGCAACTCGCCGAGTGTGGCGACATGGGCCTCACCGGTGATGCTGACGAGAGCCTCGACGCGGCGGTCAAGGTTGCGGTGCATGAGGTCAGCACTGCCGATCCATACATCGGGCTCGCCGTCGTTCTCGAACCAGTAGATCCGCGAGTGTTCGAGAAAGCGTCCGAGGATGCTGCGCACCCTGATGTTTTCCGACAGCCCAGGCACGCCGGCCTTGATGGCGCAGATGCCGCGGACGAGGACGTCAACAGGCACATCAGCCTGGGATGCGCGGTAAAGGGCGTCGATGATCCGCTCGTCGACGATCGAGTTCACCTTGAAGCGGATCGTTGCTGGTCGGCCCTGTCGGTGGTTGTCGACCTCGCGATCGATCCGCTCGATGAGCCCGGTGCGTACCGAGTGCGGAGCCACCATGAGTCGTTGGTAGTCGGTGGTGAGCGAGTAGCCGGTGAGGACGTTGAAAAGCTTGCTGACGTCGTCGCCGACGGCTGGGCTTGAGGTAAGGAGCCCGATGTCTTCGTAGAGCCGGGCGGTCTTGGGGTGGTAGTTACCGGTGCCGATGTGGGTGTACCGACGAAGGACGCCGTCCTCGTCCTGGCGTACAACCATGCTCAGCTTACTGTGCGTCTTGAGGCCGACAACCCCGTAGACGACGTGACAGCCGGCCTGCTCGAGCTTTCGGGCCCAGCGGATGTTGGCCTGCTCGTCGAAGCGAGCCTTGATCTCGACCAATACCAGCACCTGCTTGCCGGCCTCGGCGGCGCTGATCAGCGCATGCACGATCGGTGAGTCACCGCTGGTGCGGTAGAGGGTCTGCTTGATGGCAAGGACGTTCTTGTCGTCGGCTGCCTCCTCGAGGAAGGCCTGCACGCTGGTGCTGAACGAGTCGTAGGGGTGGTGCAGCAGGACGTCGCGGTTGCGCATCACCTCGAGGATCTCGGGAGCGTCGCTGGTCTCGACCTCGTTGAGCTCGGTCGACGTCATGGGGACGAACGGCGGGTAGCGCAGGTCAGGTCGGTCCAGGCCGGCGATGGCGAACAGGCCGGTGAGGTCGAGCGGCCAGGGCAGGGTGACGACCTCGTTGCGCTCAATGTCGAGCTCTTCGATGAGCAGTTCGAGGACGTGTGGGTCGATCGTCTCCTCGACCTCCAGGCGCACGGGGGGGCCAAACCGTCGACGTGACAACTCGCGCTCCAGCGCTTTGAGGAGGTTCTCGGCCTCGTCCTCTTCGACCTCCACATCCTCGTTGCGCGTGACCCGGAAAGTATGGCGCTGCAGCACCTCCATGCCGGGGAAGAGCGAGTCGAGGTGGGCGGCGATGACGTCTTCGAGTGGGACGAAGTGATCGCCGCCGTCGAGTGGGACGAATCGGGGCAGAGTCGGCGGAACCTTGACGCGAGCGAAGTGCTCCTGTCCGGTGTTCGGGTTGCGCACGACGACCGCGAGGTTCAGCGAGAGGCCGGAGATATAGGGGAATGGGTGCGCTGGGTCGACAGCGAGCGGAGTCAACACGGCAAAGATCTGGTCGTCGAAGAGCTGGCTCATCGCCTTCTGCTCGTCAACGTTGAGGTTGTGCCAGCGCAGGATGTCGATCTCCGCCTCGCGAAGCGACGGCATGAGGTCGCGAAGGGCCTGGGCTTGCTGCGACATGAGCGAGCGGGTTCGGTCGTGGACGCGCTTCATGAGCTCACGGGGGGTCAGGCCGCTAGCAGCCCGGACCGCGATACCGGCAGCCATGCGCCGCTGCAGCCCGGCGACTCTGACCATATAGAACTCGTCCAGGTTGTTGGCGAAGATGGCCAAGAACTTGGCGCGCTCCAAGGGGGGGACCGCGGTGTCCTCGGCAAGCTCGAGCACGCGCTGGTTGAAAGCCAGCCACGACAACTCGCGGTCAGAGAAGCGGTCAGCGGGCAGCGGCTCAAGAGCAGCGTCGGACGTGGAACTCACAAGGTCACCTCTCGGTCAGTTGACCTATGGTGACAGTGCTGGCCGCCCCCGTCATCTGGCGAAGGTCGCCGTCACCCGGTCGGGGACCATTGTGGACCGCTCAGACGCAGGGTGCAGGCCGTTTGCGTCCGAGGCTGAGCCGCGGGGGTGAACGGCAATAAATGAGAGTGAGGGCGACGCCAGCGGCGCCGCCCTCACTCTTGAGATAGCGCTCGATCAGTCGTTCTGGCTGCCCCCACCATCGGAGTCGTCACCGGAGTCGTCGCCGGAGTCGTCGCCCTGGTTGTTGTCGCCTTGGTCGTCGTCGCCGGAGTCGTCGCCGGAGTCGTCGCCCTGGTTGTTGTCGCCCTGGCTGTCGTCGCCGGAGTCATCACCGGAGTCGTCGCCCTGGTTGTTGTCGCCCTGGTTGTTGTCGCCGGAGTCGTCGCCGGAGTCGTCGGTGGCGACGTCATCGCTCTGGCTCACGGCGCCGTTGTCGTCGCCGGAGTCGTCGGCGTTGTCGCCCTGGTTGTTGTCGCCTTGGTCGCCTTGGTCGCCTTGATCGCCAGCCACATCATCGGCCTGGGTATCGTCGCCAGTGTCATCCCCTTGGTCGTCGGCGTTGTCACCCTCGTCGTCCGCGGGGACGGTGGGCACCTCAACCGTCGATGTCGGCTCGTCGTCTGTGACGAGATTGACCGCAGTGGCTGCGGCGGCAGTCCCGACGCCGGCTGCGGCGATGACGGCCGTGATCAACGCGACCCGACCAGCCATTCCCAAACGTGCATACAAAGTTTTCATTCGGTTCTCCTTCGTTGGGTGAGCAGTCGTCCCCGTGACTTCAGACCCGGCCATGGCGACCGCAAGGCCAACGGGAGCAAGCGCGCTGCTGGGGTCAGCGAGGAACTCGCTGAGGGCTGCGCTTGGCTCAGGTGGCGGCTCGTCAGCCATCTGGCGGAGGCGCCGGATGACTTCCTCTGGGAACTCGTTCTCGTTCATCACAACTCCGCAATCGGAAGAGCGGGTACTGAAGTTATGGGGTCGGTCGCAATTGCTCCATTCAGGTGATGCCGCAGCCGGTGGATACCGCGTCGCTGCAGCTGCTTGACGGCGCCGGCGTTGCGACCGGTGATGGCGGCGACCTCGTCTAAACTGAGATCAGCGACGAAGCGCAGCAGCACGACATCCCGCTGCTCGGCGGTGAGAGCCGCCAGGGCTGTGCGTACCTCGTCGGACTGGAGATGGTCCAGGGACGTCTCCTCTGCGCTCGGGACTGTCCGACGATCGAGATCCTCGAAGTAAGCCTCTTGCCCACCGGCCTTGATCTGCCCCCGGAGTCCGTCCACCCCTCGGTGGTGGGCAATGGTGAACAGCCAGGAGCGGAAGCGTGCTCCGTCTCCCTCGAATCTCTGGATTCCTTCAAAGGCGGCCAAGAAGACTTCGCTGGTCACGTCATCGACGTCGTCAACGCCCCTCGCGCGCAGATAGCCGGCTACTGGGCCAGCCAGCTCTTCCCACAGGCGCGCAAAGGCCCAATCGCCGCCTGCGCGCGCGGCAACCACTAGGGAGTCGAGTCTGTCCACCAGAACCTTTCGGGCTGTCACCCTGTCATCGAGCCACGCCAGGCCGGTCTTGAGGATTGGCGCTCACCCATGTTCTGAACCTCAGCAAGCTGACGATGATCCGATCAGTGCTCGGCAGGTGCGGGGGCGCGCGTAGGGTGAGGCTATGCGCCTCGGTACGCCTCGTTGATGCGGTTTCGGCCGTCCGGTCTCCTCGATTGGACGTTTGAGATCGCCCTGATCTTCAAAGGCCTCGACGGGATTCTGGAGATCGTTGGCGGTGCCCTGCTGCTGTTCATCTCCAAGGCTCAGCTTGACTCGTGGGTGGTTGCCCTCACGCAGCATGAGCTGTCGGAAGACCCGAACGATTTCATCGCCAATCATCTTCTGACGGCCGCGGGCCACCTGTCCGGTGGCGGGCAGACATTCGCCGCGCTCTATCTGCTCGCTCACGGTGTGGTCAAGGTGGTCCTGGTGGCTGCTGTCCTGAAGGACAAGCTCTGGGCCTACCCCTGGATGATCGCCTTTCTGGCGTTGTTCATCGTCTACCAGTGCTACTTGATGGTGGTGAACCCGACTGTAGGTATCGCGTTGCTCACAGTGTTCGACGCCTTCATGATCTGGTTGACCTACCGCGAGTACGGCAAGCGCCAGATCATGCACTCCACCATGGCGTAGCGAGTCCGAGCCACTCCGGCCGCCGGACGCCCTACATCGGTGAGCGGAACTGTACGTCACTGTCCCAGTGGGTAAACCCAAGTCTTCGGTAGGCAGCGATCGCTGCGGTGTTGTCGGCGTCAACGTAGAGCATCGCTTGGAGAAGTCCAGCACTCCGCAGATGGTGCAGGCCCAGCAGGATTAATGCCGTCCCCAGCCCCGTACCGCGTTCGCTCGGCTGGACCCCGACGACGTAGACCTCTCCCAGCGGTTCGTGGCCGTGGGCATCGTGGGTGTGCGGGCCGTGGGCATCGTGGGTGTGCACGATCGGTTGACCGCCGTGGACCTTGGTCCAGTGGTAGCCAACCAACGTGCCCTCGCGTTCGGCAAGAAAGAACCCTGCGGCGTCAAACCAGGGCTCGTCCAGCCGCCGGCTCAGGTCGGCGTGGGTGATGGCACCCTGTTCAGGATGCTGCGCAAAGATCACGGAGTTGAGAGCGACCCAAGCCTCGTCGTCTGCGGCCGGAACGAAGGCACGGACGGTGACACCGGCCGGCACCTCGGCCGGAGGCAAGGGCGCTGACAGTGAACGGCGCAGCTGCATCAGTTCGCGCGCCTTCGCGAACCCGAGTGAGGCGGCCAACCCCGATGCCGCTGGGCTTTCGCCGTGCGCCCAGAGTCGAAGTCGCCCGTCAGGCGTTTCGGCTCGAACGGCGTCCACCAGAAGACGGCCAACTCCCAGCCGGCGCCACGCAGGGTCGACGACGACCTCGGCACTGGATCCGGCGACCTCGTCGGTGACGTCGAGGTGGGCGTACCCCGCGAGGTGCGGCAGGTTTCCGCGGCCATCGCCGTAGGCCAGCAGGTGCCGCACACCCTCGTCCCCTCCGTGTCGAAGGTGCAGGCTGACGTGCTCAGAGAGCGGCCGGACGCCATCGTGCTCTGTGGAGCGCTCGGCCAGCAGGGCGACGGCATCAGTCTCGTCCGGGTCGAGCTTGGCCAGTACCTCGACGTGAAAGGGGTGCTCAGCCATGGCGCCACTCTATTGAGCGACTCCTGGGCGGGCCAGGTCGTCGGCTGTTCACGTAGCGCACGTTCGTCGTTCATGTGACCGTTCCTCCCCCTCCTTCCTCAGCCTCGACCCTGAGCACGCACCCGAATCGACGTCTGCCAAAGGAGCCGGGTCACCGTGGCTGAACCGCGCTTTCAGGTGCGCTCGGTGCGTCGGCGTCCCATCCTCGTGCCAGCTCTGCGAGTGGCCGGTCCAGTCCCCGAGGTCCGGCCGACGGGGTGGGACGACGCCATGGTGTGGCGCTTGCTCGGTACCAACAACCGAGAGCTCGGTCGCAGCGCCGACCAGTTCGACACTGTCGAAGCCTGTCTGCGAGCTGTCGAGGAGGCCCGAGCGCACGTGCGAGATGTCGCCCAACCGCGCATCTACTGGGCTGATTCTGGCTCCGTCATTAACGTCTTGTTCACGCCCCGTTCGTTGCTCGTGTGCCGCTGAGGCGTCTGGCCTTTGCCCGACCCGTGGAATGTGCAGCCCGACCGCAGGAATCGTGGCGAGGGGACACCGGTGAACACAGTGACGGCAGTGAACACAGTGAATCAGCGCACCCGCGTGACGTTGGGAGCGTTGGTCACGACCACCATGCTTGCCGCAGTGGGCTTGGCTGGAGGGGCGACGGCCAGCGCCACCACCGCGTCTCCGTTTGACCCCGGCGCCAACGGCGCCACCCAGGGAGCGATCAGCTTCTACGACTCTTCCGGGCAGCAGGTCACCGGTGGACCGATCGACGATGGGCCCGCCTACGCCGTGGCTGACACCGACGCCGGCCGCGTTGGCGACACGCTGGCATCGCTGTACGCGGCGACGCCGACCGAGGGCGTCGATCCGGGCAACTGGCCGTCGCAGTTGATTGCGGCACCCGTCACGTTCTCGCCTGCGCAGAGCCTGCCAGGTGACATCACCGGCACCACGACGGCAGTTGTGTCAGGTTCCTTCGGAGCATGGCTGGATCTCAACGACGGGCACCCAGCCACATACCCCAACACCAACAACACGGCGGAATGGCAGAACCTCTACCAGTTGCGGATTCTGACCAGTGGTCCTGGCCAGCAGATCGACAGCAGCCGCTTCTCGTCGGCCACGATCGCTGTGGACACCAGTGTGGGGATGTGGACGCAGATCTACCCCCGACCCCTCATCACCCCGGTCGTCACGTCGCCAGCCGCCATCAGCGGCACGCCCAAGACGGGACAGATGCTCACGTGTGACGTCTCCTTCGACGGTGCCGACACCGTGGCGTACGCCTGGGCTCGGAACGGCACTCCGATCGCCACCGCCACTTCGGCGTCGTACAAGACCACCCCAGCCGACTACCTGCAAGAACTCACCTGCACGGCAACGGCGACCTCGATCGATGCCTTGACCGCCGAGTCATCGAGTGCCGGTGTGACGGTCTTGCTGGGCGACGCTCTCGTCAATGTGAAGCAGCCGAAGATCATCGGGGCAGTCGTCAAGGGTGCAGTCGTGAGTTGCGGTCCCGGTACGTGGACTCCGAAGGCGACCAGCTACCGCTACCGGTGGCTGCGCAACGACCAGCCGGTCAACGGCGGCACGTCACAGCTCTTCTTGATCCCGCGCACCTTCAAGGGTGATCTGCTCTTGTGCCGCGTGACGGCCCTGAAGAATGGCTTTGCCAACGGCGTGGCCACGAGCAACGCGGCGACTGTTGGCTGACCCCCGCTACTGCGCGACCGGAATCGACGCGCTGGGTTTGCTGCCCGTTCACGCCCAGGACACAGCTCCTTCGCTCGCGTCGGTTTGGGTACGCACGTGGTAGTAGCCGATGCACAAGTGAGGACGATCGAGAAGTGAGAAGAACACACACGCATGCTGGATCGGTTGCGCTGACTGCGGTGATCGTGGCGGCCAGCGCCTTGATCGGTATGGGGTCGGCAAATGCCGAGGACGTTCCCTACGAGGACCCGGCCGCCATCGGCAGCATGACCCTGTGCGACACGGATCTGCAGCCCGTTACGGAGGGGTCACTCACGGACCGACCGTTTGTTTGGCGTGCCGTCAGCGACACTTCCGCGCCCGCTCCCTACGATGACAAGAACCGCCGAGCCGTCCTCTACTACTACCAGCCCCGCGAGAATGTTGACCCTGGTGAGTGGAGTTACGAGATCTTGACGGCAGCGTCTACGTACTCCGACCCGCGGTACCCGATCGCGCAAGCAACTCCTATCGACTTCCCGCTGTTGTCAGCGGCGACCAACTACCCGCCCCAGTGGGATGGGTTCGTCCAGCTCCGTGTGTACTTCACGACTGACGGCCTGCCTCAGTCACCCGACTACGTTTCCGCAGATATCCGCATCCAGGGTGACAACTGGACGCTCGTGCGAGGCGGCGATGCGCCGTGTGATGCCGGGAAAGCAGTGTCGCCGGAGTTGGCTCTGTCCGACTACGAGAAGCGGGTGCGCCAGGCGCAGAACGGTACCGATAACCTCTCCAAGGAGTTCGGGCTCACGCCCTCCGATGAAGGCTCTGGCGCGACACCTGACCCGTCGAGCTCTGCGAAGAACCCCGCAGCGGGCAACGACTCCGACCAGAGCCCAGCAGCTGCTGATACTGCAGCTAGTTCGGTGGCGCCGTCCGGGAACAGCTCGGTGTTGTGGGGTGCGTTGATTGTGGCCGTTGTCGTCATGGCTGGCATCAGTGGACTGGTGGCCTGGATCAATCGTCGCTAGTACCACCGGCGACGATTCATCCACAGTTCATGAGCCGGACGTTCCTCGTCCTCCCTGTCGGTCCTTGATCGTTGAGCGGCACCGAAAGGGTTTCCAGTGGGCACCCGCCCCCCACACACCGCCTGAGGAGATCAGCTGTGAAGCAACGCGTCACCGTCGTGCTCGGAACCGTGGTTGCCGCCACATTGCTCAGCACTGCAAGTCTTGTGGCAGCGACAACCGTCATGGCCAATGCGACCACCACGTCCCCGTTCGATCCCAGCTTGAGCGGCGCAACGCAGGGAACGCTGGCCTTCTACGACGGCAGCGGGAACGTCATCACGGGCGGCAACCTCGGCGCTGAGCCAGCCTTCGTCAAGGCGAACACTGACACCGGTCGGGGTGGCGACACGCTCGGGAGCCTCTACGCCTACACCCCGCAGAAGGGTGTCCTGGCCGCAAACTGGCCAGGCGAGATACTCGGTGCTTCGACCACGTACCCGATCACCTCCGGTGCCCCGTCGAACCTGTTGAACCTGTTGAACAAGGCTCAAGCCATCGCCAAGGCGCCGTTCCTCTGGTTCGCAGGCGACGAGTACCCCAGCCTCTTCCCGAACAACAACACCGACGCCGCTTGGCAGGACCTGTACCAGCTCCGGCTTTACACGTCTGGACCTGGTCAGGGGTTGGACGCCAACCGCTATGCGTCGGCCACCATCGCCGTTGACGCCGGCGCCGGAACATGGAGCCAGGTCTACCCCGTGCCGGGCGCAACCGCCCCAACCGTCTCCACTCCGGCTTCCATCACGGGCACAAAGCGCGTTGGCTTCGAAGTGATGTGTGACGCCGCGTTCACCGGCGCCACCCTTACTGCGTACAAGTGGTTGCGGGCGGGTACAGCCATCACAGGTGCGACGTCGATCAACTACAGCTTGTTGCCGGCGGACTATGACAAGAACATCCAGTGCCGCGCCACTGGGTCGAATCTCAACGGCAGCGTGTCCACAACGAGCCCGCAGGTGAAGATCGGCAAAGGCGATGCGTTGGTGCCGACCACGAACCCGACGATTTCCGGAATACCCAAGCCCGGCAAGGTCTTGACGACCAACCCCGGCGCCTGGACTCCGGCCGCCAAGTCGTACAAGTACCAGTGGTTCAAGGGTAAGAATGCGATCTCTGGTGCGACGTCGAAGACTTACACCGTTCTTAGCGGCCAGGTGGGCGCGAAGCTCTCCTGCAAGGTCACGGCCATCAAGACCGGCTACACCAACGGGGTCAAGAAGACCGCAGGGGTGACGATCGTCGCTTAGTTCGTTCACGTTGGGGTGTTGACGCGCACGAGCGTCAGCACCCCAACGGGCTGTCCGGGGTAGGGCTAGGGAACAGTCAGTGATCGGCGGATATCGGTCGAGCCGGTCGCCGATCCGTCACTTGCCTTTAAGGGCTCCCTGCGCTGTTACTGACGGTGCCGCCACGAACCGGTAGCCGACGTTGCGCACGGTGCCGATCAGCTGCTCGTACTCGCCGCCGAGCTTGGCCCGCAGCCGTCTGACGTGGACGTCGACAGTGCGGGTGCCGCCGAAGTAGTCGTAGCCCCAGACTTCTTGCAGCAGCTGTCCGCGCGTAAAGACGCGTCCGGGGTGCTGCGCGAGGAACTTCAGCAGCTCGAACTCCTTGTAG
>JAJAYZ010000082.1 GCA_027118455.1 Actinomycetes bacterium
GGCACCCACCAGCAACGAATGGGGAGTCAACATCTTGGGCGATGTTGTCATAATTGATGGAGGCGCCACCATCGAACGACAGTTGATACCGGTAGTACCTGATCGTGTTCCCGGTCGCCATCGCCGGCGCAGTGAAGAACAAGTTGACACCACCATCGGTGTACTTCGCACTATTCAACACCGGGGTAGCGATCGGCGTGACTTTCTTCCAGTTGGACCAGGCGCTTGTGCCGGTGTCGACGACAGCTGCGATGCGGTACGTGCACACTTGACCAACTTGGCACCCACCAGCAACGAATGGGGAGTCAACATCTTGGGCGATGTTGTCATAATTGATGGAGGCGCCACCATCGAACGACAGTTGATACCGGTAGTACCTGATCGTGTTCCCGGTCGCCATCGCCGGCGGAGCGAAGAACAAGTTGACACCACCATCGGTGTACTGAGCACTGTTCAACACCGGGGTGTTGGGGTTCTTGACCTGCAGGGTGAAGCCGGCAGTCCTCACTTCTCCCCCGGCGACTCCTTTCAGGGACAATTCGTAGACGCCCCCTGGGGTACCCCCTGCGGGGTTTGTAGTTGATGTGGTCACGGTCAGCGTGGCGGCAGACCCGGTCTGAATCGGGTTGGTAGAGAATGCGGCGTTTGCTCCCGGTGGCAGTCCGGTCACCAAAAGCTTGAGCGGCTGCGCGGTGCCCGCGAGGATGGTCGAACCGACGGAGAACTGAGCCGATTGACCGGCTGCTACTTTGCTTGTGCTGGGTGCCACCGAGACCTGAAAGTCGCCCGAGTTCTTCGGACTGTGCACGACGCCCCAGACAGCTGAGTAGCCCCCAGCGATCGAAGACCCAGTCAGCGTGTAGGCCTCACGCCCGGACACGGAAGCGTTCTGCTCTACAACATTGATCGTCGACCCGACAACGGAGTCAACGATCGATACGTGACCATACCGGTTCTTGGCAGTCGCTTTCTCGATGATCAAGTCACCCGGCACCGGGATGTAGCCGCTCCCATTCCGATAGGACTTGAGAGAGGGACTTCCTTCGGGAATGTAGGCGGCGCCGCCGTTGCCTACTGTGCCGACGGCTCCCCAACCCCTCACAAAGTAGAGGCGTGCCGCCAGTTCGACGCACTGCCACCCACTACCGGCTTGGACCGCCGGGTTGGTGGAGTCAACTCCGTCGTGGTTCGGCCCATTTGTCGCGCAGATATCGGGGCTGGCCATGTTTGGACCGTTGGAGCGAACCGGCACCCCGGTGCCACCCAGCCAGGCTGAGCCGCTGACGAGGACGTCCCCGCAAGCCGTGGCCCTCTCGATAGGTGATGCTGCCGAAGCTACTTCGGTGGTTGCCCCTAGACCCACGAGCAGAAGAGCCAACGCCATTAGGACGCTGATGCCCCGAAAGTATCTGAACCTAAACGCGACTAGTTTCATACCCGCCCCACCAGCTCCGAAGTTCCAGCAAGGGCACACTACCGGGCCTTCTGGATACGGGTGAGCATGTTCCGAAAGTCCGTTTCGGAGAAGAACGTGGGGTGACTGACGATGAACGAGTACGCGCGCATCACTGGGGAACACCTGCTCCCCCACGAGGCTTCGGTCCCTTGAGCGGTCACGTCCTTTGACTGACAGCTGCCCCCTGACCCATGTCCGTTGCTCCGATGGTTGCCTCTTCGGACAGGCCGTCAAGATGTCCGTCTTGAGTTTGTGAGCGACGTACTCATCAGATGCGAGCAGCAGCGAGAGCCACCGCCCTTGCTCTTGTGGGCGCAACCCTCGCGATCCTCTGGTTGTTTCTTGGCCCCGGCAGCGCCCAGCCATGCCGGCCCGCCCCGTTCTGGGACGACGCGGCGATCTGGGTTTCACAGAGTCTTGGGGCAGGAGAGACAGACGGCCCCGGTGGTGCACCGGCGTACTGCGACATCCCCACCGACTTCACCTGGATCATCGCGCTGACGATCCTCATCGTGGCCATGAGCGTCGCTCTGTATACCTTCACGCAGCAGATCGTCAGGGCTGGTGCCTTAATCCCGGAGTCGGATGACGGGACACCCCCCGAAGTTCCCGGGGCGCCATGACCATTCAATGAGACCGTCAGCCAACTTTCGTAGCCGGGCCCAGCCAGGGCGTGCTCACCCGCCTCGGCCTTCCTCCAACCGGTGGTGGCCGCATCGACGTGCCTCACTGGACGGTGGATGAACTGAGGGGATTGGTCTTGGCACATGCCACCAGCGTTTAGGGGTGTCCACCGACTCCCAGTAAGCCCCAAGTGAAGCGCGTTGCTGTCACGGTTGCTTTCAAACGAGCAGGGCGCCCTGTCTCACAGCCCTGTCAGTTCGCTGACCTGCAGGTTCTTCGAGTGATGCTCCCGCGACTGGACTCGAACCAGTAACCTGCCGGTTAACAGCCGGCTGCTCTGCCAATTGAGCTACGCGGGATTGGCGCCTTGCGGCCAGAAGAGAATACCAGCCACCCATGACCCTATGGCAGGGCGCTCAGAGGTCGCCGACCTCGGCCCTGACCTCGTCGAAGGCGACTTGTGACGCAGCCCGAGCTGCAGCATCGCCGTCGAGAGCCGGGTCGAGTTCGACCTGCCACGCGACAGTGCCATCAGGTCCCCGGCGTCCGATGATTCGGGCTCCGGAGTCGCCCGACAAGGCCACGAACCGATCCACCACCACACTGGCCGTGATCCGGTCGCGGACGACGACCGGCAGTTGCCGCTCAGGACCCACCGGCACGCGGAGTGTGGCTCCCCCGAGCGACTCCCCCAGGACAACAGTCAACGTCCCGGCCTCATACGAGGCTCGCTCGATCTGCTCCCAACCGAAACGGGCGTACTCCGGGGGAACGCGCTGCACGTGCAGCGCAGTTTCGGTTGCCACGACTGGACGTCCGGCGCCGTCGTCAGCCCACGCCAGCACGCGTTCCCTGGGATGAACATCGAGGGACGCATACACGGCTCCCGCCAGCTCGGCGCGCTTCCACCTCACCGCCATACCGCCAGGGCGTTAGTCGCCACCGACCGAGTCCTCACGAATCTGCCGCCGCTGCGCCTCGAGGGTGACCAACTCGGCAAACACGGCAGGGTGGGATGCGGGATCTTCTGTCTCCAGGCGCTGCATTTTGGACCGGAGCTCGTCGATCTGAAGCGTGAGCACTCGCGCACGCGCACGACCAAGCTGCTCACGCGCATATCGATCGAGGGTTAGCTCTTCCACCTGGATCGGTTCGACCGCCAGTTCGTTGATCACCGAACGTATGGAGTCATCCGGCGCTGCTTCCGACAAGCGCTGCATCCACGTGGCATCTGCGCTCGCTACTCCCCCGACGGTCGCGATGATCGTTCGCACCTGCACATAGGCCGGGTGGCTGAACATGCTCGCGGGAAGATCGTCAAAGGACGTATCCAGCCGGCCAGGGTGCTGAACGGCGAGCTTGAGCAGTTCGCGTGGACCGACCAGGCGGCGGTCCTGCGGATCGGGGCGTGGCACGACCTGGGCCGCGGGCTGAGCAGTCGCGACAGTCTCTGCGCCAGTTGGAGACGATGGCACCGGCTTCCGACTCTGTTGCTTGAGCGTGCGGTTGGCGTGGCTCACGGCGTCCTGCACCGGCTTGATTTCCATACCGAGCCATCCAGCCAGCGAACGCGCGTACTCAGGGCGAAGCGACTGGTCGCGGATTTGCG
This sequence comes from Actinomycetes bacterium, assembly GCA_027118455.1. Classification (GTDB taxonomy): domain Bacteria; phylum Actinomycetota; class Actinomycetes; order JAHEKZ01; family JAHEKZ01; genus JAHEKZ01. The sequence goes on from JAJAYZ010000082.1 coordinate 3,690, forward strand.
CCACCACCGGAGCCGCGGCCCGCAATGCCGCAACGCGGCCAGCTGGCTGCTCGAGATCGTGACCGGCCAGCACACTCCGGATGGCGAACTCGAAGAGCGGAACTGGCTTCTCGACAAGCGCGACGACCGCGGCATCTCCGTGCTTCTGGCGGAGCTCGCATGGATCGAGGCCGTTCGGCTCGACGGCAACGAAGGTTTGCGCCACGAAGCGTTGGTCATCTTCGAATGCGCGCATCGCGGCCTTCTGGCCAGCGGCGTCACCGTCGAAGGTGAAGACCACCTGCCCACCGAACGTGTCGTTGTCCATCAGCAGCCGCCGCAGGATCTTGACGTGGTCACCGCCGAACGCGGTGCCGCAAGTGGCGATCGCCGTCTCGATGCCGGCGATGTGGCACGCCATGACGTCGGTATAGCCCTCGACGATGACAGCCTTGCGCTGTTGGGCGATCGCGCGCTTGGCGAGGTCGATGCCGTAGAGCACCTGGCTCTTGCGGTAGATCGGCGTTTCGGCGGTGTTGAGGTACTTCGGGCCTTGGTCGTCCTCCAGCAACTTGCGGGCGCCGAAGCCGATCGTCTCGCCAGTGATGTCGCGGATCGGCCAGACCAAACGCCCGCGGAAGCGGTCGATCATGCCGCGTTGGCCCTCTTTCGACAGACCACCGACGGTGAGCTCGCGGTCGGTGAAACCCTTGCCGCGCAGATGGCGGGTGAGGGCGTCCCAAGAGTTGGGCGCGAAGCCGACGCCGAAGTGCGCGGCGGCAGCGGCGTCAAAGCCCCGCTCGTCGAGGAACTGGCGTCCGATAACGGCCTCGGCGCCGCTCAACTGCTCGGCGTAGAAGGCGGCGGCCGCTTTGTGCGCCTCGAGCAACCGGGTGCGCTCGCCCTGGGGTCGCCGGGGGCCGGCCCCGGAGTCTTCGTAGCGCAGCTCGATGCCGAATCGGCCCGCGAGTTTCTCGACCGCCTCTTGGAAGGTGAGGTGCTCGATCCGCTCCAGGAAGTCGATGACGTCGCCGCCGACCTGGCAGCCGAAGCAGTGATAGAGCCCCTTGGCTGGGGTGACGTGGAAGCTGGGGCTGCGCTCCTCGTGGAACGGGCAGAGCCCCTTGAGGCTGCCGCCACCGGCTGGACGGAGAGTGACGTGGTCGCTGACGACTTCGGCGATGCCGGCCATGTCGCGCACCCGTGCGACGTCGTCATTACGGATGCGGCCGGCCATGCGGTGAGTCTAGGTGGCGACGCGGCGGGCCGTCTGGGGCCATGATGGACCTGTGGAACTCGTGATCATCGATGCCGCCGGTAGCCCGCGTGAGATGGGGCGTGCCCACGGCGAGCAGGCCCGTGACGTGATCGCCATCGGTCTGGAGCGTTGGCGCGAGGAGCTGGCCGGGGCCGGCAAGGACGCCGATCGACTCTGGAAGGGCCTGTCACGCGAGTCCGGGTTCCGCGGTGCGGCATCCCGCTGGGCGCCAGGCTTGCTGGACGAGATCGAGGGCATCGCCGAGGGAGCGAACGCTGACTCCGATGCCGTATTCGCCACCAACTGCCTGGACGAAGCCTGGTGGTGGGGTGCGAAGGGTCCCGGCTGCAGCTCGGTCGCGGTAGCCGACCAGGGCGGCAAGTCGGTGATCGGTCAGAACATGGACCTCGACACCTGGATGGACAACACGCAGGTGGCGCTCCGACTGCAACCCGATGACGGACCGCAACAGGTGCTGATGAGCCGCGCGGGCGTCGTCGGGCTCTGCGGGGCCAACTCCGCGGGCATCGGGCTCGTCGTGAACACGCTCGACCAGTTGCCGGTCGCAGTGGATGGACTGCCAGTTGCACTTGTCCTGAGGTTGTTGATGGCTCAGACGTCACTCGACGACGTCGAGCCCCTGTTGCGCGGTATGCGCCACGCGTCAGGTCAGGCTTACACCTTGGCCGCCGAAAGTGGAGTAGTCGGCTTCGAGGCCGGCGGCGACTTCGTGGCGTCCTACCGCAATGACCCCGAACGCCCTGGGGCCCTGTGGCACACGAACCACCCGCTGTCTGAGGGAAACCACGAGGTCACCTTCGACCCAGATGACTGGGCGACCGGGTCGAGCCAGCCTCGCCTCGCCCGCGTCGACGACGCGCTGGCCGACCTCAGCACCGCCGACGATCTCGTCACGTTGCTCTCCGACAGCGACGCCGGGATCTGCATGTACCCCGGCCGTTGGCGCGACGACGGCTTCACCTTCAGCTCGATCGTGATGGAGATCGACGCTCCCCCGTCGGTGCGCATGACCGCTGGCCCGCCGGACCGATCAGAGTGGGTGGACGTCCCTTTTGAGTAGGAAGGTTGTGGAAGGGCCGACCGGGGTTCTCACCCGATCGGCCCTCCCTTCACTGCTCAGTTGCGGACACTGTCCAGCATGTTCTGGGCAGCTTGCTCTGCACTGATCCCGGCCGAGGACGCTGCCTCCTGGATCTGCTGGCCGGTGATGTGCGATGAGTCCTCGTGCTGCTCATTCGGCTGACCACAACCACAAGATGCGCACATGGGTGACTCCCTTGCTTGGTGAGAACTACTGACCTCACCGACCTTACCCCGGCAGATCCCTTCCAAACGGGCTGGCATGTGCCGCCGCAGCGGCCACGCCTGCTCATGGTTTGGTGTCGCCACGCCCGGGTATACCTCGCACTGTCATCGCTCTGTCGGCAACTAAGTGCCGCGGACCAAGGTCAACGTTTCTGAGGAGCTTCTTCATGCAAACCACAAGCATCATGGTGACAGACCCAGGACTCAGTGCCCTCGTCGAGCAGACTCGAAACCGCTACGGTCGCGCTGGCCTAATCGCTCTGGTGGAACTTGTCCGGCGCGAGTTGATCCAGCCTGGTCCTGGGATGGAGAATTCACTCATTGTCCCGTAGCCGTTCACGCCCGGCAACGTACGGGCTTGATCACGGCACCTCGAACCGACCACAGCCGGAGGCCCCACCGGTCGGCTTGCATCGTTTGCCCCCGGCAGAACCTCCATCACAATCGCGTCCTGCGACATCGAAGGGGAACAGTGATGGATTTCGAAAGCGGATGGAACCAGGCCTGGGTCAGTGTTGCTGGGTTTCTTCCGCAGTTTGCCGCCTTCCTGCTCATCCTGCTCATTGGATGGTTGATCGCCAAAGCACTGGCGAAGATTCCCGACGCAGTTCTTGAGCGGGTCGGCTTCGATCGTGCCGTTGAGCACGGTGGTGTCGGACGACCTCTGCAGCAATCACACTACGACGCCAGTGACCTCGTCGCGAAGTTCGTCTACTACGCCGTGCTGTTGCTGGCGTTACAGACGGCGTTTGGTGTGTTCGGTCCGAACGCGGTGAGTGTGCTGCTTGCCGACGTCACTGCTTGGCTACCCCAAGCGGCGTTGGCCATCGTCATCGTTGTTGTCGCGGCAGCGATTGCCACGGCGGTTCGTGATCTCATCGGCAACACGCTCGGCGGACTCTCATACGGCCAGATCTTGGCCAACGTGGCGTCTGTCTTCATCTTGGGGCTGGGGATCACTGCCGCACTGAACCAGATCGGCGTGGCCACCACCGTCACCACACCGATTCTCATCGCCGTACTGGCTACCGCCGCCGGCATTCTGATCGTCGGGGTTGGCGGCGGTTTGGTACGGCCTATGCAGCAGATTTGGCAGGGATGGATCGGCACTTTGGAACAGGAGGGTCCGGCCATCAAGGCCCAGATCGACCTTCGAATGTCACAAGGCACATCAACCCTGGACGCCCGTGCGTCCGGCGTACGGCCGGGCGAGCGAGTGGGCGGCGGACACCCGTCGACGAGCCGCCCCCTGTAGGGCTTCGGCCAGCAGGATCGGACCAGGGTGCGCCCCGAAGAGGGGGCACCCTGGTTATCTGTGGCCGTTCATACCGCTCGCGGCTTCGGTCACATCTCTTCGTTGATCATGGGGTCGCCGCCCCAAAGGCGTCCGTCGGACTGACCCAGCGCCGCGATGGCAGCAACCTCACACTCGGTGAGTGCGAAGCCAAAGATCTCGGCCTTCTCCGCTTGCCGAGCAGGATTGGCCGACTTCGGCGGCGGAACGGCGCCCATCTGCACGTGCCACCGCAGCACTATCTGCGCCGGCGTCTTGCCGTACTTCGCAGCAGGACCGGTGACGGGGCCTTCGCCGAACGACTTGCCCTCATCGAGCGGGCTCGAGCTCTCTGGCGACTTTCCAGCTCAGTGAAGAGTCGTCACGCCGTGACAGCGAATCCGTCATGACCGAGAACCGCGAAGCTCCCACCCCGGATCCGCAGATGTCCGAGGTGATCGTCAGATCGGGCATCCGCCTTGACGTAGAGCAACCCGTCAATGCGGCCGCCCGAATCATGCGCAATCATCGGACCAGTGAGGTGGTCATCACCGAGAACGGACGCCCTGTCGGGGTCGTTTCTGACCGCGCGTTGTCGGCCCATCTGCCTTCCCCACCATTGGGGGCGAACCTTGGTTGGCAAGATTTGCCCCACCGAGTTCGTCACCGTCGCTCCCGACGACGCCGTGCGATGGGCAGCCCAGCAGGTGAGCAAGCACTCCATACGAGGACTCCCTGTCCTACCGGGCGAGACCATGGTCGGCTTCGTCGGTGTGGGTGACATCGCTGGATTCTTTGATGCCGACGACTGGCGGGCAACCCTCAGTGCACGACCAACCGCGACGTCAACCAACCCCGCACCCGGCGAGCCGGCGCGTCCCCCAGGCACGCACTCAGCGAGCTTGGGGGTCAGGCCTGATTCGGAGTCATCTTGAGGACGGCTAGATAGTGCGGGACGCCGTGGGCCACGAGGAACTCTTCTCCCACGATGGTGAAGCCACGCCTGGAGTAGAAGGGCAGCGCCACGGTGCGCGCATTGCACCACAGCAGGTCGGCCTCGTTCTGTCGTACTTCGGCCACGGCTTCGTCCAGCATCAACGAGCCAACTCCCGCCCCGCGACGCTCCTCGGCCACCGCCATTCCGCGGAGCCGCCAGGCGGCGCGTCCCTCATACGGCTCCGGGAAGAAGGTGGCGGTGCCGATGACCGCGCCGTCGTCAAGGGCGCCCAGGTGCACAGTGTCAGGAAGGTCGTCCACCGGATAGACCGACTCCGCAAGCGGCGCCCCTTGGCGCAGGACCGCGTGCCGCAGCGGACGCACTGCGTCAGCCGCGACGTGGCGAATCTCGACCGTCATCGCGAGCGCAGCTTGCCGAACATCGCCAGCGCGGCGGTATCGGTGAGCGACGCCACCTGGTCGATCACCACCCGCAGCCGACCCGCATCGTCACGTGCTTGACCGAACCACTCGGCGAACATCGGCTCAAGGGTAGATGGGGCTCCGAGCATCGACACGTGCGCCAACTCGGTGACGATTTCGCGCTGCTGAGCATAACGCTCTTGAGCACCCTTACGAAGCATGACGTACTGCGCCGTGATGGCCTTCAGCACCGCACACTCCGCGCGCACACGACTCGGAACAACGAGATCGGCATGGTATCTACGCAGCGGGCCGTCGCCGCTGGTGGCACGCGTTGCCTCCTCGGCCGACAGGCAGAACCGCGCGATCAACTCGCTCGTGGTGTTCTTCAGGGCCGCCATCGCACGATGACTCTCATCGTATTCGTGCGGCCAGTAGGGCAACTCCAGCAATCGGTCAAGCGCTGCCTCAAGCTGTGCCCACTCAAACGACACCGCAAACCTCTGCTGAGTGAGGTCGACAAGTATCTTGCGCTCGACGGGGTCGTGCAGTGCGCCCAGCGGTAGATGCCCGGCGTGAATCGCATCCTCGAAGTCGTGGACCGAGTACGCGATGTCGTCGGCCCAGTCCATCACCTGCGCTTCCATACAGCGCCGGTTAACGGGAGCGCCGGACCGCAGCCAATCGAACACGTCGATGTCGTCGGCGTAAACGCCGTACTTGCGGCGCGCCAGAGACCGTGGCCATGGGTACTTGGTTGCCGCGTCCAGGGTCGCGCGCGTCAGGTTGAGCCCGGCGCTGGCGCCAGAGTCGTCCAGCACCTTTGTCTCAAGCCGAGACAGGATGCGAAGGCTCTGAGCGTTGCCCTCAAACCCGCCGCACCCTTGCGCCACCTCGTCGAGCGCCTGCTCTCCGTTGTGCCCGAAGGGCGGGTGCCCAAGGTCGTGGGCCAGGCCAGCCGTCTCGACGAGGTCCGGATCGCAGCCCAGAGCCTGCCCCAACTCGCGGCCGATCTGGGCCACTTCCAGGGAGTGCGTCAGCCGGGTACGCGGAAAGTCGCTCTCCCAGGGGACGACGACCTGCGTCTTGGCCGCCAGCCGGCGCAGCGACCACGAGTGCAGGACGCGGGCGCGGTCGCGAGCGAAGGCGCTGCGCCTGCTGCTCTTGCCACTCTCGACGACGCGACGCGCGACGTCCACGTCGTCGTATCCCCCCATTGTCTCGCCCACGCCTCGGACCCTACGCGACTCCCCTGACACCACCAACAACGTGGAGGATGGCGGCTCCTATGGCCCGACCACGAACTCACACGTTGTCGGGGGTGCGTCAGCGGGTGTCGCTGGCATCGGCGGCGATGGCCGCCCGACCCGCTTCCAACCGGGCGATCGGTACCCGAAATGGTGAGCACGAGACGTAGTCGAGTCCCCAGTCATGGAACATGTGAATCGACGCCGGATCACCGCCGTGTTCTCCGCAGACGCCCAGGCTGATCGAGGGCCGCACAGCACGACCTGCCTCGACGGCCATCCGGATGAATGCGCCAACACCATCGGCGTCGATGGTCTCGAACGGTGAAACGCTGAAGATATTCGCGTTCAGATAGGTGGTGAAGAAGGCCCCTTCGACGTCATCGCGGCTGAACCCCCAGGTCGTCTGCGTCAAGTCGTTGCTGCCGAACGAGAAGAACTCAGCAACCTGCGCGAGGTCTGCCGCACGAATGGCGGCGCGCGGCAGCTCGATCATCGTCCCGATCGAGATCTCCAGATCAACTCCCCGCTCTTCAGCCACCGACGCGATCACGCGTTCGGCCTCATCCCGTACCAGCGCCAACTCGGTCCGTGCAGCAACCAAGGGGACCATGATCTCCGGAAGCGGTGAGCCCCCGGCAGCGATGCGATCGGCGGTGGCCTCTGCCATCGCCCGCACCTGCAGGCCGTACAGCCCCGGCAGCACGAGCCCGAGGCGCACTCCACGCAACCCCATCATCGGGTTCGCCTCATGCATGACGCGGACTGCCTCCAGCAGCTGATGGTGCTCGGAGTCGCGGTTGCCCCGAATGTCCTCCAGCGCCACTTTGACTGACAGTTCGGTGAGGTCGGGGAGGAACTCATGCAGCGGAGGGTCGAGGAGCCGAACTGTGACGGGCAACCCATCCATCTCGGCCAGAAGGTCGGTGAAGTCGCGACGCTGCAGCGGCAAGAGTTCTTCGTAAACGATCGCCCGTTCGGCGTCGGTCTTCGCAAGCACCAGTCGCACCACGAGTTGCTTTCGGTCGCCCAAGAACATGTGCTCGGTCCGAGCCAGCCCGACTCCGGACGCCCCCATGCGCCTCGCGCGAGCGGCGTCTTCACCAGTGTCTGCATTCGCTCGAACGCCAAGCCGACGGACGTCGTCAGCGTGCTTCATCAGGCGCGCCACGGCCGCCACGACGGGGTCATCGGCATGGCGAAGGTCCTCGATCGAGTCCAACGAACTGACAACCGGCGACGGTACGACGGCGACTTCGCCGCGGAAGACCGCACCAGCGATGCCGTCGAGCGAGATGGGATCACCCTCCTTCAACGTGACCCCGTCTGGACCAATGGCGATGCGCGCCTCTTCGTCGACCACCAGCGACTCAGCGCCAACGACGCAGGGCTTACCCATGCCACGCGCGACGACCGCTGCGTGCGACGTCTTGCCGCCCCGACTCGTGAGGATCCCTTGCGCGGCGATCATCCCGCCGAGGTCCTCAGGGTTGGTTTCACGCCGCACAAGAACAACCCGCTCACCAGCGGCCGCACGGACAGCGGCCCGCTTGGAGTCGAAGACCGCGTTGCCAACAGCGGCCCCCGGTGATGCCGGCACACCCGTCACCCATGGTCGCCCAGCCTCGGCCGGGTCGACTTGCGGGAACATCAACCGAGCCAACTGAGCGCCGCTCACGCGTCGGAGCGCCTCATCCATGTCGATCAAACCCTCGTCGACCAGTTGGATGGCGATCCGAAACGCCGCCTCCGGCGTTCGCTTCCCGACCCGGGTCTGCAGCATCCAGAGCCGGCCCTGTTCGATGGTGAACTCGATGTCGCACAGATCGCGGTAGTGCGTCTCGAGGCGATTCATGTTGGCGAGCAGGTCGGCATGCTGCTGAGGGTGGCGCTGTGCGAGGTCATCCAGCGACATGGTGTTTCGAATGCCCGACACGACGTCTTCGCCCTGCGCATTCGGCAGGTAGTCGCCGTAGGCGCCTACCGCCCCGCTCGCTGGGTCGCGAGTGAAGGCGACTCCTGTGCCACTGTCTTCACCGCGGTTGCCAAAGACCATGGCCATCACGTTGACGGCTGTGCCAAGGTCATCGGGAATGCCTTCTTGACGCCGGTAGAGTTTGGCGCGGTCGCCGTCCCAGGAGCGGAAGACTGCCAGAACGGCGGCATCGAGCTGGTCGAACGGGTCCTGAGGGAAGGCATGTCCGGTGCTCTCGAGTATGACGTCCTTGTATCTCGCGACGACGTCGCGAAGCTGATCGGGCGTGAGATCGATGTCGCGTGCGGCACCGGCGTCGGCCTTGGCCTTGTCGAGGACGATGTCGAAGCGTTGGCCCGGCACATCGAGGACGGTGCGACCGAACATCTGCAGCAGTCGGCGATAGGAGTCCCAGGCAAACCGCTCATCGTTTGAGCCAGCGCTCCCAGCCAGGACAGTCTCGTCGTTGAGCCCGATGTTGAGTACGGTCTCCATCATTCCCGGCATCGAGAACTTCGCCCCCGACCGGACCGAGATCAGCAAGGGGGCCGAGGCATCACCGAGTCGGCGTCCCATGGCACCTTCGAGCCGCCCAAGGTGATCACGTACCTCCGAATCCAGACCATCCGGAGATTGCCCCAGCGTTCGGAACGCCCGGCATGCCTCGGTGGTGATGGTGAAGCCGGGTGGGACCGGGAGCCCGAGCGACGTCATCTCGGCAAGGTTGGCCCCCTTGCCGCCCAGCAGGTCCCTGTCGTCTTTGCTGCCTTCGGCGAACGCGTAGACGTAGCGCATGGGGCCTCCCGGCTGCTAGTGCGTACCCCCACCGTATCCGCGGGTCGACGTGCCTGGTCCGGGCCGGAAGACCCTCTTTTGGGCAGGGCTCGTTGTCGGCAGCAAACGGGCAGCTGACGATCGGTCAGCCGCCGCTGACGTCAAGCTCGGCATCGGCGCCGAGGAGGTCGCAGCGCTGGTCGTCCAGCCACCCCTCAGGAAGCACCACCCGACGCGGTGACCCTTGGCGCCCACGCGGCGCGCCGACCTCGGACGCGGGGAAGGTCTGGTCGATGTCGACCTGCGCCAGCAACGCGTCGAGCTCAGCGAGCGTAGACACCCTGCCGAGCGCAGCTCGCGTCTCACCTCCGACGACGAACCCCTTGAAGTACCAGGCCATGTGTTTACGGAGGTCGGCCATGCCGCGACCCTCACCCATAAGCTCGGCGAGCAGCTCACCGTGACGCCGGACCATCAGCACGACCTCACCGAGGTGGGGCGGGGCTGGGATCGGCTCACCGGCTAGTGCGGCAGCCAGATCGCGAAACAGCCATGGACGACCCAGACAACCGCGTCCGACGACGACGCCGTCACACCCGGTTTCATACAGCATGCGTAGCGCATCGCGTGCCTCCCAGATATCACCGTTACCCAGCACCGGGATGCCGACGTGCTGCGTGAGTGCGGCGATCGATGTCCAGTCAGCCTGCCCCGAGTAGTGCTGTGCTGCGGTGCGTCCGTGCAGGGCGATGGCAGCGCAGCCGACGTCCTCGGCGATGCGCCCGGCATCGAGGTAGGTGAGGTGGTCGCGGTCGATGCCCATCCGCATCTTCATCGTGACGGGAACGTCGCTCGGCGCCGCGGCGCGAACCGCCTCGGTGAGGATGGCGCGCAGCAGGTCGCGCTTCCACGGCAAGGCCGCTCCTCCGCCTTTGCGGGTGACCTTGGGCACCGGGCAACCGAAGTTGAAGTCGACATGGTGGACCCCGAACTCACCGATGAGGATGCGCACTGCCTCGCCGACGTACCGGGGGTCGACGCCGTACAGCTGTACCGAGCGGGTGGCCTCAATGGCGTCGAATGCCAGCATGGAGAGCGTCTTGGCCTGGCGCTCGACGAGCCCGCGACTGGTGATCATTTCGCACACGTACAGGCCAGCACCTTGTTCGGCTGCCAACCGACGGAACGCGGCGTTGGTGATCCCGGCCATCGGAGCCAGCACAACAGGCACCGACAACTCGATGCCACCCAGCTTCAGCGGCTTCAGCGGCGTCATCCCCACCACCGTTGCACTGCCGAGCGACGCACACATCCACGTGAAGAGTTACCGTCCATTTGAGCCCTGAATTCGAACCGGAACCGACGGAAACTCTTCACGGGAGCAGTCTCGTCAGTTCTTCGTGTCTAGAAGGTGGGCAGGTGGGGGGCAAGGAATTCGACGAGGCCGTCGATCCCGATGCGTTCCTGCTTCATGGTGTCGCGCTCGCGGACCGTGACGGCGTGGTCATCGATGGAGTCGAAGTCGACCGTGACGCAGTAGGGCGTGCCGATCTCGTCCTGGCGCCGGTAGCGGCGTCCGATCGCGCCGGCATCGTCGAAGTCGACGTTCCATCGCTTGCGCAACGCTGACGCCACGTCGCGCGCCTTTGGTGACAGGTCGGCGTTCCGCGACAGCGGCAGTACGGCCACCTTGACCGGAGCCAGGCGCGAGTCGAGGCGCAGCAATGTGCGCTTGTCGACGCCGCCCTTTGCGTTGGGCGCCTCGTCCTCGGCGTACGCATCCAGCAGGAAGGCCAGCATGGCCCGGTTGACGCCCACCGCCGGCTCGACCACATACGGGTACCAGCGCTCCCCCTCCTCCTGGTCGAAGAACGACAGGTCCTGACCCGAGGCCTCCGCATGCGCCTTGAGGTCGAAGTCAGTGCGGTTGGCGACGCCTTCGAGCTCGCTGAACTCTTGGCCACCGAACTTGAACCGATACTCAAGGTCAACGGTGCGCTTGGAGTAGTGCGACAGCTTTTCGGCCGGGTGCTCGTAGAACCGGAGGTTGTCTGGCGAGATGCCGAGGTCGGTGTACCACGCCATCCGGTCGTCGATCCACCGCTGGTGCCACTCTTCGTCGGTTCCAGGCTTGACGAAGAACTCCACCTCCATGAGTTCGAACTCGCGAGTGCGGAAGATGAAGTTGCCCGGCGTGATCTCATTGCGAAATGCCTTGCCGATGTTGGCGATCCCGAACGGTGGCTTGCGCCGCGAGGTCTGCAACACCTGGGCGAACGAGACAAAGACTCCCTGGGCGGTCTCGGGCCGTAGATACGCAGCCCCCGTGCCGTCCTCAACAGGGCCGAGGTGTGTCTTCAGCATCCCGTTGAACTGCTTCGGCTCGGTGAACTGCCCCTTGTTCCCGCAGTTCGGGCAGTTAACCTCAGCGAGCGACTCCGGAGCCCTCTTGTGCTTAGCCTCGAAGGCCTCCTCCAGGTGGTCAGCACGGAAGCGCTTGTGGCACGACGTGCACTCGGTCAGCGGATCGGCGAACGCCGCGACATGTCCGGAGGTTTCCCACACCTCAGGCGCAAGGATCACCGAGGTGTCGACGCCGACGACGTCGTCGCGCTCGCGCACGACCGACTGCCACCACTGGCGCTTGACGTTCTCTTTCATCTCAACGCCAAGGGGGCCGTAGTCCCAGGCCGCGCGCTGTCCGCCGTAGATCTCAGAACTCGGGTAGACGAAGCCTCGGCGCTTACAGAGCGAGACGATGTTGTCGATCAGGTCGGCGGCCACGAGGCTCCCTGCTTTCTGCGCGACTGGTGCGCCAGCCATCACACTGGCCGTCCGGCGAGGTGTCGGCGGTGAGCCTTCAGGCTATCGGGAGCGCTCGACCGTCCCCGCGTCACCCGCGAGGTCGCCGGACGTCGCACGCTCGCCCGCTGCGTCTATCCCGTACAGCACCTCGAAGGCCGTTGGCTCGTCGATTGCCCGCGACAGGAAGGGCACGGCGTTCAGCTTCACCTCGTACGACGACAGCGCCCTGCGATAGCTGCCAACCGAGTCCCACCTGACGACCATCACCCATAGCAAAGGGTCGTCGGACGCCCGCGCGACCTCAACACCGCGACAGCCGTCGAAACCTGCCAACAAACGCGCCACCTGGCTGGCCTCGTCACAGAACTGACCAGCGCCGTCGGCTGCGGCCGCAAAGCGCATCACCACCACCCAGTCGGCCACGCACACATCCTGGCGCATCGCCCCGGTCCGACGGCGAGCAAGGTCGTGGGCGACGATGGAGGTGCCCACCCAGCCGACGCACAGCCCGCGAGGAACCATGGCCGACGACAGCACACCCTCAGCGCTCGAGCGGATCAGCGCTCCCTGGCTGGTGCGCCTCAGCCTCATTCCACGGTGGCTCTTCCTCATCGTGCTCGGCGCGCTGCTCTTCGCCGGCCTCTACCTGGAGAACGCGATCGGCGGGCTGCTCTTGCTGATCCTGGCGCTCTTCCTCGCCTGGTTGGCCAGCCTTGGCTGGTCACACGTCTCGCCGCTGGGACGCATCCTCCGGCTGTTCACCGTTGGGGTGCTGGTCTACCTAGCGGTCGGTAAGTTCATGGGGCGCTAACGACTTTGACAATCGTTTTCATTTAAGCCAGGGTGGGGCCATGCCGCACCGCCGACTCTCAGTCCCACGCTCTGTTGCACGTCCGGTCGTGACCGCACTCACGGGATTGCTGGCACTTTCTGCGTGCAGCTCCGGCGAGACCGCCGACCCTGGCTCCTCGCAAAGCTGGGACGTCGTGGCTTCCTTCTACCCGCTCCAGTTCGTCGCCGAACAGGTCGGCGGCGGCCGCGTCGCCGTCACCAACCTCACCAAGCCCGGCGCCGAGCCGCACGATCTCGAGCTCGCCCCCCAGGACCTCGGCGCACTCACCGACGCAGACCTCGCGATCTACCTTGCAGACTTCCAGCCAGCCGTCGACGACGCCGTGGCCCAGAAGTCCGGCGGGCAGGTGCTCGACGTCAGCGACGCAGCCGACCTCTCGCTGACCTACCAGACCGACGAGACCGACGGCGACGCGCTCACCGACCCGCACTTCTGGCTCGACCTGATGCGCATGGCCGACGTCGCTGACGACGTTGCCGCCGCGTTGAGCCAGCTCGACCCGCCGGCGCAGGCCACCTTCGAGGCCAACGCCGCCAAGTTACGCAGCGAACTCGAGCACCTCGACACCGACTTCCGCAAAGGACTGGCCGACTGTGAGCGGCGTCAGCTGGTCACTAGCCATACCGCGTTCGGTTACCTGGCCGACGCTTACGGTCTCGAGCAGGTCGGGCTCACTGGCCTCTCCCCAGACACCGAGCCCAACCCGCAAGAGCTCGCTACTGTCACCGAGTTCGTCGCCGACAACGACGTTCAGACGATCTTCTACGAAACGTTGGTCAGTCCAGATGTCGCCGAGACGGTTGCGAATGCCACCGGAGCCAGCACCGACGTCCTCGACCCTCTGGAGGGTCTGACCGATTCGTCGCAAGGCGACGACTACCTGCAAGTCATGGAGTCGAACCTGGCCAACATCAAGGCGGGGTTGCCCTGCCGCTAACCCCAGCGCTCGTCGAGCTGCGCGCAGCAACGCTCGGTTATGAAGACGCCACCGTTCTGCGTGATGTCGACTTCGCCATTTGCGCCGGCGAGTTCACCGCGATCGTTGGACCCAACGGCTCGGGAAAGTCGACGCTTGTCAGGTCGCTTCTTGGGCTGGCGTCCCGCTCCGCCGGTGAACTCGACCTCTTCGGCGTCCCAGCCGACCAGTACCACGAGCGCTGGCGGATCGGCTACGTTCCACAGCGGCACACCGCCGGTGGGCCGATCCCAGCCACCGTCTGCGAGGTGGTCTCCAGCGGACGCCTCCCGCGCTCAGGGCTGTGGAGGTTACCCAAAGCGGTGGACCGGTCGGCAGTCAGCGGAGCCATGGAACGGGTCGGCATCAGCGATCTCGCCTCGCGGCCGGTCCACCAACTGTCCGGGGGGCAGCAACGCCGGGTGCTGATCGCCAGGGCGCTCGCGGCAGAGACCGAGTTGCTCCTGCTCGACGAGCCAACCGCCGGCATCGACGTCGACTCGCAGGCCGCTCTGGTCCACGTGCTCGGTGAGCTGAGCCGCCAAGGGGTAACGATCGCCGTCGTCACTCACGACCTGGAACCCTTCAGCCCGCACCTCACCCGGGTCGTCTGGGTCAGCCACGGTCGCATCGAGTACGACGGCGACCCGACCCAAGCGATCCTGCTGGCCGCCAGTGAACCCTTTGCGCACCACGACCATCCAGACGACCCGCCGCACGAGCCACTGGGACCGGACATGCGGACGGGGGGCTGAACCGTGGAGTTCTTGCAATACGACTTCATGCAGCGGGCCATCATGGCCGCGGTGCTCGTTGGGCTAGCAGCCCCCAGCGTGGGCATCTTCTTGGTGCAGCGCCGACTCGCCCTGATGGGCGACGGCATGGGCCACGTCGCACTGACCGGTGTCGCACTGGGACTGCTCACGGGATGGGCTCCCATCTGGGTGGCACTGCTGACCGCCGCCGCTGGAGCCATCACCATCGAGCTGCTGCGCGACCGCGGACGCACGACCAGCGACCTGGCACTGGCCATCATGTTCTACGGCGGCATTGCAGGTGGCGTCGTGCTGATCGCCAAGGCACCCGGAGGCAGCGCGGCCAGCCTCAACCAGTACCTCTTCGGAGCTATCACCACAACCACGGCGCAAGACCTCGGCGTCTTCGCTGTCCTGGCCGCGTTCATCCTGCTGATCACGATCGGGCTGGGTCGGCATCTCTTCGCGGTCGCCAACGACGAGGAGTACGCACGAGCGAGCGGGATGCCCGTGCTGCCGCTCAACCTGGTGCTCGCGGTGCTGACCGCAACCACCGTCGTGGTGTCGATGCGCGTTGTCGGCTTGCTCCTGATCAGCGCGCTCATGGTCGTCCCCGTCGCCACCGCGCAACTGGTCGCGGGCAGCTTCCGATCAGCGTTCGCGCTGTCGCTGGCCATCGGCCTGGGTTGTGCCGTGGTCGGCGTCACCTCGTCGTACTACACCAACACACCGTCCGGCGGCTCGATCGTGCTCACCGCCATCGCACTCTTCGCGGCAACCGCGGTCGTGACGGGGGTTCGACGCCAGACCCGCCGCCGACGCACCGTCACGTGAGTTGCTTCAAGCCATGCATGTATGGCAATCTTCGCATGTGACTGAACCCCCCATGGTCGATGCGTACGACGAAGCAGGCGAGCTCTTTCGAGCGCTCGCATCCCCGGTTCGCATCGCGCTGGTCACCGAGCTCGCCGACGGTGAACGGTGCGTCCATGAGCTCGTCGAGAAGCTCAATCTGCCCCAACCGCTCATCAGCCAGCACTTACGTGTGCTGCGCGGCGCCGACCTCGTCGAAGGCGTCCGGCGCGGGCGCGAAGTGGCCTACCAGCTCACCGACGAGCACGTCGCTCACATCGTGCTGGATGCAGTCCGGCACGCCCAGGAGGGGCAGCACCATGGGCACCGGTGAAGGTGCCGGCACCCCTCAGCGCAATACCCGCCAGCGGGTGGCCGTTCTCGACATGCTCGACAGCTTGAATCAGTTCACGAGCGCCCAAGATATCCATGGCAGGCTCCGCGACAACGGCTCGACCGTAGGGCTGACCACCGTCTACCGCACCCTGCAGTCGTTGGCCGAGGCCCGACAGGTCGATGTCATCCGCACCGACGACGGCGAGGCGATGTACCGCCGCTGCACCACCGAGCACCATCACCACCTGGTCTGCCGACGTTGTGGGCGCACCATCGAGGTAGACAGCCCCACGGTCGAGTCGTGGGCCGAAGAGGTCGCCAAGCGCCACGGCTTCGCTGACATCAACCACACCATCGAGATCTACGGCGTCTGCCCCGACTGCGCGTCCTAAACCCTGCGTCGGGCCCAGGAAGCTCAGTCGGGCCATGTCCGCCATGTCCGCCGTGTCCGCTCAGCCCAATGGGGTTGGGTCGGCTCCCCCGTAGCGGCGGTCTCTGGCGGCGTACTGCTCGATCGCCTTCCAGAGGTGACGCCGGTCGATGTCGGGCCAGAGCTCGTCGAGAAAGACCAGCTCGGCGTATGCGCTCTGCCAGAGCAAGAAGTTGGAGATGCGCTGCTCGCCGGAACTGCGGATGAAGAGGTCGACGTCCGGCAGGTCTGGCTCGTCGAGAAAGCGCGCGAGGGTTCGCTCATCAACCCGGGTTGGGTCGAGTCGCCCCTCGGACACCGCCCATGCGATCGACGCCGCAGCGTCAGCGATCTCGGCACGCCCGCCATAGTTAACGCACATGGTGAGTGTCAGCACCTTGTTGTTGCGTGTGAGCTGCTCGGCCTCCTCCAACTCGTCGATGACGCTCTTCCAGAGCCGCCGCCGTCGTCCCGCCCATCGCACCCGGACGCCCATCGCGTTCATCTCGTCGCGACGCCGCCGGATGACGTCGCGGTTGAACCCCATGAGAAAGCGCACCTCGTCAGGTGAGCGCTTCCAGTTCTCGGTGCTGAACGCGTACGCCGACAGGTACTTCACGCCGACTTCGATCGCGCCTTCGACGAGGTCGAAGAGGGCGGTCTCGCCAGCCTTGTGACCCTCGGTGCGGGGCAGTCCTCTGGCCTTGGCCCATCGCCCGTTGCCGTCCATGACGACCGCAACGTGACGCGGAACCAGATCTGCGGGAACGGCAGGCGCTCGGACGCCGCTGGGGTGCGGGTTGGGCGGGGTGACGACGCGACGTCGGCTCACGTGCGTTCCACCAAGCGCAGCGAGCGGAGGCCGCGTTCGAGGTGCCATTGGGTATAGGCCGCAACGATGCCCGTGCTCTCCCGCAGGTGCCGCGGGTCTGCGGAGTCCACGACGGCCCAATCACCGGTGAGCAGCGCCGACAGAACCGTCAGTGACTCAGCGCTGATCGTTGCTGACCCCGCTGGCCGGTCGTCGCCGCAGACCGATCCCCCTGACTCGACCGAGAACCAGCGGTGCGGCCCTGGGGCACCGCAGCGGGTGCAGTCGTCGAAGCTCGCCGCATATCCCGCGACGGCCAACGACCTGAGCAGATACGCGTCCAAAACCGCCCCCGGGTTGTGCTCGCCGGCAGACAGCGCTCGCAGGCCGCCCACCAACAACAGGTACTGCTGGACGGCGGGTTCTTTCTCGGCGTCGGTCAGCCGCTCAGCGGTCTCCAGCATGGCAGTGCCGGATGTGTACCTGCCGTAGTCGTCAGCAATGGAGGCGCCGTAGGCCGCCAGCGACTCGACCTGCGTCACGATGTCCAGGGACTTGCCGGCATAGAACTGAACGTCGATATGGCTGAACGGCTCGAGCCTGGCGCCGAACTTCGACGAGGTGCGCCGGACGCCTTTGCCCACCGCCCGGACCCGGCCATAGTTCTTGGTCAGCACCGTAATGATGCGGTCGGCCTCACCCAGCTTCTGGGTGCGCAGCACAACGCCCTCATCTCGATACAGACTCACCGGGCCATTCTCTCCTCGCTTGAGGGGATGGGTAGCCGTGGCCCCGGCGAGTCGGCCAAGATCGTGCCATGAGCACTGAAGCGCACGGGTTGATCGGCCGGATCGAGCGCTACCTGGATGCCGTTCCCCGAGCCCGCGCTGACGTGGAGGCGGTCGGCCCCTTCACGCTCTTCCGGTCCCGGTTGACCCACCCGTTCTACGCCAGGCCGAGTCTGGGTTGGGCCTCTGGCTACGTGACGGCCGCAGACGTCATCGCGCTTCGCGCCCGGCAACGCGATCTCGGCCTGCCAGAAACCATCGAGTGGCTCACCGAGATCGCCCCCGACCTCAGTACCGCCTGCCGCGACGCCGGCCTCCGAATCAGCGAGCACCCTCTACTGGTGCACCACGACCCACTCGCCGTCCCGGTTCCCGCCGGCCTTCGGATTCGCCGGATCGACAACCCCGACGACCCGGTCATCCCAGCCGCTCAGATCGTCGGCCGGCTGGCGTTCGCAGCGCCGGGAACCGACATCAGCGACGTTGGCGCAGCCGAGCGAGACACTGCGGTCGAGCAGCGCGCACCCGAGGCGTCCGAAGACCTTCGACAGCTGATCCGCGACGGGCACTCGGTGCTCGTTGTCGCCGAGGACGAGCACGGGGTGTTGTGCTCGGGCGGTCACAATCCGGTGGGAGACGTCACCGAGGTCGTCGGTGTCGGCACCGTTCCGAGTGCCCGTCGACGGGGTTTGGGGGCGGCTGTCACGGACACGTTGGTGGCCGATGCGATCCGACGCGGTATCGAGGTGATCTTCCTCAGCGCCGACGACGACGCGGTGGCCCGGGTCTATGAACGGGTCGGCTTCGGCCGTATCGGAACAGCCTGCGTGGCTGTTCCGGAGTAGCCGCGCTGGTCAGGGGATTCGGGCTGCCCGGTTGAGCGCACTGACGATCGCCTTCAGCGACGCTGTGAGGATGTTCGGATCGACCCCGACCCCCCAGAACACCTGGCCGTCGATAGCGCACTCGAGGTAGGCGGCTGCTTTCGCGTCGCCGCCAGAGCTCATCGCGTGCTCGGCATAGTCGAGGACGCGGACATCCTTGCCAATCGTGGACAGCGCGTTGACGAAAGCCGCGATCGGTCCGTTGCCGTGCCCCTCGAGCTCGCACCGCTCACCGTCGAGGTATATCCCGACGCGGAGGGCCTCCTTCTCACCCTGCGCACTCGACGTGTGCACGGCGTTGAGCTGAAGTGAAGCGCCATCAGCGAGGAACTCACGCTCGAAAATGGCCCACATCTCTTCGGCGGTCACCTCGCCACCCTCGTTATCGGTGTGCTGCTGGACGACGTGGCTGAACTCGATCTGCAACCGGCGTGGAAGATCGAACTGGTGCTCAGCCTTCATGATGTAGGCGACGCCTCCCTTGCCGGACTGACTGTTGACGCGGATGACGGCCTCGTAGCTGCGGCCGACGTCCTTGGGGTCGATCGGCAGGTAGGGAACCGCCCACGAGATGTCGTCCACGGTCTTGCCTGCGGCCTCGGCATCGGTTGCCAGCGCGTCGAACCCCTTCTTGATGGCGTCCTGGTGAGAGCCGGAGAAAGCGGTGTAGACGAGGTCGCCACCGTAGGGGTGGCGGGGGTGAACCGGGAGCTGGTTGGCGTACTCGGTGATGCGTCGGATCTCATCGATGTCACTGAAGTCGAGCATCGGGTCGATCCCCTGGCTGAACAGGTTCAGCCCGAGCGTCACGATGCAGACGTTGCCGGTGCGCTCGCCGTTACCGAAGAGAGTGCCCTCGATGCGGTCAGCGCCAGCCATGTAACCGAGCTCAGCGGCAGCCACGGCAGTGCCGCGGTCGTTGTGCGGGTGCAGTGAGAGGACGACGGAGTCGCGGCGGGCCAAGCTGCGATGCATCCACTCGATCTGGTCGGCGTACACGTTCGGGGTGGCCATCTCGACGGTAGCCGGGAGGTTGATAACGACCTTTCGGCCAGGAGTCGGCGCCCACTCCTCGATCACCGCGTTGCAGACCTCGACCGCATACGGCAGATCGGTTCCAGTGAATGACTCGGGCGAGTACTCATAGGCGACATCGACTTCAGGGACGGTCTCCTCGAACTTCTTGCAGATCCGCGCGCCCTGCACGGCGATGTCCTTGATGCCGTCCTTGTCGAGACCGAAAACAACGCGACGTTGCAACGTCGACGTGGAGTTGTAGAGGTGGACGATTGCTCGCTTGGCGCCCCTGATCGACTCATACGTCCGCTCGATCAGGTGCTCCCTGGCTTGCGTCAACACCTGGATGACGACGTCGTCGGGGATCAAGTCTTCTTCGATCAACTCACGGACGAAGTCAAAGTCGGTCTGGGACGCCGAGGGGAAGCCGACCTCGATTTCCTTGAAGCCCATGTCGACAAGCAGCTGGAACATCTTCCGCTTGCGAGCTGGGCTCATCGGATCGATGAGCGCCTGGTTACCGTCGCGCAGGTCGACCGAGCACCACTGGGGAGCTTCGGTGATCACCGCGCTCGGCCAGGTGCGGTCGGCAAGGTCGATCGGGGGGAAGGCTGCGTACTTGTGGATCGGCATGGTGGTCGGCTGCTGAACGCGGGGCTGGCCGACGGAAGACTGACCGGTCGAGCGTTGATGCTGGTTCTGCGACATCGGAGTGGGTCTCCTCGGATCTGCTGGGCGGGCCATGACCGGAGGCGCACGCAACTCCGCGGCGAGGAGACCGGTCGGGCTAGGCCTCGCCGCGGCTGCGAAGAAGCAGGCGCACGTTCAGCATCTACATGAGTGTACCTCAGGGCCTCCGGCGCGCATGGCTGATCCTGGTGGCGTAGTCGACTACCGTCTCCCCATGAGTGGATCCAACCCGCCGCAGGCCGCAACCGACCGTAGCGACACTGCCGCCAGGCGCACCGCCCGCGTCGTGGCGGCGGCCATCTCTGACCCGCGCCTCATCCGGCGGGTGGCCGTGGCCGTGATCGCCGTCGTCTTGTTCATCCAAGTCTTCGAGTGGCTCTTCTTCGGCGTCCGGCACCTGCTCTTCCTGCTGCTGCTGGCCTGGCTCTTCGCCATCGCCATGGAGCCGGCCGTCTCGTGGATGGCCCGGCGCGGCATCAAGCGGGGAGGTGGCACCGGCATCGTGATGATCAGCCTCTTCCTCACGATCGTCGCCTTCTCGGCGGTGTTCGGCGCGATCTTCATCGAGCAGGTGGTCAGCCTGCTTAAGGCACTTCCCGA
Source organism: Actinomycetes bacterium (assembly GCA_027118455.1). Lineage (GTDB taxonomy): Bacteria > Actinomycetota > Actinomycetes > JAHEKZ01 > JAHEKZ01 > JAHEKZ01. The sequence continues at coordinate 24,636 of JAJAYZ010000082.1, forward strand.
CACCCTCACCACCCTGGTCGACTGGGTCAACCAGACCTTCAACACCAGCTTTGATCCCACTCAGCTCACCGACCTGCTGCAGATCACCCCCGAGCGAGTCGCTGACTGGGCGTCCACCATCGGCCTCGGGCTCTTCGGCTTCTTCACCTCACTCGTCGGAGTGGTCTTCGACCTCTTCACGGTTTTGCTGTTCGCGTTCTACTTCTCGGCCCAAGGCCCCCAACTGCGTCGCACGGTTGCGTCCTGGCTACCGGCCCAGAGCCAGCGGGTGATCGATCAGGTATGGCGGATCGCTATCGAGAAGACCGGCGGCTACGTGGTCTCGCGGTTGGTGCTGGCCGTGCTCGCAGCGTTCAGCACGTCGGCCTTCCTGCTGATCATTGACGTCCCCTACTGGCTCCCGCTCGGTATCTGGACCGGTATCGTTTCGCAGTTCATCCCCACTCTCGGCACCTACCTCGGTGGGGCACTTCCCGTGCTGATTGCGTTCAGCAGCAGCAGCCTCGACGGAGTTCTCGTCGTCATCTTCGTGATCGTGTACCAGCAGGTCGAGAACTACCTGTTCTCACCGCGCGTCAGCAACCGGACCATGGACATCCATCCGGCTGTTGCCTTCGGCGCCGTCATCGTCGGTGGCGCGCTCGCAGGGGCGCTTGGGGCGCTGATTGCGATCCCCATCGTTGCTAGCGTGCAGGCCATCATCGAGACCTACGGTCGGCGGTATGAGTTGATTCCGGAGATGGAGCACGACGACCATCGCGCCAGACCGGTCACTGACAATGAGCCGGCAGCCGAACCGGCGGCGGCTCCACAGTCCGACGGCTAGTCAAACCCCAGCTTGCGCAGCTGCTTGGGGTCGCGTTGCCAATCCTTGGCCACCTTGACGTGCAGGTCGAGGTAGACCGGCACCCCCAACAACGCCTCGATGTCACGGCGCGCAGTCTGCCCGACATCGCGCAGCCGGGACCCCTTGTGGCCGATGATGATCGCCTTCTGGCTCGTCCGTTCGACGTAGAGCGTTGCGTGAATGTCGGTCAGGGGACGTCCAGGCGGGCGGTCTTCGCGTGGCCGCATCTCTTCGACCATGACCGCGATCGAGTGCGGCAGCTCGTCACGCACACCCTCCAGGGCTGCTTCTCGAATGAGCTCGGCGATCCGGACGTCGTCCGGCTCGTCGGTGACCTGGTCGGCCGGGAAGAACGCCTCGCCCTCAGGAAGGAGACCGATCAGAAGGTCGGTGAGCAGGTCGACCTGTTCGCCGGTGCGCGCCGAGATCGGAATGACCTCGTCCCACGTGAAGCCATTCTGCTCAGCGAGCGCCGCTACGGCCACCAGATGAACCATGAGCTGGTCGGGGGTGACTAGGTCGGTCTTGGTGACAACGGCGACCTTGGGTGCGCGCTTGACCGCTGCCGCCTCGGCGGTGACCCTCCGGTCGCCGGGGCCGATCGACTCGTTGGCAGGCAGCGTCACGGCAACGACGTCCACATCAGCCAGGGCATGGCGCACCTCGTCGTTGAGCCGTTGGCCCAACAGGGTGCGTGGCTTGTGCAGTCCAGGGGTGTCGACGAGGACCAGCTGCCCTGCTGGACGGTGCACCACTCCGCGGATGACATGCCGGGTGGTCTGCGGCCGGCTCGAGGTGATGGCGACCTTTTCACCGGTCAGCGCGTTGACGAGGGTCGACTTGCCCGTGTTCGGGCGTCCCACTACTGAGACCAGCCCTGACCTGTACGTCACCCGGTGATCCTGTCAGAGCACCCAAGCCCGTCGACTGTCCCCCTGGGTGCCACTCTTGCGCGTCGAGTCTCCACGAACGAGCTCCGATGGGCGCCCTAGGCTGACGCCGTGCAGATTCGCGCGGCATCGGCAGCCGACTGGCCAGCTCTCTGGCCCATCGTCAAGGCAGCTGTGGATGCCGGTGAGACCTACGTCTGGAGGCCAACACCCTCCTCCGAGGAGATGCGGGCTCTTTGGCTTGCGCCAGCACCGTGGCACATCTGTGTGGCCGAGTTGGACGGCGAGATCGTCGGAACCGCGAAGGTCGGCCCTAACCGTCCCGGACGCGGTGCGCATGTGGCGACCGCCAGCTTCATCGTGAGTCCGGACCACCAGGGTCGCGGTGTCGGCCGCGCCCTTGGCGAGTACATCGTGCGATGGGCGATGGACGCCGGGTACCGCGGGATGCAGTTCAATGCCGTCGTCGCGACGAACACAGGGGCAGTCGCCCTGTGGCAGTCACTGGGGTTCGACGTCATCGGCACAGTCCCTAAGGCGTTCGACCATCCGACCCAAGGACTCGTCGACCTCCACGTGATGTACCGCACCCTTTAGCAGCGCTTGCTTCGTCTCCCCCTCTGGCCCCGTCCAACCGCAGATCGCCCACCGGTCTCCCCATGCCGAGGGAGTGCTGGACCAGCTGGCGACCGTCGGGGACGATCCATCGCACTCGGCTCGTTGAGCCAGGGCTCTGGGTGGTTCAGGTGTGAGTGGCGCTGCTGATGGATCCGGCTGCGTCCACGAGGTGGACGGACACCCCGACTCCCCCCAGGTCACGCACCGCTGAGATGCCTTCGGCGTCAGCGACGCCGTGGTCGACGACAAGAACCGCAGCTTCGAGTCCGCGCGCTCCGGACGCCACGGCCTGAGCCACCGCTGCCTGCAACGCGGACAGATGCAGCGAGACGAGGCTGACCGATGCTGACGCGTACGTGCGGCCGGTCTCGTCGCGAACGGCGGCACCTTCAGGCGCAGACACCCGCCCCCTGGCGCCCATCGCCAAGGTCACGAGCTTCGCGTCCTCAGCGCTAAGGGCAGCCGGGTCTGATGCTTCACTCATCGCCGCTCTCCTCTGCGTCAGTGGAGGCTGGCTCGGACAGTCGTGAGACCAAAACGGTGCCGACCTGGTTACGTCGACCGGTCGCGGACTCGGCGCAGAGCTTGAGGCCAGCTGCCTCCACCGTCGCACCGGGGATTGGCACCTTCCCCAAGAACTTCGCCAACATCCCACCAACGGTGTCGACGTCTTCGAAGTCCTCAGCATCGACATCGAGGTCGAGAGCTTCAGCAAGGTCGTCGACGTGCAGACGAGCACTCACCCGCATCGAGCCGTCCGGCAGGTGCTCGATGGCAGGTGGCCCCTCGACGTCGTACTCATCGGCGATCTCGCCGACAATCTCTTCCAAGATGTCCTCGATCGTGACCAGCCCGGCTACGCCGCCATACTCATCGAGAACAACGGCGATGTGCGTGCGGCTGGCCTGCATGTCCTTCAACAGCTCGTCCGCTGCCCGACTGTCGGGAACGAAGAAGGGGCTACGCATCACCGACTCGACCTTCTCGGTCGACTCTGCATCGCGGTGGTCGAAGGCGCGCTTGGCGACATCCTTGAGATACACGATGCCCACCACGTCGTCCTCGTTGTCACCAATGACTGGAATGCGACTGAACCCGCTTCGCAGGCCCAACGACAATGCCTGTCGCAGTGTCTTGTGACGTTCAACGAACACCATGTCGGTGCGCGGAACCATCACCTCACGAGCGAGGGTTTCGCCAAGCTCGAAGACCGAGTGAATCATCTGACGCTCGTCGTCCTCGATGAGTGAGCGTTCCTCTGCGAGGTCGACCAGATCACGCAGCTCGGCTTCACTCGCGAAAGGTCCGTCCCGGAAGCCCTTTCCAGGTGTCAGTGCGTTTCCGATCAGGATCAAGAGTTTGGTGAGAGGTGCCAGGACGCTGGCAAGTCGGTACACGACGGGGGCAGTCGCCAGGGCGATGCGCGCAGCATGTTGCCGACCAAGCGTGCGAGGGGCAACACCGACGACAATGTAGTCGACGACCACCATGACACTCACGGCCACCAGCACTGCCTCCCAACGGCTGTCGAGGACGTCAACGGCCACAACGGCAACCAACACCACCGCCGAGATTCGAGCCAGCGCACGCAGAAAGAGCGCGACATTGACGTAGCGCGCCGGATCGCCGAGGACGTGCCGCAAAGACTCAACGCCGCGCCGGCCCTCGCGTTCATAGGCGTCAAGGCTCACCCTGGACACTCGGTTGATGGCCGCGTCTGCGGCCGACAACACACCCGCGACCGCGATGAGCGCGGCGGCGGCGGCGAGCATCCAGATGTCAGTACTGGTCATGCGACGTCCGTCGTCGCCCAGGAACCGAGCAGCCGCGCTTGGAGCCCGAACATCTCGCGCTCCTCGTCCGGGTCGTGATGGTCGTACCCGATGAGGTGCAGGATGGCGTGCGTACAGAGGAGCCGTAGTTCGGCCGCTGTGTCATGTCCGGCAGTGCGCGCCTGTGTTTCGGCGATGGTGGGGCAGAGCACCACGTCACCCAGCAGCTCGGTCTCGTCGGACTCTCCATCTGCGACAGGTCGCAAGTCGTCCATGGGGAAGGCGAGGACATCAGTGGGTCCGGGCTCACCCATGAACTGCTCGTGAAGCGCCGACATTGCCGGCTCGTCGACGAGCATCACCGACAGCTCGGCCAGCGGGTGAATGCCCATCTCGGCCAGCACGAACTGTGCGAGCTTGACCAACCCGTGCTCATCGACATCGACGCCGGACTCGTTGTTGATCGCAACACTCATCGGACACCTCGTGGACGCCGATGGTGTGGCTCGGCTTGCTCTTCGTCGAAGCGCGAGTAGGCGTCAACGATGTCGCTGACCAAACGGTGGCGCACGACATCGCGGGACGTCAGCTGGGTGAAGTGGACGTCGTCAATTCCTTCCAGAATGCCTTTGACGACTTTTAGGCCGCTGGCCGTTCCCCCTGGAAGGTCGATCTGCGTGATGTCCCCAGTGACGACCATCTGCGAGCCGAAGCCCAGCCGAGTCAGGAACATTTTCATCTGTTCCGGAGAGGTGTTTTGCGCTTCGTCGAGGATAATGAACGCATCGTTGAGGGTGCGTCCACGCATGTAGGCCAAGGGGGCAACCTCGATCGTTCCCTCAGACATCAATCGCGGGATGGTGGCTGGCTCCATCATGTCGTGCAGCGCGTCGTAGAGCGGCCGAAGGTAAGGGTCGATCTTCTCCGAGAGGGTTCCCGGTAAGAACCCGAGCCGCTCCCCCGCCTCGACCGCTGGGCGGGTCAAGATGATCCGGGTGATCTGCTTCGCTTGCAGCGCCTGTACCGCCTTGGCGACCGCCAGGTACGTCTTACCGGTTCCGGCAGGGCCAACAGCGAAGACGATCGTGTTCTTGTCGATGGCGTCGACATAGCGCTTCTGGTTCAGCGTCCTGGCGGTGATGGTCTTTCCGCGGTTACTCAAGATATTGTGCGTCAGCACGTCCGCAGGGCTCTCCTCTTCACGGTCGCGGAGCATCGACACCGATCGGCCGACGGCCTCGACCGTCAAGCCCTGGCCGGTGCGAAGAACAGCCACCATCTCGTCAATCAGCCTCTCGACGAGCCCTACCTCACTCGAAGCCCCGGTCAAGCGCATGTCGTTGCCGCGCACGTGGATGTCAACGTCAGGGAAGAGTCGCTCGACCTCACGCAGAAGCACGTCGCCCGAGCCCAGCAGAGAGACCATGTCGAGGCTGGTCGGCACTACGACGCGATGCTCGATCCGGGCGTTGTCTGCCATAGGTGCCCCTTAAGGTGAGGGCGCCGCCTTTCCGTCTCGGGGCTGTCGTGGGTCTAGGTGATCCATGCTAGGGCTTCCCGCTATCCAGGGGGCCAGCCGAAGTCGCGCCCAGCCATGACGTGGGCGTGCACGTGGAACACCGACTGCCCCGCTGTTGCTCCGGTATTGAGCACCAGCCGGAACTCCTCCAACCCCAGGTCCGATGCCACCTGTGCGGCGTCGGCCATGAGGCGCCCTGCAAGGCCAGGGTCGGTGGACGCGAGTGCGGCGATGTCTCGATGGTGCTGCCGCGGGATGACCAGCACGTGGGTGGGCGCCTGCGGGGTAACGTCGCGAAAGGCAACGGTGTCGTCCGTGGCCAGCACGACGTCGGCGGGTATCTCGCCGGAAACGATCCGGCAGAACAGGCACTCAGCGGTCGCGCTCATCAGTACTCCCCTCGGGCCAGTGATCGAGCCTACGACGCCACGGCTCGGTACCGGCCAGCACCAGGGTGGCGGCCACCACACCTGCCGTCGAGGTGCGGAGCACCGACGGTCCCAGCCGGACCGCGGCGGCCCCAGCTGCCGCAAGGGCCTCCAGCTCGGTCTCGCTCACTCCACCCTCGGGACCAACCACCAAGACAGCACGACCGGACAGAGGCTGCACTCCGCCGGCCAGCAAAGCGGCCAACGGCTCAATCGCCGCCTCATGTAGCACCCAGGCTACGTCGGCCGCACCGATCAGCTCGGCGACGACAGCCTCGTCCGCGACCGGCGACACGACGGGCCACCAGGTGCGCCGGGACTGCTTGGCCGCCTCACGCGCGACGGCCTCCCACTTGGCTCGGCCTCGGCCGACCTTCTCGCCCTTCCAGCGGCTGACGCAGCGTTCGGCCTGCCACGGGACGATCTCATCGACGCCGACCTCGGTCAGCAGGTCGACGGCGAGCTCGCCACGGTCACCCTTGGGGATGGCTTGGACGACTGTGACCCGTAGTGGTGACGGCTCGACAGCCCGGGCAGCACGCACCGAACACACGACCTCACCGCGCCCCACTGATGTCACCTCGGCGTCGAGAGCGGCACCGCGGCCGTCGGTGAGTACCACCTGCTCACCCACGCGCACGCGCCGAACAACGGCAGCGTGGTGACCCTCGGCCCCGTCGAGCACGCACAAAGCACCGGCCACGAGGTCTGGGGCCGAGTTGAGGAAGAAGACGGGGCGGCTCACCGGCCGTTGAACGCGTCCTTGAGCCGTGAGAAGAAGCCCTGCTGCCCGGCCGCGAACTGCCCGGTCGGCTTCTCTTCGTCGCGCAGGCTGGCGAGCTCGGTGAGCAGCTCTCGCTGCCGGTCGTCAAGCTGAGATGGTGTCTCGACCGACACGTGCACGATCACGTCGCCGCGCGCGCCACCGCGCAGTTGCGGAACACCTTGACCGAGCAGCGGGATCTGCTGGCCCGACTGGGTGCCAGGGCGAATATCGACCTCGGTCGTGACGCCGTCGAGCAGCTCGAGGGAGATGCCGGCGCCGAGCGCGGCGGCGGTCATCGGGATGTTCAGCGTGCAGTGCAGGTCGTCACCACGGCGAGCGAAGAGCGGGTGGTCGAGAACGAGCACCTCGAGGTAGAGGTCACCCGGCGCGCCACCGCCAAACCCGATCTCGCCCTCACCCGTCAGTTGGATGCGGGTACCGGTGTCAACGCCGGGCGGGATCTTGACAGTCAGCGTCCTTCGCATTTGCACGCGCCCATCGCCTGAACATTCGGGGCAGGGGTGCGGGATGGTGATGCCGAAGCCGTGGCACTGCGGGCAGGGTCGCGACGTCATGACTTGACCCAGGAACGACCGCTGAACGTGCTGGATGTCTCCGCGTCCGCCACACATGTCGCACGTCACCGGTTCAGTGCCGGCGGCAGTCCCGGCACCCTTGCAGGTGGCGCACGCGACCGCAGTGTCGAGCGTGAGCTCGCGGCTGGTGCCGAACGCGGCGTCGGCGAGCTCGAGGTCGATCTGGATCAGCGCATCTTGGCCGCGTGCTCGACGCGGACGCGGGCCGCGTGGGCTGGACTGGCCGAAGAAGGCGTCCATGATGTCGCCGAAGCCGAAGCCCTGTGCCCCACTGAAGGCGGCACCATCGACCCCGAGGTCGTAACGCTCGCGCTTCTGCGGGTCGGAGAGAACCTCGTAGGCGCCGGCGACCTCTTTGAACTTTTCCTCAGAACCTGGGTTTACGTCGGGGTGCAGCTCGCGAGCCAGCTTTCGGTAGGCACGTTTGATCTCGTCCTGGGACGCCTCACGCGTGACGCCGAGCGTGGCGTAGTGGTCGCTCACGACGACTCCTCCAGAATGCGACCGACATACTGCGCGACAGCGCGGACAGCGCCGATCGTTCCGGGGTAGTCCATCCGCGTAGGTCCGATAACCCCAAGGTGGCCAGCCCCTGCGGTGCCGTACGTCGAGCTGACCAGCGATGTCGTTGACAGGCCTTCAACCGGAAGCTCGCGGCCGATTCGCACGCTTACTTGGCTGGGCGCGGTGGCCTCGCCGAGCAGGCGCAGCAGCACGACGTGCTCCTCGAGGGCTTCGAGAACAGGCTGGATGCTGCCGGGGAAGTCGGTGCCGAAGAGCGCGAGATTCGCGGTGCCGGCGAGCACGACACGTTCCTCACCTTCACCGGCCAACGACTCGACCATGGTTGCCAGGATCGCCGCGACAGCGGGACGCACCTCGATCGGCATCGAGTCGGCAACGGTCGCTGCGGCGTCCGGCATCTCGGAGAGAAGCTTGCCGTCGACGGCCTCGTTGATGCGGTTGCGTAGCTCGGCGACCGTCTCGTCATCGAGGTCGATAGCGATGTCGAGAATACGCTGCTCGACGCGTCCCGTCGTCGAGATCACCACGACCATGAGCCGTCTGGGACTCATGGCGACGATCTCGACGTGCCGTACCTGGGACCGGGTCAGTGATGGGTACTGCACGACGGCGACCTGACCGGTGACCTGGGCGAGCAGCCGAACAGTTCGGAGCACGATGTCGTCGAGGTCGATAGCGCCCTCGAGGAAGGTGCCGATCGCCCGACGTTCAGCCGCCGACAGGGGCTTGATCGTCGCAAGCCGGTCGACGAAGAGGCGGTAACCGGTGTCGGTGGGAACCCGGCCTGCGCTGGTGTGTGGCTGAGTGATGTAGCCCTCGTCCTCGAGGAGTGCCATGTCGTTGCGGATCGTGGCCGGGGAGACGCCGAGGGCGTGCCGTTCGGCCAGCGCCTTCGAACCGACGGGCTCACGCGTCGAGACGTAGTCCTCGACGATGGCGCGCAGGACCGAGAGCTTGCGCTCGTCGAGCATGGACACCTCCGGCGTCGGGCTGGCAGTACGAATCTGGCACTCAATGGCACGGAGTGCCAGTCTAACGCCTGCTCCCTGCCCTATTCCGGTTTGCCAAGGGGAGCCATGGATGAGAACAAATCTGCGACGCCGCGGCGGATGCGGTGGGTCGAAGATGGTGGGGGCTTCGGCCCTCGTGATTGGCGGCATGGTCACCGCCGTGGCTGTGGCCGCCGATGATCAGCCGGGGGCTGGGAATCTGGCAGCAGCCAAGCAGGTCGAGGAACATCTGGTCCAGCTTGAAGCGGTGACCTACCTCGTCGTCGAAGTTCGCGCTGCTCACAGCGCGGCAGCATTGGCAGTCGGATCGGCTCGGTGCCGGCAATCTGGACATCAACTGGAACGACAAGTCGGCGTTCTATCAGCATACCTACCAAGAGTGCCGACACCTCCGCAAGAATCACCCAGGGCATCCACCTCACTGGTTGGACCTTCCGGGCGACCTCTATGGGCTAGTGGGTGACGCCGAGGATGAGTTCAGGACGTCGGCTGACTACGACAACTGCACGCTGGACGCGGGATATGACGTGTACTGGGATGACTTCGGCGGCCCGAACGCGATGCACCAGATGGTTGAGGCCGAGGCGCCGATCCCGGACGTCTCGCCGGCAAAGCTTGTGAAGACCGACGAGTGGGCGACGTTCCTTGCCTTCGAACAGGAGGTGCTGAGGGCCGACTACGACTGCCGCATCGACAAGTACGTGGAGGTCGTGGCCAGGATCGACGAGCCGCTGACCGAGTTCGAGCAGGCCAGCGCGGATGAGATCGCCAGCATTTCGGCCGGCTGGGAAGGGATCGTGGCCGAAGCTGAGCGTCTTGGAATGCAGAGCCCGTGAACCAGACGCTCACCCTCTGACGGTGCCGAATCTCCTCGAGTCCGGAACAGAAGACCAGCCAGCAGCCCCGACGTAGGTACCTACTCCGGACTCGGTGCAACCTTGGAGACTGCCGGTCAGACGTGGCCCTCGATCGTCGCCTTGATCCAGGGGTTCAGGACGTCGTGGGTGTGCCCGTAGATCGACCCGTGTCCCATGCCAGCGAACTCTTGGTAGATCCCGTTGCCGGCCTGTTCCGCAAGCTCTTGACCGTCCTGTGGTGGGGCCTGGATGTCTTCGGCAAACGCGACCACATGCATCGGCACCTGGCACCCGGGCAGCTGCGCCGTCTGGTCGTAGAGCAGGCACGACTCCCACTGCGGGATCAGCGACTCCTCGTTCGACTCGCCAGACAGCCACTCCTCCAAATCGGTGCGAAGCTTGGGCCACAGCTCACGGTCTCCCAACACTTTGGCCGGATACAGCATGGCCGCGTAGTGCGTGACCGCGAACATGCCGTCGAGGCGTCCGCCTGCCTTGCGTAACTCGATCTCAGCTTCCTGAAAGTCCCAGCCCCAGCCGATGCTGCGCGAGCCGGTACCCATCACGACCGCTGACCGCACAAGGTCTGGACGGTCGATCGCGACCTGCTGAGCGATCGCACTTCCGAAGGAGATGCCGACCAGTGAGACAGGTGGTTCGCAGACCTTTTCGATCAGCGCGATCGTGTCGGCGCTGAACTTCTCGAGGGGCCACGGCATCGGTTCGTCGCACGTCGTCTGACCGATGCCTCTGTTGTCGAACGTCGTGTTGCGAAAGTGCGGTTCAAAGAACGGCATCTGGTACTTATGCCAATCGCTGCCAAGGCTTCCGCCGCCAGCTACCCAAACGACGTCGTGCCCTTCACCGAACTGCTCATAGTGCATCGACGCACCCGGGACGTCACACTTCGCCATTTCCGCTCCCTCTTCCGACTCTCGCAACACTGATGAGACTAGCCACGATTGGTGCCGCAGGTGGCACCATGGGCGGATGAGCGCAACGACCCCAGACCTCCTGCCATTTCCACCGCCACTGCAGCAGGACGAGTCCATGTGGGCCGTCTTCGCCCAAGTCTCGGGGCTGGTTGGCCTCGGATTGATCGGGCCACTCGTCATTGTGTTGGTCTGCGCTGACCAGCGACCGTTTGCCAAGGCGCACGCCACTGAAGCACTCAACTTCCACATCACCGTGCTCTTCGGGGTGCTCATCAGTCTCGTGCTGGTGTTCGCCTTCTTCCTCGGCATCTTCACCATGCTGGCGATCGGCATCGCTGCGCTGGTCTACAGCATCCTGGCCGCCGTTGCGGCGTCGAAGTCCGAGACGTTCCGCTATCCGCTCACCCTGCGTCTGGTTGCGTAGTAGAGCCGGTCGTCAACCTGCGCACCACCAGATCGGCGAGCAGACGGCCCCGCAGGGTGAGCACCACCCGGCCGGACGCCAACGCGTCGGAGTCGATCAGTCCCTCGCGAACCAGCGCCTCGCAGTCGATTCTGGCTTGTGGGGAGAGCACGCTGGTGGCAAGTCCCCCACTGAGTCGCACCTCGAGCAGTACTCGCGCGAGGTGCCGAGTCTGCGCGTCGAGGACCTCCCGCGCCAGCGTGGGGCTGTGACCCGCTGCGAGTCGCTCGGCGTAGGCGCGCGGATGCTTGACGTTCCACCACCGCGTTCCGCCCACGTGGCTGTGGGCTCCAGGACCGAACCCCCACCAGTGGTGTCCTTTCCAGTAGGCCAGATTGTGTCGACTGCGGTGCTCAGGCGCGCTGGCCCAGTTGGACACCTCATACCAGTCGTAGCCGGCTGCGCTCAGTAGCTCATCGGCGAGCTCGTACTTTGCAGCCTGGTCGTCGTCGTCAGTCCCGGCAATCTCTTCACGGGTGATCCGGCGCGCAAGTGCTGTTCCCTCCTCCACGATCAGCGCATAGGCGCTGACATGCTCGGGCTCCAAAGAGATCGCCACCTCGACCGACGTGCGCCACTCGTCGAGCGCCTCCCCCGGAGTCCCGTAGATGAGGTCGACGCTGACACTGTCGAAGCCAGCGGCGCGCGCCTGCCCGACCGCCTCGACCACGCGTCCAGGTGTGTGGGCGCGGTCGAGGGTGGCTAACACATGAGGTACCGCGCTCTGCATCCCAAAGGAGATTCGGTTCACACCGGCCGTACGCAGAAAGGTCAGCTGCTCGGCTGTCACAGACTCTGGGTTCGCCTCCGTCGTGACCTCGGCATCGCCAGCCAGGCCGAAAGCCTCGGTCAGCGCCTTCAGCAGCAACGCCTGGTCGGCGGCCGCTAGCAGCGTCGGCGTCCCGCCACCGAAGAATACTGTCGACAGCGGGGGTGCGTGTGGGATGACGCGACGGGCCAGGTCGATCTCAGCCAGTACCGCACCGATGTACTGCCGTTGTGTCGTCCCCTGCAGTTCACCTGCGGTATAGGTGTTGAAGTCGCAGTACCCACATCGCGTCGCGCAGAACGGCACATGAACGTAGGCGCCGAACGAAACAGACCCGACCTCACGCACTGTGGCGTCCGGCAGTCGGCCGTTCGTCGGAGCTGGTTCACCGTCAAGGGGCGTGCTGGGCATGGCCCCAGTCTGCCCGTCGTCGTCCAGCTCGGAAGTAGCCTGGCCGACGTGTCGTCGCTCAGACCGAGTGCAGTCCCTGTTGCCGCCGCCGCAGTGCTGCTCGCCTTGGCCAAGCAGTAGTCGGTCCGCGCATAGATTGCGCTAGGGGGGTCCAGTACCAGCAACGCTTCTATGCGGCCCGGGTTCGGCCGACGTTCCCGAACTCGGCGATCCGATCAGCGGAGTCGTCGGCCCCGACTGCAACGACACCGGCGCCCCGCAAAGCCCTGGCACCCCCGTCACCGCATACGTGGGCGGTGACTACTGCAC
>JAJAYZ010000083.1 GCA_027118455.1 Actinomycetes bacterium
CCCCCGGGGGGGCCCACCCGGGGGGGGGTTGGGGCCCGCTAAACCGGCGCCAACAAACCCACACGTTGTTGAACTAGCTGTCGAATACGACGACGGAGGCTGAGAAGCCGTGCAGGTAGTTGCGGCCAGCGACCGGGCCGATCTCGCCAGCGGCGAAGTAGCCGGCCACCTCCGCTCCCCCGAGTTCGTCGCGCACGGTGAGCGCATCGTGGTCGCTAGTGGCGAAGAACCTCTCACCGCGCCCATTGCACGAGAAGAGCAGTGCACCGGAGGGGCGCCTTGACTCAGCTGGTCGACTCCAGCGGGCCAGTGTTCGCTGCAGGTCGGCGCTAGCGGCTTCGGCGTCGCGCAGCTGGAAGCTCACCGTTTGACCGACCTGAACGTCGTCAGCGATCACCAGCGCGCGACGGTCGGAGTCCACCCGAACCAGAGACCGGATGAGGAAGTCACCTTGTTCGTGCTGATCGGCGTACTCATCGTGCACAACGCCGATCTGCAGCCCCGTGCCCGCGATGGCCTGGTCCTCCGGCGAGAGAGTGAGCAGGAGGTCCTCCAGACGCTGCAAGGCTGGCCTCCCTGCCAACTCGAGAACGATGTTGCCATCGCAGCGCGTCACGGTCATGGGGTGACCCACTGGGCGGCATCCCTGGCTCACCACCGCCTCAATGGACACCGACCCGCCGAGCACGACACCGACAGCACCCCTGTCGACCACACGTCCGTCGATGAGTAGCCGCGTCGACCCAGATCCCTGGCCACCCACGGCAAGCCCCCCGGCGACCGGCAGACCGCCGAGCGACTGCGCGGACTGTTCGACGAAACCTTCAACGGGGAACGAGTAGGCATCTGCCAGCACGATGGCCACCTGATCGTCTGGCTCCAAGGGGGGAAGGCCCACAACGGCGATCGACTCCGGTGTCGGCATCACCTCGAGGTGGAATGAACGGACCGAGAGGCCCTCCCCACCCGCAACGAAGACGCTGACGGCCGATACGTCCTCGATGCCATGACCACCGCCGATGACGCCGTGCGATGACGAACAGCCAATGCTGTGGACGGCTCCGATCGTGCGCTGCGCCGCCGCCAGCGCCGCCGCTACGTCCTCGGGCGTTCCTCCACGCGCAAAGACGCACGCGAAGACAGGCGGCTCGGTGAGCTCGGCCAACGCCCGCGACGCCGCGATGACGGCTGTGCGGGAAAGGTCGAACCCCACGGCGACGCCAGAGCCACAAGAGATCACCGAGCCATCGTGGCCGATCGAAGCAGACACCGCACGACCCCGCGCTTGCGGCCACCCATCCGGCCCACGGCCACCCCGCCGCGGGTGGGTGGTTGGATCGAGCCCGTGAGCCTCATCGATCGACCCCGCGAGTGGGTGGCGTCGACCTTCCGGGGACTGCCACGTGAGGTTGCCGTCCTCACAGCTGTCGCCTTCGCGGTGGCCGTGGGTTTCGGCATCGTCTTCCCCGTCATCGCGCCATTCGCCAAGGAGTTCGGCGTATCGACAACGGCAGCGGCAGGTGTGGTCTCGATCTTCGCGCTGACGCGGTTTGCCACATCCCCGCTGGCCGGGTGGTTGGTCGACCGCACCGGGGAACGCCTCATCCTCGGTACCGGCATCTTCATCGTCGGCATCTCCAGTGCGCTTGCTGGTCTGTCGCAGAGCTACTGGCAGTTGCTCGTACTTCGCGGGGCAGGCGGCGTCGGATCGGCCATGTTCACGATTGCGGCCTACGCCCTGCTGCTACGCGTGGTCCTGCCAGAGCAGCGGGGGCGAGCGGCCCTGGCCTTTCAGGGCGGTTTCCTGATCGGTGGCGTCACCGGCCCACTGTTCGGGGTGCCCCTGGTGGCGATCTCGATCCGACTGCCCTTCTTCGTCTACGCGGCCACCCTGCTGATCGCCGGTTCGATCGGGCTCGTCTTCCTCGCGCAAAGCAAACTGCAGGACCGCGAGGAGAAGGCCGGCACCGACATCGCGCCGACTCCGCTCTCCGTGGCGATCCGGCACCGCGGCTACTGGGCGGCGGTTGCCAACAACCTGGCCACCGGGTGGTCCCTCTTCGGGATTCGCGGCTCGGTGCTGCCCCTGTTCGTCACCGAGGCGATGCTGCTCTCCGAGTCGTGGGTGAGCATTGGGATCTTCATCTCGGCACTGGCCCAAGGCGTGCTGTTGATCCCAGCTGGGCGCTCGTCAGACATGCGAGGGCGTCGGCCGTCACTCATCATCGGTTCGCTCGCGGTTGCGCTGGCCTTCACCCTCCTGGCCGGGTTTGACACCATCCCACCCTACGTCGTGGCCATGGTTCTGTTCGGTTTCGGCTCGGCCCTGATCGGGACGAGCAGCACCGCGGTTGTTGGTGACGTGGTGCACGGACGCGGTGGGCCGGCGATTGCCGTCTTCCAGATGTCTTCTGACCTCGGAGCCTTCGCCGGTCCCCTGATCGCCGGGCTCCTCGTCGACACCCTCTCGTTCTCGTGGGCCTTTGCGGCGACGGCTGCTGTCTGCCTCATGGGCACCGTCACCGCAATCGCGATGCCCGAGACACTGAGCAAGAAGGCGACCGCTCTCTAGTTCACGCCGACTCCAGAGCCATCGCTGCCCAGGGTCGCCACGCCTCAATGCGCGCCGCCGCCGAGAGCAGCGGGCCCTCCTCGCCGTTTCGAGCAGCCAGTTGGAGTCCGATCGATGTACCGATGATGGAGTCGATGCCGAAGGGAAACGTCAGGGCCGGGAAGCCCGCCACGTTCCACGTCCCCGCAAAGCCACCGCTGGCAGCGACGTTCGCTCGAACGTTGGCGACCCAAGCCCGCTCGCTCCAACGCTCGGCGCGCAGGGGATGAGCGGCCGTGACTAGGGTCAGCATGAGGTCGTAGGAGTCGAAGAAGGCATCTGCTTCGTCGCGCCACTCGGTGAGCTGTTCGCTGCGCACCAGCGGGCGCAGCCGACGCCCTGAGCTCACGTGACCAATAGTCGCGTTCTGCAGCAGCGACGGGTCAGCGACACCTTCGACGTAGTCAGCGGCCACAGCGAACCAACAGAAGGTGCCGACCATGCTGAGCCTTGGGGTACACCGCTTGGTCGCGCTCGACGTGGTGACCGTTTTTACGCAGCAAGGCAGCTGCCGCGAAGAGGGCAGCGGTGATCGCCGGGTTGGTGCGCACGCCTTGTACGGGCGCCTTGGCCGAAATCGCCACACGCAGCGAGCGGCGCAGGGGGCGCACCTGCGCCAAACCCGGGTCGTCGGCCATCACCGCCAGCATCAGCGCCGGGCCAGCGACGGTCGTCGCCATCGGCCCGTTCTCGGCCAGGCCGTACCAGTCGTTTTGACCAAGCTCAGCTGGGATCAGACCCCGACTCTGCTTCAGACCCAGGACGCCACATGCCGCAGCCGGCTGACGAATCGACCCAAGCCCGTCGGTGCCGTGTGCGAGGGGAACCAGCCCAGCCCCGAGCGCCGCAGCGTTGCCACCGGACGACCCGCTCGCCGAGCGCTTCGGTTGCCACGGGTTGCGGGTGATCCGGTCAGTTGGAGCGGCTCGTCACCGGCAGCTACCTGCTTCTTCAGCTCCTGCGCTTCGCGGATGGCAGCCTCAGTGCGGACCGTGGCGAAGGCAGCCAGCACCTCGTCGTAGCGACCGATCCGGGCGAGGGAGTCACCGACCACTGCCTCGGGGTCGAGCGCACCGATCCGGACGCCCCCGGCAATTCTGGTCGCGGTGAGCGTCTCCGTGCGCTACCCCGTCACGGTCATGGCCTCAGCCTAGTGACGCTCAGCCGTGGGTTGGCCTGCCGATTCTTCAACGATTGAGCAACGAACGCTGTAACAACGCCATCGCCGAGGCGGGGTTCGTGCGGCTGATCAAGCCGGCTGCTGCCAGCACGTACTGCTCATCGACCAGCGAACCCGCACGTTCCGGAGTACGCCACCCCCCGGCAGGGTCAGCAACTGCCGCTTCGATGAGGGCCAGCGCCTCTCTTTTCGGGCTGTACCGAAGCACCCCGCCGGATCCGACCACTACCGACACCCGGCTGAGGTCCTTTCCGGGGTAGCGCACGGCCCCGACGGTATGGGGACGGGCGTGCCTTCGCAACGCCACAGCGGCAGCCAGCCGGGCCAGCTCGCGATCGACCGCCCGGTCGTTCGGCGTCACGGGGAGGTACCCGGGTTCCGATCGCCGCAGTGCTGCGGCGTCCATGAGCCCTGCCACAGCCTCTGCGTCGATGAAACCCTCGCGCTGCGCGGCCTCCACGATGCCGGGAGCATTCCAGCGGACGCCGAGGTCACCCTCAACAGTCCGGCTGCGCCACATCGTTGCCACCGCCTCGCGGTCCGCGGGGTCGTCCTCAAGGTCGGGGGACGTCACGGAGTAGACATCCGTCGTCGCACCGCCGACGTCGACCACCACCACGTCGCCGACCCCGGCAGCACCCGCGGTTCCATCCGCGAGCAGCTCGACGCCGGACAGCACCGCGTCAGGCGTAGCCGCCTGGATCCAGGTGGAGAGGTCGACACGGGTCGAAAGGTGCTTACCGCCGATCACGTGCGAAATGAATACCTCGCGGATCGCCTCGCGTGCGGAACGAGGGTCCAGGACCCCGATCTTGGGCAGAACGTTGTCGGCGACGGTCGCCGAGATCCGTGCGCGACGCAAGATACGTACCACCTGGTCACGAGCTGATCCGTTACCGGCAACCACCACGGGCAGCGCGAGGTCAGCGCGTGCGATCGCCCTCGCGTTGTGCAGTAGCACGTCGGCGTTACCACCGTCGGTGCCCCCGACGAGCAGTAGCACGTCGGGCAGCGCCTCGCGGATTACCTCCACATCGGCTGCGCCCAGCTCACCCGACGTCACGTGGCAGACCCGACCCCCCGCGGACAGGCCGACGCGGTAGCCCGCTTCGGCGGTGATCGCCCGCTCGTATCCGATCACGGCGATCCGCAGGCCGCCGCCGGCGGAGCTGCACGCCAGCACGTCGACGTCAGCGCTCAGCGCGATACCGGCGTCGGCCACAGCCTCGTCCATGCCGACCATGACGTCGCTGTCAATCGTGGTGCGGGCCGACCCCGTCGCCACGAGAGTGCCATCAGCGTCGACCGCAACAACCTTCGTGAACGTCGAGCCAAAGTCGACGCAGAGATAGCGAAATGCCATTGCAGAGCTCAGCGGAACGCCTGCTGGAGATCCGCCACCAGATCGTGCGAGTGTTCGAGCCCGACGCTGAGCCGAATGAGGTCACCTGGCACCTCAAGCGGGCTTCCTGCTACCGAAGCGTGCGTCATGCGTCCGGGATGCTCGATCAGCGACTCAACACCGCCGAGCGACTCGGCCAACGTGAAGATCTCGGTGCGGTTCACCAGCGCAACGGCGGCATCTTCGCCTCCTTCCACCTGGAAAGACACCATGCCGCCGAACCCACGCATCTGCTTGGCGGCGATGTCGTGCCCCGGGTGCTCAGGCAGCCCGGGATAGAGCACGCGCCGGACGCGCGGGTGCGAGGCGAGCATGTCAACGACGGCAGCAGCGTTCTCACCGTGTCGGTCCATTCGAACGGCCAGGGTCTTGATGCCCCGCAACACCAGCCACGCATCGAATGGACCGGAAACCGCACCCATCGCATTCTGGTAGTAGGCGAGCTGGTCGCCAAGCTCGCTGTTGGACGCGACAAGCGCACCTCCGACGACGTCAGAGTGTCCACCGAGGTACTTGGTCGTCGAGTGCACAACGACGTCAGCGCCGAGCGACAGCGGCTGCTGAAGGTACGGGGACGCGAAGGTGTTGTCGACGACGAGCAGTGCGCCGGCCTCATGGGCGACCGACGCCAGGGCGGCGATGTCGGCGATGGACAGCAGTGGGTTGGTCGGCGTCTCGACCCAGACAACCGTTGTGTTGGGTCGGAGGGCAGCGCGGACGGCATCGGAGTCCGACAGCGCGACGGGGGTGTACTCCAGTCCCCAACGCGTGAGGACCTGCGCGAAGAGCCGGTAGGTACCTCCGTATGCATCGTTCGGGATCACGACGTGGTCACCCGGCTTGCACACAGCGCGCAGCAGCGTGTCTTCGGCCGCAAGACCGGAGGCGAACGCGAGCCCGCGGGTCCCACCCTCGATGGCCGCAAGACACTCCTCGAGCGCGCTGCGGGTCGGGTTGGCCGAACGGCTGTACTCGTAGCCGCCGCGGAGTCCTCCGACGCCGTCCTGTTTGAAGGTCGACACTTGGTGAATCGGAGGCACGACAGCGCCAGTCTGCGGATCGGGGTCCTGGCCAGCATGCAGAGCGATAGTCTCGAATTCTTGGGTCACACAGGTGACCCTAACCCCCGACTAGTGCAGGGAGACACCCTTGTCGCGGGTAGCGGCAACTTCCTCAGCCTTCGAACTCCGAGTCCAAGCTTCCCCGACATCGGCGTACTCGTCGGTGAAGGACGCGTGCACGTCGACGTCGCCTGAGCCCGCCACCTGGAAGGTGGAGATGGAGTCCTGCATGGCCGCCGCAAGCGTCGCGATCTGCGACGAAGCTGCAGCAGTCTGCTTGGAGCCTGTCGCGTACTGGCGGGAGACTTCGGAGACCTGGGTCATCGCAACAACCACCTGATCAGAGGCCGACCGCTGCTGCTGCGTCGCAATACTGATCTCCTCAGCAGCACCCGTCGCCTCATCCACCATCGCCGCAATCCGATCCAACGCCAC
>JAJAYZ010000084.1 GCA_027118455.1 Actinomycetes bacterium
CTATGGCCTGCCACTGCGCGGCGGTGGAGGCCTCTGCTCCGGACTCGACATCGATGCCCAGACCGCCACCGAGAGCACGATGTCGCTGTGGGCCACCTACCTGGCCGAGTGTGACTTGGTGGTGCATGCGGCCGGCTGGCTGGAGGGTGGTCTCGTTGCGTCCTACGAGAAGTTTGCACTCGACGTGGAGGTCTTGGCGATGTTCGAGCGCATCCGACGCGGTATCGCCGTTGACGAAGATCAGCTGGCGTACGACGTCATCAAGGAGCTGGGGCCTGGCGGTCTCTTCCTCGCGCATGAACACACGCTGGAACACTTCCGCACCGAGTCGTTCATGAGTCCGCTCTTCCGGTCGCAGGCGTATCCGACCTGGGTGAAGCTCGGCTCACCGTCGGTGGCCAGCGTGGCGACGTCGCAGTGGAAGAAACTACTGGAGTCATACGAAGACCCTGGTATCGACGATGCAATCGACGCAGAGCTGCGTGCCTTCATCGACCGCAGAGCCGCCGAGCTGGAGGCTTAAGGCTTCGGGTCACTCCAAAGCGCCGTCGGAGCGTCGGTGCCGTTCGATCGTTTCGTCAGCGACCCGGACACTCCCCGCAGTACCAGTGACCGCCGTGAGGAAGTCGTCACGTTGGAGTGACAGCAGCCGAGTGGCTCGTATCGTCACCACTGTCGCCGTTCGGGGGACGTCTCGCAGCAGGGCGATCTCACCGAATGCGTCACCGGGCTCCAGCACGTTGAGTTCGCGGCCGACTTTCGTCACACGTACCGCGCCATCGGCGATGAGGTAGAAACGGTCCCCCTCCTCGCCCTCAGTGATGACGGTGACGCCCGCGTCCAGATGCTGGACTTCAAGAGTGCTCACCATGCGTTCGAGAGTGGGGAGCGGAAGCGGGTGGAAGAGCGGTAGCTGACGAACGAGGTCGAAGTCCGGACCGGGGAGTACGGCCCGGATGTCGAGTTGGAGCAGCCACCGCCACAGGAAGAGGGCAAGCAACGGCAGCAGTGCACCTGTCGCGACGAACGAGGCTGAGACCCCAACGACGGCGACCAGGGCGGGCGCTGCGAGGGCACCGGCGGCGTTGCCGAACGTACCGACGCCCTCCTGAATTCCGAAGATGCGGGTCAGCACGTCATTGGGCACGGTGCGTTGGAGCAGGGTGCGACCGGCCACGTCGATGAAGGACTTCCCTACTCCGGACGCGGCGAGCAGCAGTACCGCGCTCCACGGCTCGGCGATGACCGCGACCACCGCCAAGGGAATCCCCGTCAAGAGCACCCCGAAAGCCAGCCCGGGCGTCATCCGCCTCCGTCCCACCAGCGCCGTGGTCGCTACCGCGCCGACAAGACCGCCGACCCCGATAGCGGAAAGCAGCAGGCCCGGTCCGGACTGCCCCATGTCGAGGACGTCAAGTGCGAGGCTGATACCTAAGATCTCGATCATGCCCGCCACGACGAACTGTGCTGTCACTAAGGCCAGCAGCGCGCTCGTCCCGGGGGAGCCGCGCAGCTCGGTGAGCCCACCGATAGCTTCCAGCACCAAAGAGGCCTCACCCTTGGACGCCGAGGTCAAAAGGTGCTGCTCGCGGTGGAGCCGAACTGTGAGCAGGGTGGCTACGCCCGCGAGGAGGCTGCAGGCCAGCAGCACCGCGTCTGGTCCGGCAATCCCGAGAAGGATGCTGGTCATCACCGGTCCGGCGAAGATACCGAGCCCTTCGAGAGTGCTCGTGGAGGCGTTCGCGGCGGTGAGTCGGGCGGGAGTGTCAGCCAGCTCGGGAAGGATCGCCTGGTGAACCGGGCGGGTCAGCGCGATCGTCGAAGAGGCGGCAGCGGCGAAGGCGTACACGATCCACGAGTGCAGGTCACTCCAGAGGGCCAGTGCCGTCATCATCATCGTCACCGCCTGAGTGGCGTATCCGAGCGCGAGTGCGCGGTCACGTCGGATGCGGTCGCCGAAGACGGCGCCGAAAGGTGCGAGCAAGGCGGCAGGAAGCAGCTGGACCGTGGCGGCTAGGCCAGCCTCGGTGGTTCCGCCCCGGGAGAAGGCGTAGACGAGCACCGCGACCCAGGCGGCCCACTCGACGACGTTGAACAGGAAGAACGCAGCGAGCACGCGGCGGAGACTCCGGTTCTGGAGGACGGCGCCAAGGGCCGCAAGACGCTCGCGCATCGTGGCTCCTTGATGTTCCGGCGAATTGACGGTGCTCGGGGGGCAGCGTACTGGCGCGTCCGATTTTCGGTACACCGTAAGGGCGATGCTTGCTGCGCGGGATCGTATCTGCTGCATCGATGGTGACGATGGTGCGGGCCGCCCCGGTCAACTGCGCGTACCCACAGTCGAAGGAGCTCGTCGAGCTGCGCATCGACCACAACGTTGAATATGATCAAGGTCATCAGCTCGGCTCGGCGCGGCTTAGGACGACTCGATCAACGCTTCCGACGGAGGAGACGACGACATCGACTGCGGTTTGGGGGCGACCGACATCGTCTCGTTCGCCGATGGCTTCGACTCCCTGAGCGGCTGCGAGTTTGTTCTGCTTTGAGTCGATCGTTCGGCTCGAAGTTGGATCCCGAGCAGCATCTTGCGCTCCATCACGAAGTCGATGGGTTGCACGAGAGCCCACATCGCGCTCTGCGATGACGGATAGGTGGGTCGCTGAGCAGAGATCAGGCGACTGCCTGCTCCGTGCGGCTCGATCACCGACTGCCAGGTCGTACTGACAGGTGTGCCAGCGCCCTGGGCAGACTGCCTAGTGTGCGGACCTGCGCTGACGAGAATCAGGTGGTGTGGCGGCTCCACCTCCACCACCGAGAACTCGGGGTATCCCTCCGGCCCCATCCGTATGACGTCTCCGTGCTGCAGCGTCTGGTGTTCTGGGAGCACCTGGTCGGCGCTGTGCAGGTCGCACCCCACCAGGTTCTCGAGCCAGTCGTAGCTGTAGAGACCAGCCCTCCGGTGACCGATCTGAACGATCCAGGGCCACACCGCGTCCGGGGCTGCATCGATGTCGATCACGCGAGTGCTCGCCCGCAGCGGCTCCGGGACGATCCCATCTCCGGGGAGGGTGGCACGAACCTCGTCAGGTGTTGCTCCCCACGTCTCGTACTCGCCGCGAAGGGCTCGCTCGGCGGCAACGGCTGCGAGGGTCCCGAGGGACCCGAGGGAAAGGGTGACGATGGCGCTGATCCCACGAATGCGCACGGCCCCACTCCGCCGCAGCAGCGGCGCCGAAGCAATGGACGTTGGTCCCGGTGGCGGTCAGGAGGCGCGGTAGACCAGCGTCGTGGCGCCGGACCCGGTCACCTTCTGCGCAGTGAGTACGAGGGTGTCGCCATCGATGGAGTAGGAGACGTCGCCCTGCAGAAGTCCGGTCACGTCAGCCTCGACGTCTGAGGCGGGTGGCGGGCACGCCTTCGCGGTCATAGCAATCGGTCCGATTGTGAGGGTGGTGACGGTGGCGGTGTAGGAGCCGCTCCCGGTGTTGCAGCCAGGTGAAACCATGAGCTCGCCACCGTCACCGAACGAGAGATTCGACTCAACGCCCTCCGGGACGCTGCTCGCTGCGTCACCGGCAACGATCGAGTCGAGCTGCCATACCGTTCCGTTCAGTGATACGTCCGGCACAACGACTTCCTCGTCGGTGAAAATGATGACCGTGTCGTCGCTGGTCAGGGTCAGCGTCGTGCTGTCCTGAAGCAGAGTCGGCTTAGACGTCAGGATGTCAGCGAACCAGGTGTCCTGCCTCATCAGAGGTTCGTCACAGGCCATCTCGGTCATGGCCAGGCTCTGGCCGTCGATCACCAGTGTCCCGTTTGACCAGGCTGCGTCGCCGCTCAGCGAGTTGCACCCAGCCGAAGCACCGATGGCTCCGTCCTCAAAGCTCAGCCGCAGCTGTGATCCCTTGACCAGCGGATAGGACTGGTCGTTCACCGTGACGTCGTTGCTGAGGAACGTTTGGCCCACCAGGTCGAGCTGGTTGGGGTCAGCAGGGGCCGGGGTGCTCTCACTTCCGCATGAGGTCAGCGCAAATGCGGAGGTCACAATGATGAACAGTGCGGCACCAACGCTTCTTCGTCTCATGTCCGGTTGGACTCCATCCTCGTGCTCGTGGTTCCTAGGCTGACCGGGTGAAGGTGATCAGTCCCCTCACACTGTGCCCTACCGGTAGCGTGACCGACGTGAGCTATCGAGTCACTGACTGGCGTGACCGCTTCTGGTTTCCCTCGGTTGGATTCCCTTCGTGGTCGGCGGCTGCCCCTGATCGCCTTGTCTACGTCGGTGATGAGGGCGGGTCAACCCAGATATGGACGACGCACCTCGCGACAGGCGAGCGCAGAGCAGTCACCGCGCAACGGGTCGGGGTCGAAGAGTTCGTCATGTCACCCCGTGGCGATGCCGTTGCCTGGTGGAGCGATGACAGCGGCAACGGCAGCGGCGCTTGGGTTTGTACCTCGCTCGATGGGGCTAGCACGACTGAACTCCTCACCGGGCTCGGTGAAGGGTGGCACGAGGGTTTGGCGTGGTGCGGTGACACGGTGGCCATCGCGCTCACCGATGGTGAGTCTTACCGTCTTTACGTCGGAGGTGCAGGCGGCGCGGGTCAGCTGCTGCACGAGTCGACCCGGCCTTTTGGCTTGGGCCGAGAGTGGGAGACGACACCAGGGGGGCTCTCGACCGATGGGACCCTGCTCTGCCTGCGGCACAGTGATGCAGGGGACATGCTTCACTTCGGGCTCCGGGTCCTTGACGTTGCTTCAGGGCACGTGCACGGTGACCTCGTTGACGAAGGGCGGAGCGTCCGAGTCGCATCGTGGTCTCCGGTCTCGGGCGACCAGCGGGTGGCGCTGATCCATGAACGCGACGGCATTGACCGACCCTCGGTGTGGCAGCCGACGACGGGTGACCGCACGGACTTTCCCAGCGACCTACCCGGCGAGATCGACGTCGTCGACTGGTATCCCGACGCCGACGCCCTGCTGATCACGCACTGGCACGATGGTCGCTCGCAGCTGCATCGGCTCGATCTTGCGTCTGGTGTGTATGAGCTGGTGACCGATCCCGAGGGATACATCTCGGCGGCAGCCGTACGACCGGACGGATCGGTTTGGCTCCGCGAGGAGGCCGGCGACGGGCCGCCGTCGGTGCGTGACGTCGTCGGCCAGAGCGTGCTGTCAGCACCAGGTGATGCTCCCACCGGTACATCGCAACGAAGCATCCGCTTCGAGGGGTCAACAGGAGTGCCGACCCACATGATGGTCGCGACTCCCGATGGCACCGGACCGTTCCCCACGGTCATGTACGTTCACGGCGGACCCGAATGGGCTGACTCCGACGTCTTCGACCCATGGACCTCAACGCTTATTGACCACGGTGTCGCCGTCGCCAAGGTCAACTACCGGGGATCGACAGGGTTCGGCGTCGCCTGGCGTGAGGCCATCCACGACGGCAACATCGGGTTCCCCGAGGTAGCCGATGTTGTAGCTGGGATGGGCTACCTGATCGACCTTGGTATCTCAGATCCGCAGCGATGCGCCATCGAGGGCTGGTCCTGGGGCGGCTACATCGCGATGCTTGCGATCGGGCTGCACCCTGGCGCGTTCGTGGCTGCGATCGGAGGCATTCCCGTCTGCGACTCGGTCATGACCCACGAGGACTGTTCACCATCCCAACAGGCGTACGACCGCGCGATCATGGGCGGGAGCCCTTCCGAGGTCCCTGAGCGGTATGCGGAGCGGTCACCGTCCACTTACCTCGACGCGGTCCGGACGCCTGTCTTGATCATCGCTGGCGAGCACGACAGTGCATGTCCCATCAGGCAGGTTCGGTACTACGCCGACGAGCTCCAAGCCCGAGGGCGATCGGTGCAACTGCACGTTTACGATGCCGGACACCACGCCAACAGTGTCGACGAGAAGATCACCCAGGCCGAACTCGAGCTGGAGTTCCTAGCGGCGCACGGGCTGCTCACTTTTGGCAGCTGAGGGCGGACTCACGACGTCCACGTGAAGCCGGGCTGTACGGGTACACAAACCGCGCGCGCATCGGCTCGCATCGTTCTCAGCGAGTCCTGGTACTTCGAAAGCCCGGCCACGCTGGATTCGGTTGGGCACCACCGGGCATGGCGTCGGTCAGGCCGACCCGTTCGTCATCGGTCAAGATGATCACGACATCGGGTCGGTTGGCGGCCCTGACGCCAGAGGCCGGAGTGCCCCCTTGGCCAGGACCCGCGACCCCCCGGCGCGGCTGCGGTGACCATGGCTGAGGTGAGAAGCGCCGAAGACCAGCGTCCCAACACGGCGCCTCCTTCTGGCGAGTTGGCCAGCATCACTAGTGTCGCCGTCCTGCACGCACTAGCCAACGGCCGTAGGTCCCGCCACTGGGCATTCCCATTGTCCCGCGGGCAACCGCGTCGAGAGGATGCGATCAAGGTGACTTGGGTGTCAGACTGCGCCCATGGATCCACGTGAACAGGTGGAGCGCTACAGCGCCCACAACTACCACCCGCTCTCGGTCGTCATCTCACACGGTGAGGGGGCCTGGGTCACCGATACCGACGGCAAGCATTACCTCGACCTGTTGTCGGCCTACTCGGCGCTGAACTTTGGCCACCGACACCCTCGGCTCATCGCTGCGGCCAAGGCGCAGATGGATCGGCTCACGCTCACCAGCCGCGCATTCCACAACGACCAACTAGGCGCTTTCGCCCAAGGTCTCTCCGAGCTGACCGGCAAAGAGATGGTCCTCCCGATGAACTCTGGGGCCGAGGCCGTTGAGACGGCGATCAAGGCCGCGCGCAAGTGGGGTTACCTCGTCAAGGGCGTCCCAGCCGACACCGCGCGCATTGTCGTCGCCGATGGCAACTTCCACGGACGCACGACGACGATCGTCTCCTTCTCTACCGACCCCGATGCGCGCGACGACTTCGGCCCGTTCACTCCGGGTTTCGACATTGCCGCTTATGGCGATCTCGATGCGCTGCGCACAGCCATCACGCCGAGCACCGTGGCCTTCCTGGTCGAGCCCATCCAGGGTGAGGCCGGAGTTCTTCTGCCGCCGGAGGGCTACCTGTCAGCGGCGCGCGAGATCTGTCGCGAGAACAACGTGCTCTTCATCGCCGACGAGGTCCAAAGCGGGATGGGGCGTACGGGCAAGACGTTTGCGGTCGAGTGGGAGAACGTCGTCCCCGACATGTACATCATGGGCAAGGCGCTGGGCGGTGGGATCTACCCCGTCTCGGCGGTTGCCGCCGATGCTGACATCCTCGGCGTCTTCAAGCCGGGCGAGCACGGCTCGACGTTTGGCGGTAACCCGCTCGCTGCGGCGATCGGCAGCGAGGTTATCGCGATGCTCAAGACCGGTGAATTCCAGGAGCGTTCGCGCACCATGGGTGACCACATGCTTGAACGCCTGCGTGCTGAGGCGCCACCAACGGTCGCCGAAATTCGCGGTCGGGGTCTCTGGGCCGGCATCCAGCTGCACCCGGGCCAGGAGTCGGCCCGTTCGCGCTGCGAACGCCTCATGGTCGACGGCGTCCTGGCCAAAGACACCCACGAGACCACGATCCGGTTGGCGCCGCCCTTGGTGATCGAGCAGAACGACTTAGACCTTGCCATCGACAAACTGCTGAAGGTGCTGCACTGAAGCCCTCTTGAGCTCTGGGCCAACGACTGGCATTGGTGTCCTCCACGAATCCGCTGCGCGAGGTCATAGGGTGGCCGACGTGACCACTGTCGCAGTACCGACAGAAACCCGGCCCGGCGAACGCCGGGTCGCTCTCGTGCCGGAGAGCGTTGGACGCCTCACGGCACTTGGCGTCGATGTGCGCGTGCAGGCCGGTGCGGGAGTTGCCGCGAACGCGCTCGACCAGGCCTATCGCGACGCAGGAGCGTCCGTCGTCGACGGAGACGTCATGGCCGGGGCAGACGTCGTGCTCAGCGTGAACTCGCTGGAAGCAGATGCGGTTCGCGCGCTCGATCGGGGCACGATCGTTGTGTCGTTCCTGGCTCCCGTGCAGTCGCTCGACAAGGTGAAGGCTGCGCAAGAGGCCGGCGTCACCTGGCTCTCGATGGAGCTCGTTCCCCGCATCTCGCGGGCACAGTCGATGGACGCTCTTTCCTCACAGGCGCTGGTGGCCGGTTACCGGTGCGCCCTGGTAGCTGCCGAGCGGTTGCCCAAGTTCTTCCCGATGCTGATGACTGCCGCCGGCACCGTGAAACCGGCCAAGGTCGTTGTCCTGGGTGCGGGTGTTGCCGGCCTCCAGGCGATCGCCACCGCCAAGCGCCTTGGCGCGGTCGTGCAGGCCTACGACGTCAGGGCTGCCGCCGCAGACGAGATCCGCAGTATGGGAGCGAAATTTATCGATCTCGACCTCGACTCGTTGGAAGGCGCAGGTGGATACGCGCGCGAGATGACCGAAGAGAGGTCACAACGTCAACGCGACCTTCTTACGCCGTACATCGCCGCCGCCGACGCCGTGATCACCACAGCTGCGGTGCCTGGACGCCGCGCTCCGCTTCTGCTCACCCGGCAGATGGTCGAGACGATGGGGCCGGGTTCGGTGGTGATCGACCTCGCGGCCGAGAGCGGCGGCAACGTCGAGGGCTCAGTTGCCGGCGAAGAGGTAATGGTCGGTCAGGCCAGCGTGTGGGGCGCGTTGAACGTCCCGTCACAGATGCCGGTCGCGGCGTCCAGGCTCTACGCGGCCAACTTGGTCGCGATCAGCCAGCTCTTCCTCAAGGAGAGTGTGGTGACGATGGACTTCGAGGACGAGATCCTCGACGGTGCCTGCGTGACGCACGACGGTGAGGTGCGTTTCGCGCCGGCCCGTGAGGCGATGGAGGGGGGCTCCTGATGGACGGTGTCGCGCTACTCACCATCTTCGTGCTGAGCATCTTCGTCGGCTTCGAGGTGGTCTCAAAGGTGTCGACGATCTTGCACACCCCGCTGATGTCGGGAGCCAACGCGATCCACGGCGTCATCTTGGTCGGCGCCATCATCGTCACCGGCCACGCCGACACCGACGCCGAGCTCTGGCTCGGACTGATCGCAGTCGTCATGGCAACGGTGAACATGGTGGGCGGGTTCGTGGTCACCGACCGCATGCTGCAGATGTTCCGCACCCGCCAGTCACCGGTGAAGAGGTCGGACCCGTGAACCAGACCTGGGTCCAGCTCGCCTACCTCGGCGCAGCGATCTGCTTCATCTTGGCGTTGAAGGGTTTGTCATCGCCGAAGTACGCGCGGCGGGGCAATCTGCTCGGCGCCTTGGGGGCGATCATCGCGGTCGTCGTCACCTTGGTTGCCGAGGACTTCGACCACATGGCCCTGATCCTGGCGGCCATCGTCGTTGGGACGGTGTTCGGGGTTCCTGCCGCACGCCGGGTTCAGATGACGGCCATGCCGCAGCTGGTGGCGTTGTTCAACGGCGTCGGTGGTGGCGCGGCAGCGATCGTGGCCGTCGTCGAGTTCCTCTCCGGTGGCCAGGACGCCGGTATCGGTGAGCTGACTGCCTCGGTGTTCACCGTTCTGATCGGGTCGGTGTCGTTCAGCGGATCGGTGATCACGTTCCTGAAGCTGCAGGGGTTGATGACGTCCCGCCCGATCGTCTTGCCCGGCATGCAGGTGCTGCTGCCCTTGACCGCAGTGGTGTCGGTGGGGCTGGCCATCGCGGTGTTGAACACCCGCTCGGTCCCGATGGTCTTGGGGCTCGCTGCGGCGTCCCTGCTGTTGGGCTTGCTGTTCGTCCTGCCGGTCGGCGGCGCCGACGTTCCGATCGTCATCTCGCTGCTCAACGCGGCAACCGGTGTCGCCGTTGCGGCGTCCGGATTCGCGCTCGACAACGTGCTGCTGCTGGTGGCTGGAACTCTGGTGGGCGCGAGCGGAACGCTGCTGACGATGCTCATGGCCAAGGCGATGGGGCGTCCGATTGGAGCGACGCTGTTCGGTGCGCTCTCGGGCACCTCGACCCTGGGGGGCGGTGAGGCATCCGATCGCCCGGTGAAGTCGGTCGGACCGGCTGACGTTGCTGTGATGCTCGCCTACGCCGAGCGTGTGGTCATCGTTCCGGGCTACGGGCTGGCTGTTGCTCAGGCGCAGGGAGCCCTCAAGGAGCTGGTCGACCTGCTCGGTGAGCGCGGTGTAGAGGTGTCGTACGGCATCCACCCGGTGGCCGGCCGCATGCCCGGGCACATGAATGTGCTGCTCGCTGAGGCGAACGTGCCGTACGAACAGCTCAAGGAGATGGACGAGATCAACCCCGACCTGCCAAGCACCGACGTCGCACTTGTCGTCGGTGCCAACGACGTCGTGAACCCGGCAGCTCGAACCCCTGGAACGCCAATCTCGGGTATGCCGATCATCAACGTCGATCAGGCTCAGGCCGTCGTGTTCTTGAAGCGCTCAATGCGGCCAGGGTTCGCGGGTATCGAGAACGAGCTGCTGTTCGACCCCAAGACGCAGCTGCTCTTTGGCGACGCCAAGGACACCCTCAGCCAAACGGTGACCGCCCTGAAGTCCCTCTAGTTTTGGGGGCACCCCTCCCACCCAACCGGGGCCATGCCACACCGGTTCGGTCATTTCGAACTGACGGCGGCGCCATGCCCGATGATCGTCAGGAGTCCCCTGGCCTAGGCAAGCCCGCCCCGTGTCTGACACCATCACGTGGGCGGGGACGACAGGCGGAGGCAGTGATGAGCGACGAGATGGCAGCTGACTTCGCTTTGAGCGCAGTCCGCGAGGATGGCCTGTGGTCGGTCGTCGCCATGCCCCCGGCCGCGGCGGATGATCTCGACCAGATCATTCACGCCCTGCGCCAGCAGCCAGGTGATGGCGGCTCGATCGGACTGTTGTCGTTCTCCGAGGACTTCTTCGTCATCCTGCGGATCATGGGCGAGGACGTCCGCATGTTGCTCAGCGATGTCACCGCTGCCTTCGACGCGCCGTTCGCCGGCCAGGTGCTCGACCGGCTCGGGCTACCGATGCCGGACGGCGACGACGAGAACGACATCGAGCCAGCTGGCGACCTCGACCTGCTTGAGGACCTCGGTATCAGTCCTTTGCTGATTGCCGGCCTCTGTGATGATCTCGAGCTCTACCCCGACGACGTGTTCGGTCAACTTGCCGAGCACATGGGGTTCTTTGAGCAGTACGAGGCTGCCATGCAGCTCGTTGCCTGACGTCCTTTACGGCATGACGCAGGTCAACCCGCCCTACGCAGAGTTCATGCGGCGCGCGCTCCTGGAGGCCCAATCCGCAGCGCGTCGCGGCGACGTGCCCATCGGCGCTGTGGTGATCGATGCGTCGGGCGAGGTGGTGGGTGCCGGGTCCAACCGACGTGAAGTCGACAACGACCCGACCGCTCACGCCGAGCTTGTCGCCATGCGGGACGCGGCTTCGCGGCTGGGCTCCTGGCGGTTGGACGACTGCACTCTGGTGGTCACCCTTGAGCCGTGCACCATGTGCGCCGGAGCCGTGGTGCAGGCCCGGGTCGGGCGCTTGGTCTTCGGCGCGTGGAACGAGGAGATGGGGGCGGTCGGCACCCTGTGGGACGTCGTCCGCGACCGCCGCCTACATCACCGGCCCGAGGTCGTCTCCGGCGTCCTGGCGCACGAGTGTGGCTCACTGCTGCAGACGTTCTTCGCTGAGCACCGCAATTCGGGCGACGCCGACCCGATCGGGTAATCTCTGCGTCGGTGGCGTGTCCGAGCGGCCGAAGGAGCACGCCTCGAAAGCGTGTGAGGGGGCAACTCCTCCGTGGGTTCAAATCCCACCGCCACCGCCATACTCCTCCAGAAGTCTTCGGACTTCGGGAGGAGTTCGTTGCGACGCTCCGGTCGGGGCCGCACGTGACCGGACGCTACGGTGGCACTGGCCTGGTCGCCGCCGCCGGAAGGCTGCGATGGCCCCATCTGCGAACGAGAGGCCCGCGTGAGACTCAAGAACAAGGTGGCTCTGATCACCGGTAGCGGCTCAGGTATCGGTGCCGCGACCGCACGGCTGTTCGCCGCTGAGGGTGCCCACGTCGTCGTCACCGGTCGACGCCCGGAGCCCATTGCTGCCATCGCAGCGGAGTTGGGGGGACTCGCCGTTGCCGGAGACACGAGTGACCAAAAGCATGTGGACGCGGCCGTGGCTGCCGCAGTCTCGGCCTACGGGGGGATCGACGTACTCGTCTGCAGCGCTGGAGTCGCCTTCGGGGGAGCCGTTGGTGACCTCGATCACGCCGACTGGCACCGCACCCTGGACATCAACCTCAATGGGCCAAGGATGTTCACCAAGGCGGTCTTGCCCATGATGATCGAGCGTGGCGGTGGATCGATCGTGATGGTGTCCAGCACTGCCAGCATGGCTGCTGCTCCGACGTCCGCTGCGTACGACATCTCAAAAGCCGCGCTCAACGCACTGGTTCGATCAATCGCTGTTGCCTATGGCCCACAAGGCGTCCGTGCCAACGCGCTGTGTCCAGGTTGGGTGATGACGCCGATGGGTGACGAAGACATGGATGGACTCGGGGCCGTGAAAGGTATAAGTCGCCATGAGGCGTACGACCTCGCCAACGCCGACGTCCCACTGCGACGCGCGGGCTCGGCTGCGGAGATGGCCGCGTGTTGTCTCTTCCTCGCCTCGGACGAGTCATCGATCGTGACGGGGACAACCCTTGTTGCCGATGGCGGGGGCCAGGCGGTGGAGATCACCAGCAAGGCGTTCGGCCCCGAGTAGGTGTCGGTCGATGGGGGGACGCTGTGGGCTTGCCCTCAGGGTGCAGACCTAACACCTACGGCGTCACGCCGAAGGTCGCGAGGAAGTCGAGGTCGTCGGCCTGGTCCAGTCGGTAGCCTCCGGTGCCGTCCGAGCAGGTCGGGCTGATCCCGTACGACGTCACGGCGACCAATGTCGTGGAATCTCCGCGGAAGATCGGGCCGCCTGAGTCACCAAAGCAGGTGCCGCCAGTGGTGTTCTTGCCCTTGTTGCTGGAGAACTTCGCCGAGGTCCCCTTGCCCGCTCCTGCGACGCCGTTGAGGTTGACCAGCCGCTGCTGCGCCTTGCGCCTGGTGTCACCGCCGAACGACGAATTGAGCTTGGCGCCCTCAAGCCCGTACCCGACGGCCTCGAAGATCAGGTGTGACTTCTGCTTGACCAGAGAATCCAGTAGGCCTTCGTCGGGAAGCTGTCCATACGTGTCGGAGCGCACCGGCTTGTCCAGGACGAGAACGCCGAGGTCGTGCATGTAGAACAGGGATTCGTCGTACTGCGGGTGCGCGAAGGCCGTCGCTTCGAGCCAGTTCGGGTCGGCGTTGAGGGCGGCTTTGCGGTCGAGGTAGCGCTGCTCGTTGCGGTCCGGGATGTATCCCGCACTTGGGGGGAATGATGAGAAGTCGGGAATCTCGGAGAAGTTGATCCACACGTCGTTGCCGTCTGAGCCCGTGGTCGGCTTGCCGTCCTCGCCGATGCCGAACGCACAGTGACCGGCGGTCACGACCACGGTCGCGCTCACCAGTGTGCCGCTGCAGGTGTACCAGCTGCCGGGGTCGGTGAAGCGTGAGTCGACAGCGTCCGGAACGTAGAAGAGCAGCTCGCCGACGAACGGGTGCTCGCCATTGTCGGCCTGACCGTTGACGATGGCCTGGGCTGGTGTCGATAACCCGAGCATCGCGACGACGGCGGCGACGGAGATCAAGATCTTGGTGCGCATGCTGGGCCCTTTCAGAGGACGTGTCGGGGCGGTGTTGGGAACGGACGGCGCAGCGGGGCCGTTGTCCTTGGACACTAGGTCCTGAAAGGCATTCTCGCGCGCGAACGTCGAACTTGGTCGCCACCGGTGCGTGTCCGCCCGCGCAGCGGGGTTAGCGCTTCTTCTTGGTGATCTTGGTGTTCTTGGTGCAGACCGGCTCAAGAGCCGGCAGCTCGACAGCGCCGGTGTCTGCCTCGCTGGTCTTGACCAGCCCGTCGAACTGTGGGCCGAGCCAGAGCGCAACGTCTGGTGTGCGACTGACCTCGGCAAGCTCAGCACCGGGTACGTAGGACGCAACGACGACCGCCGACGCGATATCGGTTTTGATGTATCGGACCTGAGCCACACCCTGTTTGACCGGTTTGTCAGCGTTGCCGATGGAGGTGACGACGAAGCCTCGAACCGCGAGGGCGTCGGCTGTCTGCACCGCGAGCCCGGGGAGGTCGGTGCCATTGCCAACGGCGACAGTCACCTCCGCGGGAGCAGGCAGGTTCCTAGGGGGTTTCGCCGTTGGCGTGGTGCACACCTTGCTGGGGGCGGTGTTGGGCGTCGCGTCCTCGTCAGCACGGTTGCCGAACCACCACCAAGCCCCGTAGGCGGCGCCGGCCAA
Organism: Actinomycetes bacterium; assembly: GCA_027118455.1. Lineage (GTDB taxonomy): Bacteria > Actinomycetota > Actinomycetes > JAHEKZ01 > JAHEKZ01 > JAHEKZ01. The sequence continues at coordinate 14,343 of JAJAYZ010000084.1, forward strand.
GAGGCCCAGCACCAGCAGAACGGCGAGTACGCGCGGCCAGCGGCGTCGGCGGGAGGCCGAAGCGCCGGCACCGAGCGGGGTCAGCATGGTCACCTAGGAACCCTAACCAAGGCGCAGACCGGCTCGGGCCACCTGTGGACGACCACCAGGTGACGCGATGATCGTGCCGCCGCCGGCCCGGTGAGCGGGCGCCCGGCGTAAGGGTGATTGACCACGGAGCGGAGGATGCGGGATTCGAACCCGCGAGGGCGTTAACCCAACACGCTTTCCAAGCGTGCGCCATAGGCCACTAGGCGAATCCTCCGCCGCAGAGATTACCGGGTGTGAGCGCCGCCTCCCGCATCGGCTGCTTCGGTTACCGAATCGGGAGTAGCTGCACAGAACTCAGCACCAGGGTAGTCATCAAGTGCCGACTCGACGGGGAGGGAACCGCGCGGAGACGTCGACGTAGAATGAACGTCGACCCCTCGTGCGGCGTCACCTCTCTGAACTCCCCCAGGGCCGGAAGGCAGCAAGGGTAGGCGGGCTCTGGCGGGTGCGCGGGGGGTCACTTGCTGTCCGGGGGGCGGACTAGGGTCGTCCCCGTGTCGACCGCCCTCTACCGCCGTTACCGCCCCGAGCGGTTCGCCGACCTGATCGGGCAGGAGCACGTCACCGAGCCCCTCATGCAGGCGCTCACGCACGACCGCGTTACGCACGCCTACCTGTTCTCGGGTCCGCGTGGCTGCGGCAAGACCACGTCGGCTCGCATTCTTGCTCGCTGCCTCAACTGCGAGCAAGGCCCCACCGCTGAACCATGTGGTGAGTGCCAGAGCTGCCGCGACCTCGCGCGCGGTGGCCCCGGCAACATCGACGTCATCGAGATCGACGCGGCCAGCCACGGTGGCGTCGACGACGCTCGCGAACTGCGCGACCGAGCCTTCTTCGCGCCGGCGTCGTCGCGCTACAAGATCTACATCATCGACGAGGCGCACATGGTCTCGACGCAGGGCTTCAACGCCCTGTTGAAGGTGGTCGAAGAGCCGCCGGAGCACGTCAAGTTTGTCTTCGCGACGACCGAGCCCGAGAAGGTCATCGGGACGATCCGTTCGCGGACGCATCACTATCCGTTCCGCCTCGTGCCCTCCCGCATCCTCGAGGATTACCTAGCGAAGGTCTGCGAGTCAGAAGGCATCACCGTCGAGCCGGGTGTTCTGGCCGCCGTTGTCCGGGCCGGTGCCGGCTCGGTTCGAGACTCGCTGAGCGTCCTCGACCAGTTGTTCGGTGGAGCAGAAGCGCAGCACCTCTCGTATGAGCGAACGGTTCAGCTGCTCGGCTTCACACCAGCTGCGTTGCTTGACGACATCGTCGGCGCGATCGCTGAAAGAAACGGCGCTGCGCTCTTCGGAGTCATCGACTCCGTCATCGACGCCGGGCTTGACCCAGAGCGCTTCATGAAAGACCTGCTCGAGCGGTTCCGCGATCTTGTCATCATTGCCGCGGTGGAGGACGCCTTCGAGCGACGGCTCGTTGGCGGGTCGGACGACCAACGGTCTCGGTTGCAGTCTCAGGCCGACCGGATCGGGCTGGCGGCTTTGACGCGGTGCACTGAGCTCGTCGCCACCGGCATCGCAGACATGAAGGGCCCGACTCCACCCCGCCTACACCTCGAGCTGGTCTGCGCCAAGCTGCTGCTCCCGGGTGCCCATGATGACGAGCTGAGCTTTGCCGCTCGGCTGGACCGTATCGAGCGGCGCATGACCATCGCCGGAACCACTGAAACTGCGGAGCCTCCCGCGCAGCGTCAGCCGGCTTCTCGTCCTGCTCCGGCTCGGCGGTCACCTGAGCCGCCAGCGGCTACGGCGCCGGCGCCACCTGCGCAATCGGCTGCGCCAACGCCAACGCCCGAGCCCGAACCGGAGGCATCTGCTGTGGCAACTGCTGTGGTCAGCGCTCCGGCCGCACCTGTGGCACCAGAGCCCGCCGATTCAGCAGACCCGGCGCCGGCGGCCGGCGGCTCGCAGGTGCACGAACTCCGGCGGATGTGGCCGAACGTGCTCAACCGGGTCAAGGACTACCGCCGGGTCACCTGGGCACAGCTCTTTGAGAAGTCGGACGTTCTCGGCGTCGACGACAAGCAACTACAGATCGGTCTGCAGGATGTGGGGGCGCATCGGGCGTTCTCGCAGGGCGGCCACGACGAGATCGTGCGCCAGGCGCTGATCGACGTTGTTGGGCTCGACCTCGTGGTGGTCGCCGTGCTCGATCCCTCGGTCTCGGGGTCGGCGCCGCCCCCGGGGGCGGCCGCCGGCGCGCCGGCCCCCCCCCCTGCCCCCCCCCCCCCCGCCGGGGCCCCCGCGCGCGCGGGC
>JAJAYZ010000085.1 GCA_027118455.1 Actinomycetes bacterium
GGAACCAAAAACCCCCCCCCCACGGCGGGCCGCGCGCGCGCGCAACCCACGACTCCCCCCCCCCAACCCCCGGCCCCCCGGGCGGCGGCGCGCGCCACCACGAGGGTGCCGCTGAGAAGCCGTAGACCTGCTTGCCGAGCCACTGGCCACCATCGACAACGAGGGTGTCGCCGGTGATGTAGGCAGCGTCGTCGGATAGCAGGAAGGCCGCCGACTTGGCCACCTCTTCCGGAGTCGTGAAGCGCTTGAGCGGCACCGAGTTGGTGAGGCTGGTGCGGTCCTGTTCGGTCGGCCACAGTGCCGCACCGGCACCTTCGGTCTCGGTGGGTCCAGGCGCGATGCAGTTGATCCGAATCCCGTAGCGCGCCCACTCGACGGCCAGCGTGCGCGTCATAGCCTGGACGCCGGCTTTGGCGGCGGCACTGTGCACCACACCTGGGTGTCCGGTCCACGCATAGGTGGCGATGACATTGAGGATCGAACCTCCGGCGTTCTGCTCCTTGACGATGCGCGCGAACGACCGCGAGCAGTAAAAGGTGCCGTTCAGCACGATGTCGACGACAGCTTTGAACCCGCGCGGGCTCATCTCTTCTGCCGGCACGACGAAGTTCCCGGCAGCGTTGTTCACCAATATATGCAAACCACCGAGCTCTTCTGCGATCGAGCCAAACGCTAGCTCGACGGCGTCGTGGTCGCGAACGTCGAGCGAGTGCGTCAGGACGCGATCGGCCGCAATCTCGCTCTGCGCCCTCGCGAGCTTGTCGGCGTCGCGACCGATCAGCGCCAGCGTCGCACCCCCAGCCGCAAGGCGGTGCGCGATGCCGAGACCGATGCCACTGCCGCCACCGGTGATCACCGCGACCTTGCCGGCGAACTGCTGCGGGTCGACCGCAGCTGTGCTCATGGAGGAGGTCATGACAGGACTCCGATCGTGGGGGTGGCGGCCAGTCGTCGGGAGATGATCAGACGCTGGATATCAGACGTGCCTTCTTCGATCTCTTCGAGCTTGGCGTCGCGCATCCACTTCTCGGCAAGGAACTCGCGTGAATAGCCCCAGCCGCCAAGTGTTTGAACGGCTCCCCAGGTGCAGAACATGGCTGCTTCAGATGCCACGAGTTTGGCTTGCGCGCAGATCGCTGCAGCGTCGAGCCCGGCGTCCAAACGCTTCGCCGCACGCCACACCAGCAGGCGTGAAGCCTCAACGCGGGTTGCCATGTCGGCAAGCCGAAAGGCGACGGCCTGGTGCTCGATGATCGGCTTGCCGAACTGCGTCCGCTGCTTGGCATACTCCAGCGCGTACTCAGTTGCTGCCCGTGCCGCACCAGTCGCGGCTGCGCCGAGAATGGCGCGGGAAGCGTCGAAGGTATGCATCAGACCGTAGAAACCTTGGCCTTCTTCACCGAGCCGGTCTTCGTCGGGGACGAAGACGTCGTCCAGGAAGAGCTCGGTATTCACCAGGGCTCGCTGACCCATCTTCTTCATCGGTTGACCAAAGGTGAGACCCTCGACGCCCTTGCGCATCATGAAGGCGGTGATGCCTTTCGAACGCTGACTGGGATCGGTCTTGGCGAAGACCACGTAGAACTCTGCAGACCCGCCATTACTGATCCAGGTCTTCTGGCCACTGATGCGGTAGCCGCCATCGACCCTGACTGCCTTGGTCGTCATGGCAGCGGAGTCCGAGCCGACGTCGGGCTCGGTGACGGCCAGCGACGTCATCGGGGTGTCGATCTGCGCCAGTGGCGTGAGCCAGCGCTCCTTCTGCTCTGGCGTGCCAAGCTCCATCACCGGGTGAGCAAAGAAACCGTTGGATGCGACCAGGTTGCCAATCCCGGGATCGCCGGCGCATAGCTCTTCTTGCACAAGGCACTGGCTGAAGGTGTCGGTGAATCCCCCGCCGCCGTACTCCTCCGGAAGCATGAAGCCGGTCAGGCCAACCTTGGCCGCCTTGTGCCAGATCTCCCAGGGCGTCTCGATGTCAGCTTCATCGACCTCACGGGCGATCGGCCGAATCTCGCGCATGGCGAAGGTGCGGGTGAGCTCGACGATGGCCTGCTGCTCGTCGGTGAGCGGCAGTAGTTCGGTCGGCAGGTCGCGCAGCATGAGGGCCTCCACGGTCAACTCTCCCCATCATGCCTACTATCTGACGCGTCAGTCAAGTCGTTAGGTTGGGGATTTTTGACGAAAGACCGGATTCTGACAACGGACACTGGCCAGGAACTGACGCGTCAGTTAGTATTCGTGCATGACCGTTGCCGCAGCCGACGAGGACCGCCGAAAAGCGATTCTGGACGCAGCCGTCTCAGTAGTCGTCGAGCGCGGGCACGCCGCAGCCCGGGTCTCCGACATCGCCAAGCGAGCCGGGACGAGCACCGGCACGGTGCACTACTACTTCCCCACCAAGGTCGACGTACTTGACGCCGCGCTTCAGCACGCCTCCGAGCGGTCCCACGCACGCCACCGGGCTGAGCTGGTCGCACTCACCGAACCGAGCGAGCAGCTTCTTCGACTGATCGACCTGCAGATCCCTGACGCCGACGTCGCCGACGAGTGGGCGATCTGGCTGGAGTTCTGGAACGAGGCACGGCGTCGCGATGAGTTGCGCAACCGCAACCACGAGATCTACACCAGGTGGGTCGCCATGATCGAGATGATCGTGCGCAACGGCCAACGAAAGGGGCAGTTCTCCCTCGACGTCGACCCTGCCGATTTCGCCCTGCGCTTCGCAGGTCTCTTCGACGGTCTCGGCATCCAGGTGCTGCTGCAGCCGTCGCTGGAGAATCGCTGGCGGCTGCGTGCCGCGCTCCGCGGCGTCGTTGAGCGCGAGCTGCTGGTATAGCGGAGCCGCACCGGTCCTCAAGCGTCCCATCGCCAACACCGGCTGACTCCACTTACGCTTCGGCGGTGAAGATCTGTAACCTCGGACCGGGCGATGCGAGTGTTGTGCTCACCGCGTCGCGCCTCTTCGATGCACCGCCACGCGTTGAGTGGGCCGAATGTTTCCTTCGCAGCGATGGCCGCCACCTCCTGCTCGCCGTGGTCGACCGCACGCCGGTCGGATCCATCACCGGGATCGAAATATGCCACCAGGGCAAGGATGTGGAGATGCTCCTGGAGGAACTCAGCGTTGACGAACCCCACCGCCTTCGGGGCTACGGAAGCACCCTGGTGACCGCCGGGCTATCGGCTGCCGGGGAATGTGGGTGCCGGTCGATACGGCCGTCGCCCCGGTGGCCGTCGCCACGTATCGATCCGTTGGGGCAGCGGGCCCGGAGCCCGCGAACACCCTGTGGTGAGACCTGCCCTAGGCGGACTTAAGAGTCGGTCTACCGCTCGCCACTGACCCGGCATGCGACACCCAGCGATTCCATGAGCGACAGTTGTGTCTCGAGATAGTCGATGTGGTGCTCCTCGTGGGCGAGGATCTCCTCGAAGAGCGCCGCGCTGGTGATGTCGCCCACTCCCCGCATGTAGGCAGCCCCCTCGCGGAGCCGAGCAATCGCTTCTTCCTCAATCTGCATGTCGGCGCGAAACTGCTCGGCAACGGTCGTCCCCACGCTGACCGGCGAGAGTCGCTGGTAGTTCGGCAGGCCGTCGAGAAAGAGGATGCGGTGCGGTCAAGGCTTCGGCATGCTTCATCTCATCGATGGACTCGTGCTTGGTGTAGGAGGCCAACGTCGTGAAACCCCAGTTCTCCTGCATCTTGGCGTGCAGAAAGTACTGGTTGATAGCGGTGAGCTCAGCCGTTCGACGCAGGTACCACACCCCGTACCAGCGCCCGTCGTTTTGCCGACCGCGTCAACACTGCTTGCTCCACGAGCGGCGACGTCGTCGAAGGCCTGACGGGTGACCGCAAGGCAGATGCCGACGTACATGGACGCCTCCCGAGGCGCTGGGCAGTTAGGCAAGCCCAACCTAAATCTGGGGGTGGACGCCAGTTCGCGGCCCGAGCGTGATACTTAGGAGTCATGGAGCGCGACGGCAACGGGTGGGTCGAGTGCGATCTCGGGCATCGCCACTGGGGGTTGCACGGAGCAGCGGGGCTCTTGATCCACACCGTTGACGCCGACGGCACGCTGCGCGTCCTGCTGCAACACCGCGCCGACTGGTGCCACCACGGCGGCACCTGGGGTCTACCTGGTGGTGCACGGGATAGCCACGAGAGTGTCGAAGAGGCCGCGCTGCGCGAGGCCGTCGAAGAGACTGCGCTCGACGGCACGAAGGTTCGGCTCCGCCACACCTTCGTCGACGACCACGGCGGGTGGAGTTACACCACCGTCTATGGCGACGCGCTCACAGCGCTGCCCACAGTCCCCAACGAGGAGTCAGCCGCCCTTGAGTGGGTGGCAACCGACCGAGTCAACAATCTCCCGCTGCACCCCGGATTCGGCCATACCTGGGCGCAGGTCCAGCTCGTGCCGATCACCGTGGTCGTCGACGCGGCCAATGTGCTTGGCGCCACCCCCAACGGGTGGTGGAAAGGCCGAGCCGGCGCGACCGAGCAACTTGGACAGCAGCTCGCCGAACTCCATGCACGCACGCTGCACACACCAACGCCGGACGACAGCGCGGTGACGGGCGTCGTGACGGAGGTTCACGTCGTCGTCGAAGGTGCGGCGCGAAGCGCTCAGTTGCCCGGCGTCCTGCACGAGGTTCGCGCGCCAGAGTCCGGCGACGACGCCCTCGTTGCGTCGAGCGGTGAACTCAGCAAACGGGGGCGACTCGTGGTGGTCACCAGCGACCGCGAGCTGCGTGATCGAGTGACCGCCGCAACAGAAGGTGGGGCAGCAGTCCGAGGCGCGCGTTGGTTGCTCGACGTCCTCGACCAAGCACCACACTCGGCGCCTGAGACTGGCCTGTGCTGACTGGCACCTAAGGGGATGCTCGGCGGGATTGAGGGTTGTGGGCTACTTGGCGAAGACGCGTTCACCCTCGACGAAGGTCTGCAATACCTCGACGGTGCCGATCTCCATCGGGTCGACGGCGAACGGATCGCGGTCCAACAGCGCGAGGTCGGCGTACTTGCCAACATCTAGTGTCCCGGTGTCGGCGTCCAGGTGGTTCACCCACGCAGAGCCTTGCGTGTAGGCCGTGAGCGCCGACTCCAAAGAGAGAGCTTGCTCAGGCAGGAACGCCTCCTTGCCACCATGGTCGTCACCGTCCGGTGGCGGCATGCGCGTGACCGCAACGTGAGTGCCCCACATGACGTCGGGACTGCTGACCGACCAGTCGCTGCCGCCGACCAGCCGCGCGCCAGCTCGTTCAAGATCGCCGAACGGGTACTGCCACCGCCAACGCGGCTCACCAAGGAACGGAATGGTCAGCTCATCCATCTGCGGTTCGTGGCACGCCCAGAGCGGCTGCATGTTCGCGGCAGCGCCAAGCTCGGCGAAGCGGGGGATGTCGTCCGGGTGCACCACCTGAATGTGCGCGAGGTGATGGCGTAGGTCGTTCATGCCGTTCGCTGCCCGGGCTGCCGCAATGGCGTCCAGCGCTTCGCGCACAGCGCGGTCGCCAAGCGCATGAAAGTGCACCTGGAACCCCTCGGCGTCCAGCGCAACCACAGCGTCGTCGAGAAGTGTCGGGTCGACGAACGATAGGCCCGCGTTCTGCGTCTGACACCCACACGCGTCCAGGTAGGGAGCAGTCATCGCTGCTGTGAAGTTCTCGGCGACGCCGTCTTGCATGATCTTCACGCTGGTGGCGCGAAACCGCCCTACGGCTCCGGCGGTACGTCGCTGGACCATCTCGGCGATTTGCTCAAGACCGCGACTGCGTTCCCACCACAGCGCCCCGACGACGCGCGCCTTCAGCCGTCCGTCACGGGCGCCTCGCACGTACGCCTCGAGGTTGTCGGGCCGACCGTTGACCTCGCCAACGATGGCGTCCTGCCAGCCGGTGATGCCGAGTGAGAACAGGTAGGCCTGCGCGACATCGAGCGCGCGGTCGTAGTCGGCGTCGGTCGGCGCCGGGACGAGCGCGCTCACCAGCGACATCGCTCCCTCCTGCAGGCACCCGGTCGGTTCGCCGTCGGCATCGCGCTCGATGCGACCGTCGCCGGGATCGGGGGTGTCGCGGGTGATCCCGGCGGCCTCCAGCGCGGCGGAGTTGACCCACCCGCTGTGCCCGTCCCGGTTCGGCAGAAAGACCGGACGGTCGGGCACCACCGCGTCCAGCAGCTCCTTGGTGGGAGTACCGCCAGGGAAGGCCTCCATCGACCAGCCGCCACCAAGGATCCACGGCAGCTCGGGATGGGCGACTGCGTACTTGCCTACAGCAGCCACGCTCTCGTCACAGGTCACGATGTCGTGCAGGTCACACTGGGACATCTGCGCGCCGCCATACACCGGGTGCACGTGCGCATCCTGGAAGCCAGGAGTGAGAAGCCCGCCGCCGATGTCGACCACCTCGGTGGACGGCCCAGTGAACGCTTGCACCTCAGAGCCGGAGCCGACTGCCAGAATTCGGCCCCCAGCCACGGCGACTGCTCCAGGACGGGCCGGTCGGCCATGACCGGTGAAGATGCGTCCTCCGACAAAGACCAGTTCTGCATGTGACATGGGCGCCAGTCAACCAGTGCGGCGCCGGTCGCGGGCCGGTGCCGGCTTGACGAGATCCTTGACCTGGGTTAGTTTTCATCGAAACGAAACGAAACCGTTTCGTTTCGATGACCGCGGATCCGAAAGGAGTTACCGATGAGGCCTCAGGCCGTCGCAGCACGCCTGCGCCGCTCCGACGTTGCCCGGCACAGCGAGATCCTCCAAGCCACCATCGGTGAGCTCCAGGAGTCCGGCTACGACCGGATGACCATGGACGCCGTCGCCAAGCGGGCAGGTGCCAGCAAGGCCACCCTCTACCGCCACTGGCCGAACAAGGCTGAGCTCGTCGTTGCGGCTATCCGTCACATGAGGGGTGACCCCGAAGCAGCACTGCCCGATACCGGGAAGCTGCGCGACGACCTCCTCGCGCTGCTCACCGGAACCCAGACTCACCCCGCCGACGACCAGCTCTGCGTCATGCGCGGAATGGTGTCGGCCTGCGGCTCCGACGCCGAGCTCGCGACTGCCTTCTACGACAAGGTGGTCAACACCAAGCGGTCTGCCGCGCTGAAGATCATTCGGCGTGCCCAACTTCGCGGCGACGTGTCAGAGGCGACGGATATTCAGTTTCTTGTGGACACCGCACCAGCCATGCTGATTTTCCGGCACCTGCTCACCCCCTACCCCGTCGACGAGAACTACCTCTCCCGCTTGGTCGACGAAGTCTGGCTGCCACTGCTGACGGCCAATGCCCCCGCACGTCCTTCTGCACCTGTCCCTGCCCATCCCTAGACCCCGACCGCTCCCCACACCCACCCTCAAGGAGCTTCATGTCGACCCCCGACAAAATCACCGAGACCGAAGACCAGGCGCACAGGCCGAAGAGCCTGGTGCTCGCGCTCATCGTGATCTGTACCGCGCAGCTGATGGTGGTGCTCGACGCCACCATCGTCAACATCGCCCTGCCTAGCATCCAGAAGGACCTCGGGTTCACACCGACCAACCTTCAATGGGTGTTGACGGCTTACACCCTCGCGTTCGGCGGATTCCTACTGCTCGGTGGACGAGCCGGCGACATCCTCGGTCGCCGCCGCGTCTTCATCTTCGGCATCCTGCTCTTCACCCTCGGTTCGCTCGGCGGTGGGTTCGCGTGGAGTGAGGCATCGCTGCTGGTATTCCGCGCCGTTCAAGGTCTCGGGGCTGCGATTGCGGCGCCGACCGCGCTGTCGCTGATCGCTACCGAGTTCCCTGAGGGCAAAGAGCGCAACCGCGCCATGGGCGTCTACGCCGCCATGTCGGGAGCCGGAGCGGCGGTGGGGCTCATCCTCGGTGGATTCCTCACCGAGATCGATTGGCGCTGGGTGATGTTCGTCAACGTCCCAATCGGCATCTTCATCGCGCTCGTCGCACCGCGAGCACTTACTGAGACCGAGCGCCACACCGGCAAGTTCGACCTACCTGGGGCGATCACCGCGACGTTGGGCCTTGGGCTTCTGGTCTACGCGCTGACCGAGGTGGCAACCAGTGTCGGCGAGCTTGGCGCCTCCGGGGCATGGACGGACCCGCGCAATCTCGCACTGCTGGGCACCTCAATCGTGCTGCTCGTCGTCTTCGTCCTGATCGAGGCCCGCAGCAGACACGCGCTCATGCCGTTGCGGATCCTCGAGAATCGCAACCGGGCTGGTGCCTACGGCATCATGCTGATCATCGGCGCTGCCATGTTCGGGATGTTCTTCTACCTCACCCAGTTCGTCCAGGGGATCCTCGGATACAGCCCCATCAAGGCCGGATTCGCCTTCGTCCCGGTGAGCATCTGCATCATCATCTCCGCTGGGCTCGCGTCGCAGTTCATCACCCGTTTTGGTGCCAAACCCTTCGCGCTCCTCGGTACTGCTATGACGGCGGCCGGCATGTTCTGGCTCTCCCAGATCCAGCCCGACTCCACCTACGTCGGCGGGCTGCTCGGCCCGATGGTCGTCTTCGCGCTCGGTCTCGGCTTTACCTTCATGCCACTCACCCTGGCAGCGGTGTCCCAGATCGACGAAAGCGACGCCGGGATCGCGTCTGGTGTGCTCAACACGACCCAGCAGATCGGTGGCTCGATCGGACTCGCCGCGTTGACCACCGTCTTCGCAACCGTGTTCGCGAGCACGATGAGCGACTTCGCCGGATCGGGCGCCAACCTCACCCCCGAGCAGCTCGCTGGTGCTGAGGTCACCGCCACCGTCGACGGCTGGACGGCCGCTTTCCAGGTCTCAGCTGGCCTGGCCATCGTGGCCTTCTTCATCACCTTGTTCGCCATCAAGGTGACCAAAGAGGAGGCGGAGCACGCCGAACCCATGGGCGGCGCGCACTAGTGAGCAACCTCCAACAACGTGGTGGTTCTAGGCGAGAGCCTGAGCGGTTCCACCGAGCCGCTCCGGCTGCCACCACTGCCCGGTGCCGTCGTCTGGGTACTCGTCCTGGGCCTGTCGCACCAGAGCGATCACCTGCGCTCGCAGCTCGTTTGCCGCTGCGTCACCGGTCAAGGATGCTTCGATCGGTTCCCCGACGTACACGCTGACCGGCACGCCACGCTGCTTGAGGGTGGAGTGCTCGTCATACGTCCAGAGCCGCTGGCTTCCCCAGACCCCCACCGGGATCAGGGGCGACTTGGTGGCCTTCGCGAGCCGCTCGGCTCCGCTCTTGAACTCCTTGGGCTCAAAGGGGCGACTGATCGTGGCCTCGGGAAACAGCCCGACTACTTCACCGGCTTTCAGAGCCGCTAGCGCGTCGCGAAAGCTCTGCATGCCCGCCTCACGGTCGACCGAGATGTGGTGCATGCCACGCATCAGTGGGCCGGCTAACCGGTGAGCGAAGATCGGCTCTTTGGCCATGAACCGCACGTAACGACTCGACTGGCGGGCCCCGAGGCCGACGAAGATGAAGTCGAGGTGGCTGATGTGGTTGGACGCCATGACCGCAGAGCCAGAGGTCGGTACGTGCTCGCCGCCATCGACCCGGAGCTTCAGACCCAGTGCCTTGAACGCGGTGAGAACGGTGGCCACTACCGGCGGATAGACGAGTTCGGACACGTGACTGAGACTATCTCGGGCCTATCGGTGGCGAACGGGGACGAAGTGTTGGGCGACGAGCAGCGCCACATCGGCGCCGCCGGCCGCGAGCGCGGCCGCCACCTGGTCCTCAACGGCGGACAACACCAAATCCGGATCACCTCGGTGCCCAAGGCCGCGTTCCTTCGCGATCACAGCGATCGCCGTCGCCCGATGGATCGTCGCCCGGCGGGTCGACAGCTCACCTTCGTCGGCATCGGGGAACGCATGCACCACTGCATCGCCGGCCGCCAGCTCAAGAAGCGCCGACCCAGCTCGGCGTCCGACTCGCCCAGGCTCCAGGCCCACAGCACCGATGGTCAACGCTCGCACCGTCTCGTCCGCTACTGGGTGGACGACCTGCGCAGTGAACCGAGCAGCGTGCGCCCACCTGCCCGACAGCCAACAGGCGGCGACGCAGGTCTCGACCAGGTCGGCGATGCGCTCGTCGGACGCGCGCCACTCGAGCCAAGCGCCAAGGCCGGCACTGCGAGCCGCTGCAGCCAGCTGGACGTCACTGGCCGCAGCTGTGGCCTCCCGCTTCACACAGGTAGGGCATTCGGGCTCAGCCCACTCATGCACGACCAGAACGACATCGAGCACTGAGTCACCCAGAAACTCCATCCGCTGGAACTGACCGCCCCGTCCGTCGCGCACCGCATGGAGCGCGACATCGTCTGTGATCGGCCCCAGCATTGCCTCAATCTGAGCGCGCTCAGCGGCAGTGACCGCTGCCCGCAGGTAGGGAGGCGGCGTGTCCGGCAACGTCACGCCGAGACCACCAACCGACTGGAACCATCCCGGTTCGGAACCACCGTGATGCGCTCAGCGATGCGCTCTTTGAGCTCAGGAACATGGCTGACGATGCCGACGACTCGCCCACTGGTTCCCAGCCCGGACAACACCGACAGCACGTTGTCGAGGGTGTCCGGGTCCAGTGAGCCGAAACCCTCGTCGACGAAGAGCGTGCCGAGGTCGACGCCACCGGCCTCTGCCGTCACGACGTCGGCGAGCCCGAGAGCCATGGCGAGTGAGCAGTAGAAAGTCTCACCGCCGGAGAGCGTGCCGGGATCGCGCGGCTGCGAGGTGTGGGTGTCACGCACGCGCAATCCCAGCCCGCTCCGTTTGTTGCCCTCGCGGTCTTCCACGTGCTCAAGGGTGTAGCGCCCATCACTCATGGTGGCCAGCCGATCGTTGGCCGAAGCCACGACATCGGCGAAACGTTCACGCAGCACGAACGTGGGCAGGCTCATCGACCTCACGTTGTCAGCAGTGGACCCGCTGACTAGGTCGGCTATCCGGATCACCGGCGCCGTCGCACGTTCGATCTCTACGCTGGCAGTCAGTGCGTCATTGACGTCATTGGCACGCAGGACGCTGTCATCAAGTCGCTGCCGAAGCTGAGCGAGGTGCTCATGCGCTGCCTGCTGAGCAGCCTCGGACTGAGCGACGGCTGCGTCGGCGCCGGCTACGTCGATCACCTCGTCGACGTCGACGTCCGCAAGCTCAGGAGCTGACAGCTCTGCACGCAGCTCGACGTGTCGTCGCTCGCCCGCTTCGAGGCCTTCGATAAGGGCCGAACGCTCGCTGTCGTCGAGTCGAGCCGCCATCACCTCGTCACGAGTGGCGAAGGGCGCGGACGCCAGTGCGACGCTCCACTCCGATGCGCGCATGGTGAGGTCGGAATTGGTCGAGTCTGCTGCGCCGGAAGCCTCGGCCGCCGCCGCAAACCCGTCAGCCTCAGCGCTCAGGGCCGCAATCCGCCCAGCGATGGAGCTGTGTCCCTCCAATGCCGCAGTGATTCGCTGCTCATCGGACTCCACCGCGGTCTTTGCAGACTGCACCTCGCTCTGCAACCGGGTTGACTCACCGGCGAGCTCGCCACTGGCGGCACGGTGCTCACCAATTGCCTGCTCACGAGCGCCGACGTCGGCCTCGATCCGCTCGACGTCATGGATCGCGATCTCGAGGTCGGCAACGGCAAGGTCGGCATTGACCAGCGTCAACTGTGCCGCCGTGACCGAGACGCCGTCAGCCCGGCCACGCAGCTCCGCAAGCTCGGCCGCGACCGTGTTCGCGTTGGTCGAAGCCGCCTCGAGCGCAGCAGTCGCCTCAGCCAGGCGCTCGGCAGCTGCGTCGACCTCCTCTTTGGTGACGTCGCCTGGCTTGCGGACAGCTGGACGGGGGTGTTCGCGCGATCCGCATACCGGACAGGGCTCGGCCGCGACCAATCCGCTAGCGATGTATCCGGCCATGCCGTCGAGGAAGCGCTGGCGGACCGCGGTCTCATCTGCCAGGCACTGCTGCGCCAGCTGGCGGGCTGCCTCTAGCTCTGCCCCGGTCTCGGCGGCCCGGCCCTGCGATGCGTCCAGCTCGGTCGCGGCAGCCAGAACAGCTGCTGCTGCTCGGCGTGCGTCCGGGGCCCCGGCCCGCTCGCCGCGCAGCGTCAGCGCGGCCGCCAGCCGCTGGCGGAGATCGGTGAGGATGGCCGGAGCCAGGACGAGCACCTCGTCGGCCTCCCGGCGCCGCTGCTCGACGTCGTCTCGTTCGGCGACCAGGGCGGTCAGGCTCTGAACACGCTGCGGCAACTCTTGCTCGAGGGTTCGCAACGCGGTGAGCTCAGCGGCACGGTCCCGGAGGGACCGTTCGCGTTGGGGCCAGGTCTGCGGGGCCGACTGCGGATCAGCCAGTGCGGCGCGTTGGTCGGCCAGCACCGTCGCCGCATCGTCACGGCGTCGCTCGGCTGCGGCCAATCCGTCGAGGAGTGGAACCAGGCGGAGCGCTTCGTCAGCACGACTCAGCCGGGCCCGGTCGGCGGCGCGCTGGTCGGTGAAAGATTCGAGGGCAGCAAGCTCGCCGCGGAGCGTCACCACGCGCTGCCGGGCCCGCTCGCGCGCCACACATTCGGCCGCTACCTTCCGTGCGCGCTCGACATCGCTCGTTGCCGAAGCTGCTACGGCAGCAGCGGCGTCGACCTCGCGGCGCAGTCGGGAAATCTGTTCGGCCGTTGCCTCAGTTAGCCCCTCCGCCGTCTTCGCGACGAGTGCGGCTTCGGCCTCGTCGTCGAGTCCAGCGGCACCGCAGTAGGCCCGAATGGCTCCGGCAACTGCGCTAGCGGTGTCCGCCCTGGACTGCCTTGCTGCCTTTCGTTGGTCGACGAGTCGGTCGAGCACCGTGTCGTAGATCTCGGTGCCGAAGAGACGCTGCAGCAACTCGCGTCGCACTTCAGGGGCTGCACGCAAGAACGTGGCGAACTCTCCTTGTGGGAGAACCACGGTCTGGACGAACTGCTCCTGCGTGAGGCCGACGATCCGGGTGATCTCGCCGCCAACTTCGTCAAGCCGGGTGGAGATGGGTTCTCCGAGATCGGTGGACGAGGCGCCAGGCGACGCGAGGCGCCAGAGCTTGACCGACGCATTCTCCGTCGTCATACCTTCGCCGCGTCGCTTGGCGCGCTCGTGCTTGGGCGTGCGACGGATGCGGTATAGGCCGTGGCCAGTGCTGAAGTCGAGCTCGACGAAAGGCGTGGCGTCTGGCCCAGCGACGTCGGAGTGCATTCGGTCAGCGCTGGAGGCGCGCCCGGCCACGTCGCCGTAGAGCGCGAAGACGATTGCGTCGATCAGGGTGGACTTGCCAGCGCCGGTCGGTCCTTCGAGCAGGAACAGACCTGACGCGCCGAGCCGCTCGACATCGACCTCACAGGTCTCGGCGAACGGTCCGATGGCACACAAGGTGAGCTGGTGCAGCTGCATCAGGCGCTCCGGCCCTCGCCAAGTGCCCGCTCATAGGCGCTGGTGAAGGCAGCGAGCTCTGCTGAGGATATCTCGTCACCGGTGACGTAGCGGACAAAGGCTTCGGCCACCTCGGTCGGCTGCACCGGAACTGGCGACGAACAGGCAGCTCGCTCGACCAACGGACCGTCCGCCGGCACGTGGCGGATCACCAGTGCCTCAGGGAACCGGGCCCGAACCTTAGCGACCAGTTCAGCAGGACGAGCCGCGTCGGTCACCGACACCTGCACCCAGGCATCGGTCATGCCAACGAACCCATCAGAGGTGAGCACCTCGTCGAGAGTGCCGCTGATCGTCGCCATGGATCGTGGTTGCACCACCGCCACCGACTCAACGTCAACGAGGCCGTCAGCCCCGAGTTCGATCACCAGAAGCTGCTTGGTCTGGTTGACTTCACTGAACGAGAAGCGCATCGGTGACCCGGAGTACCGAATGCCCTCGCGTCCCACGTGCTGGGCTCCGTGCAGGTGGCCGAGTGCCACGTAGTCAACGCCGCTGAAGACATCACTCGAGACGCTGTCGACACCACCCACCCTGATGTCTCGCTCGCTCTCACTTCGCTCAACAGTCTGCGAGCTGCCAGAGAGGACGAAGGCGTGCGCCATGACCACCGCTCTCGTTGCCGGCTCGGCAGCACGGAAGGAAGCGAGGTGGCCTCTGACCCGGTTCATGGCCGCCGTCATGACCGCCTCGTGCGATCGCTCCAGCGGCTCGCTGTCGTCACTGAGCGCATGTCGAGCAACGTCGGGGTCGAGGAACGGAATCGGGTAGACCAACACCGGTCCGTTGGCGTCATGCAACTGGATGGGAGTGCCAACAGCGCTCAGCTCAGTGACGACGTGGACGCCATCGCGATACAGGTCGGAGCCCACACCGAGGCGCGTGGCGGAGTCGTGGGTGCCTGGGGTCACCATCACCGGAACGAGGGTGGAGAGCTCCTTGAGCGCGTGCGACCACAGGCGCACCGAGGTGACCGGGGGCACCGCACGGTCGTAGATATCCCCGGAGATGAGCACCGCGTCAACGGCATGGGAGGTGACCGTCTGGACCACCTGACTGACGACCTTCTGCTGTGCCTCATGGAGGTCGACACCGTGCAGGCCTCGGCCCAGGTGCCAATCGGAGGTGTGCAGCATGCGCATACACCGACGCTACCGACCGCCGCCGACAGAACGCGGGAGGCGGGCGTGCGAACTTTTGACTGCGTAACCGCTCAGTAGATCTGCGAACCCGTTCCCAGCGCTGCCGAGACATCCGGGGCAGCATTGAGCGGGGCAGCGACGACGACGTTGCCGTGGCGGACCCACCCGATGGCTGAGTTGGTCTGTGAGTCCTTCAGCAGAACCGAGATCCAGTCTTCTGCGTCGCCGGGCGAATCGAAGACTCGGACGGCCATCGTGGCGTTGCAGGTGGCCACGTCACCAGACACCGCAGCCCCGTTACACACGATTCCACCGTCCTCAAGTGAGGAAATGACCACCATCGGGTCGGAGACGCTCTCCGGCAGGCCGGCCTCACCCGACCCACCCAGTGCCCCAGCAGCCCATACCGCGCCGGCCGCGACCACGAGCGCCAGGACCGCACCGAAGGCGAGTTTGCCCTTACCCCAGCGCCGGGAAGGTACGGAGGGATCCGGGGCGTCCACCTCTGCCGGCTCATCGACTGAGTCTTGGGCCACCTGATCGAGCTCAGGGTCGAGGACAGGTTCGACCACTGAGTGGTCAAGTGCTGAGTGGTCAAGTGCTGAGTGGTCAGGTGCTGAGTCAGCGGACGCCGAGTCAGCGGACGCCGAGTCAGCGAGCACCGTGCCCACAGCGAGCACCGTGCCTTCAGCTGTCTCCTCGACAGCCTTGGGCTTCTTGCGTGCGGACACGTGACCTCCCAGATAGTCCTTGGCTCTCAGATCGGCTCGCCGAACGCCGAGCCTTCGCCCCCGTCACCCGTTCGGCCCAGTCACAGCAGGGGATGGATGGGCCGCAGAGGTGGCCCGCTCAGTCGGTCAACCTACGCACCGCAACAGCCGAAACATCAAGTGGGAAGCCTGGGATTCACGTGGGGAAGGGATCGGGCATGTCGGCAGCAGCAGACCGAATCGACATCTTAGATGAGGCAGGGCGATCGATTGGCTGGGTCGACCCACGCTCCGGCGCCCGCAACCTGAGTGACCCCGGGCACGCCAAAGAGTTCGCCGAGATGGTCGACTTCTGGTTGTCAGCAGCTGGTGTCGACGGACCCGACGACGGCAACGCCGCCCCCACCGACCGGATGTCGGTCTCTGAGGTGCGGTTCCCCGACCCGCCGGTAATTCGGAGCCTGCTGATCCCGTTGCGCCCCCTCGGCTGACTCCTTTCGGCAAGATAGGGGCGTGACCGACACCCCTCTGTGGACTCCCACTCCCGAACAGAAGCGATGCACGCAGGTCGACGCCTTTCGCCGCGAGGTCGCTGCCTCGCACGGGATCGACCTGCCAGATACCACCGCCCTGCAGTCATGGTCGACGACACAGGTCGGCGACTTCTGGGATGCGGTTTTCAGCCGCTGGATCGTCGGCGACCGTGGGGAGCAGCCGGCGCGAGTAGGCGGCGACATGGAGAGCACCCGCTTCTTTCCCGACGCGGCCGTGAACTACGCCGAGAACCTGCTGGCCGGTGCTAGCCAATCCGGAGCCGATTCTGGTGGAACCGCGGTCACCTTCATCCGCGAGGACGACATCCGTCGCACCCTCTCCTGGGCCGAGCTCACCGACCATGCCTACGCTTTCGCCGCCTTCCTCCGAGCAAACGGGGTTGGCCCCGGTGATCGCGTCGCTGCATGGCTGCCGAACACCCCCGAGGTACTCGTCGCCATGCTCGGCACCTCGCTGATCGGCGGAGTGTTCACCTCGACCTCTCCCGACTTCGGTGTTGCCGGGGTCCTCGACCGGTTTGGACAGGTCCAGCCCAAGGTGCTGATCGGGACTGACGGGTACGTCTACGCCGGCAAGCACCAGCCCCGCCTCGAGCGCCTGGCCGAGGTCGCTACTGCCCTGCCCACGGTCCAGGTCACCGTCGTGATCGGCGAGCTCGAGACGTCCCCAGATCTCGCCGTGCTGACTTCGGGGCTGCTCTGGTCGGACGCCCTACGCGCAGGATCAAATCTTCCACGGCCAGAACCGGTGCGGCTGCCAGTCTCTGCCCCAGGCTTCATCCTCTACAGCTCGGGGACGACGGGAGCACCGAAGTGCATCGTGCACAGCGGTGCAGGGCTTGCACTCAAGCACGCGGTCGAGCAACGCCTGCAGTGCGACATCAGAGCAGGTGACGCTGTCTTCTACTTCACGACCTGCGGATGGATGATGTGGAACTGGCTCGTCTCCGCCCTCGCGTGCGGTGCCTCGTTGGTGCTCTACGACGGCTCGCCGTTCCACCCAGTTCCTGATCGGCTCTGGGACCTCGTCGACGAACTCGGGATTACCTTCTTCGGCACATCGGCGAAGTACATCGACGCCTCCAGGAAGGCAGGGGTTTGTCCGCGCGACTCACACCGCCTCGACACCCTGCGCACGATCGCGTCCACCGGATCGCCCTTGGTGGACGAGGGCTTTGAGTACGTCTACGGATCGATCAAGGCGGACCTGCACCTGGCCTCCATTTCCGGCGGCACTGACATCTGCGGCTGCTTCGTCGCCGGCGACCCAACCCGACCGGTCTACCGCGGCGAGATCCAAGGACCGGTGCTCGGCATGGCTGTCGACGTCTACGACGAGGACGGGAAGTCCCTTCGCGACTCCCCGGGTAGTCGCGGGGAGCTCGTGTGCACCGAACCCTTCCCCTCAATGCCCGTTGGGTTCTGGAACGACCCGGAAGGTCAGCGGTACCACAATGCCTACTTCAGCCGGTTTCCTGGAATCTGGGCGCACGGCGACTTCGCGTCCTGGACGTCTCATCACGGACTGGTCATCCACGGCCGCTCAGATGCCACCCTCAACGCCGGTGGCGTCCGGATCGGAACTGCGGAGATCTACCGACAGGTCGAAAGGCTCCCTGAGGTGTTGGAGGCGCTGGCCATTGGGCAGTCGTGGGATGACGACACCCGCATCGTCCTTTTCGTTCGCCTGGCAGAAGGCGTCACCATCGACGACGAGCTGAAAGCCACCATCAAGAAGACGCTCCGCGAGAATTGCTCGCCCCGGCACGTGCCCGCGAAGATCGTCGCCGTTGACGACCTCCCCCGGACGCGCAGCAACAAGCTCGCTGAGCTGGCGGTTGCCGATGTGGTTCATGGCCGCGAGGTGCGCAACAAAGAGGCGCTCGCCAACCCAGAGTCGCTGGAGTACTTCCGAGACGTGCCCCAGCTCTCCACCTGATCATGACGACCTAGGGCATCGTTGGCCCGTTCATGCAGGTCTGGGTGCCCGCATCCAGAACCTTGTCGTTGCCCGCATCGATGAACGCGTAGTCGTAGGCGCCATCACTGGCGAGGGTCAGCCTGAGGACCCCGACATGTCCGTCCAGGCTGAACCTGCTCCGATCCGCCGTGGCACCGACGTCGTAAGACTCCTTGCCACCGGTCCCAACGGTGAACTGCGTCATGCCGTCGATGGGAGCAAAGCGCTCGTAGATGTGGTCGTGACCGTTGAGCACGACGTCCACGCCTGATGCGTCAGCGAGCTCCCACAACGGCTTGGCCCTCGCAACGGTGGCCGCATCGCCCTCGTACTCGCCGGAAGTGTGCAGCGGATGGTGCCAGGCAGCGATCGAGCACTGCCCGTTCGAGCCCCTCACCTCTTCGGCGAGCCAACGACCCTGCGGCGAGTCGGGGCCGCAGCCACCAACGTTCTCGCAGTTGGAGTCGAGCAGGTAGACCCGCCATCCCTTGACCGGGCTGAAACTGCGCCAGGGGGTATCGGGTGTCCCGGCACGTTCGCCGAAGTACGCGAAGTAGCCAGCCGCTCCGTCGGTGTACCACTCGTGGTTACCAGGTACCGGCATCGTGATCGACCGGAGCTGCCCGAACCATCGGTCGTAGACCGTGTTGAAGGCGTCGAGAGTTCCACTTTCGTACTGGATGTCACCCAGCGGGACGAACCACTCAGCGCCTTGATTCACGAGCTTCTGGGTGAGCCGTGCCACCGCCTCGTGTCGACAGAAGTTTGGGTCGTCAAAGACGGGACTGGCCGGGTCGCATGCGATGTCCCCGACCGTGACAACCTCGGTCCGCTGCACCTGCGGGTGGGTGGCTTCAGGTGAGGCCGTCGACTGCGCAGGCGCCGGCGACACCGATCCCGGCGCGGCGCGTTGCGGGACAGCACCTTGGCCACCACCGGAACATGAACCGAGGAGAGCTGCTGCACCAAGACCTAGAGCCAGGGCGCGCAAGGGCCCGGGCGAGAGTGCAGTGCGGCTGTTCATCAAATGGCCCCCGAGCGTATGGCCCCCAGCGGCGACATAGGTGCAGTCCAGTGTGACCTAGCGCGGGCCCGGTCAACCCCACGGAGGCTCAGCATCACCCGATCGGTGGAGGCGGCAACTCGCTGAGCACACCAGAGCACCCCACGTCGAGACGGCCACCGCGATCTGCACCCCCCCCTTTCTGCCCAGCACACCAAGAAGAAACGGTAGGTAGGTCTTCAGGCGAACCAGGATCGTCGGCACGGGTGTTGATCGGCTAAGCGGGGGATTCACCATCGCAGTCGGGTGAGACGTGTCGTGCCTCACACCCGATCGGTGCAGCAAGCAACCCGGCGCGTTCGCCGAACCTCTACATGTGATCGGCAAAGGGGAACCACTGGTGAGTACGAATCAGGGAGGAGCCAACGACATGGTGATGACGTTGCTCCACGAGCACATCCCGCTCTCGCTCCTGCACGACCTATGGAGTCCAGACGGTCCTCCGTCCTGGGAAATCTTCGCGGTTGAGTCCGGCTGGTTGGACCCGCGCAGCCTCGACCGAGTCGAACTCACGGGAGTCTGAGGGCGATTTCGAGAGAGCTCCTGCACGCTGCTAGAGTTCCGTCTGCTTCGCGGGCATACGTGCACGCAGGGCACCGCGCCGCTAGCTCAATTGGCAGAGCAGCGGACTCTTAATCCGCGGGTTGGGGGTTCAAGTCCCTCGCGGCGCACCCCGTCTGACCTGCACGTTCGTCGAGTTGGCGCGTGCTCCTGGAGACCTTCTGGCAGCCACGCTGGCAGCCACCCAGATCGAGAGCTACTGCGAGTAGTCCCTGAGTCTGGTTCCCGTTGGTGAAGTCTCAGAGTTGTCCGTCTCTCCACGTTCACTCACGTCCCTATGCAGTTCGCGCAAGCCGAAGGGCAAGCGCCGATTCGGATCGCGAGTTTCGCGCCAGCCCAAAATCAACCGGGCAACCGCTCGACAGCGAAGAGATCAGTCGCTCGATGGCGGCGGGACACAAGCTCGGTGTCGAACCGAAGGTCGCCGCCCGGCGCCCTTTGGTCTGGGGTTGGCCAAGTCCCAGCTCGAAGGCGAGAGGACGCATTACGAGGCCGTAGCGAGGGTGCCGCAAAGTTTCACGCTCGGCCGACTGCGCAGGTCAGCCGCATACGGGACAATCGCAGAAGTGCCCGACACATTCCTGAACTGAGACCACAAATCTGCCCTCTCTTGCAGCAGATCGGGTCGATCGTGCGTCTGAGTGGGTAAAGAGTCGGTCCTGGGAGGGCGCGTGAACGTGGAGCAGTTCGTGGCAGAGCACGGGACGTGGATGCTTCGCCTTGCGTATTTGCTCACTGGTAGCCAGTACGCCGCTGAAGATTTGTGCCAAGACGCGCTTGTCAAAGTGATCACCAGCCAGCGTCGCGTATTCAATGCTCGGCATCCGAAGGCATACGTGAGGCGAATCATCATCAACTGCCATCTCGACCAGACCCGAATCCAGAAGCTGGAAGCAGTCCCTCTTAACTCTGCCACCGTCGTTGTCGATGACCACTCCGAGCGATTGACACAACAAGCCCACAACTGGCGACACATCGCCAAGCTGTCCCGGCCGATCCGCACGGCCTTGGTGCTGCGGTACTACGAAGACTTGGATGATGCGGAAATCGCCTCGATTCAGGGGTGCTCACGTTCCACCGTTCGCTCCAATGTTTCGCGTGGACTCGCACAGCTGCGTGAATCCTTCACCGATCAAGCAACAGAAGATGAGGCCCACCGATGAGTGACATCGAACAACTCGTCAAGGAGGCACTACGGGCGCGTGCCGCAGACATACCCGATGGTTCGTCGCCCAGTATTCCCATTGACTCTTCAACCACCCATCGCGAAGGAAACCGCAATCGGTGGGTGCTTGCGAGCGTTGTTGCCGCCGCAGCTGTCGTCTTGGGGTTCGCGCTCATCGACGGGTTTTTCCCCGGGCTCGACCCTGCCAACAACAACCCCTCAATGGTTA
Organism: Actinomycetes bacterium; assembly: GCA_027118455.1. Classification (GTDB taxonomy): domain Bacteria; phylum Actinomycetota; class Actinomycetes; order JAHEKZ01; family JAHEKZ01; genus JAHEKZ01. The sequence goes on from JAJAYZ010000085.1 coordinate 20,807, forward strand.
GCATTGACACCAGCACGCCACCACCTAGTTGCGGCACCAAAAAGGGGCATGACGATGGCCCCCCGCCGACGTTTGAGCAGCTCACCACGCTGGGCGTCCGAGCAGCATCGGTCTGCCAGTGGACAAACGAAGAACCCAGATGGAAACCCCATGTGGCCATTTCGACGTACTACGAGAACTACACGTTGACCAACGAGATTGCGTTGTCACAGGTTCAGGCAACCGACCTGATGGTTGAACTCGCGTCGGCCGACGAAGGTCCTCCTGAGTGCGCGATGGATAGTGCGCCCTCCACCGTGTTTTCATTGCTCCTCGGTGATACAACAGGCAAGACATGGCCGATCGATCTTCCGCAACCTGCCTGTCTAGGGTTCGCCCTCGGTGACAAACGCCACTACACGTCACCCGGAGTGAACGACCTGCTTATCTCCTACTCCACGCGTTCATTTCCGTTGCCGTCATCCAGCTGGCAGCCAGGAGATAGTGCTGAGCAAGCCCTGTTAACGGGCATCCTTCGGCTGGACGGGCAGTGCTTGGTTGCAGGTCCCCCAGCCCACCCAACTGCGGTTGTCTGGCCAGCGGACTTCAGCGCAACCATCGACGGCAGCGGACAAGCGCAAGTACGTAACATTGATGGTGCTGTGGTGGCGACCACGGGTGAGCAGATCACCGCCGGGGGAGGCGCGGGTCCGACGAACTTCGCGCCATGGAAACACATGACCTGCGTGAGCAACTATAGAAATGTCTTTGTGATTCAAGACAGCATGACCAGTCCAAGCCAATAACGACGTTGCCGCACATTGACGACCGCCCGGGGCGGCTCTAGGCGAGGAGTGAAGGCACTGCGACCGAAGCATGGGCGGGTCGTTGGCCGGTTGGGGGCACAAACAGCTTCGTATCGTGAGACCACCTAAGACTTGTAGTGGAAAATCTTCTTCCAACTCAACCAAATCGGGCTCTCAGGGGATTGCTGCAGGTTGAGTTGACGGCGGTTATGGCGGTTCATGCTGCTTGAGCGCTGATGTTGTTCGGGGCGAAGGCTAGCTCGAACTCGACGGGTGTGAGTTTGCCGAGTCCACACTGGCAGCGCCGACGGTTGTAGGTGTGTTCGCTCCAGGAGACGATCGCGTAGCGCAGGTCCTCGCGGGTAGACAGAGACCAACGATCTGACACCGTCGCGATCCTGCTCACAAGGGCATTGGATCGGCACACTCGTCTTGCACCAACGTTCAGGCTCGCGTTGGGCGAGGTCGCCGGCACGACCCACATCAAGATCACTGGGTTGCTGACTCTTCTGGCTCAAGAGGAAAGCGGCCTCGCTGGGCTGGTGTTGGCGGTGATTGTGCACACCTCCTCATGTGATGTCGACGTTCAACCCTGCCCGGATGCTGGTTGTCCTCTACCTGCGGCTGTCCACAGATTCGGTTGGTTCTGCCGAACGCATCGGGTTTGTGTCGATCGTTGGTGCTGACCGGTGGAGGCGGTGATGGCAGCACGCAAAGCGAACAAGCGTGGCAACGGGGAAGGCTCGATCTACCAAGGCCGCGATGGACGGTGGCGATCAGTGGTGGACCTTGGTTGGGCCAACGGCTGCCGGCACCGCAAGTACCTCTCCGGGGACACCCGGGCCGAGGTCGCCACCAAGCTGCGGCGGGTGCTGGATGCGCGGGACGTCGGTGCGCAGATCAGTACCGATGGTTTAGCGCCGACCGTTGAACAGTGGCTGAACTACTGGTTGGACACCATCGCCACACCGAGGTTGCGTCCGAGCACGATCGCGACCTACCGCGGGTACATCAACAACCGGATCGTGCCCACCCTCGGGCACCACCGGTTGGACCGGTTCCAGCCCGAACACCTGGACCGGTTCTACGCCGATCTCACTGCCGACGGGCTGGCACCGGCCAGCGTGTTGCAGATTCACCGCATCGTGTCGAGGGCTTTGAAGGTGGCGATGCGGCGCGGCAAGATCGGCCGCAACGTCGCCACCCTCGTCGAACCACCATCAGTCCACCGCGCAGAGGTTCGACCGCTCACAGCCGACCAGGCCCGCGCCATGCTGAACGCCGCCAAAGGTGAACGCAACGCCGCCCGGTGGTCCGTCGCCCTAGCGCTCGGCCTCCGCCAGGGTGAAGCCCTCGGGTTGGCTTGGGATGCCGTCGACTTGAACACTGGAACACTTGCCGTGCGTCAGGCGTTGCAACGCCAACTCGGTGGTGGGTTGGTGATCGTGCCGCCGAAGTCACGCGCAAGCCGGCGGAACATTCCTATCCCTGCCCAGCTCGTCGATGCGCTCCGCGACCACCGCGCAGCGCAACAGGCGGAGCGGATCACTGCTGGGTCGTTATGGGTCGACAACGGCATGGTGTTCACAGGACCCTTCGGCAGGCCGCTGGACCCGCGCGCCGACCACCGCGAATGGCAACGACTGCTCCGCAAAGCCAAAGTCCCACCAGCACGGCTGCACGACGCACGCCACACCGCTGCGACGTTGATGCTGGCCCAAGGCGTTCCAGCACGCGTCGTGATGGAACTGCTCGGGCACTCCCAGATCACCCTGACGCTCGGCACCTACACCCACGTTGTCCCAGAGCTCGCGCGCGAAGCCGCAGACCGAATGGGAGAGACCCTCTGGGGCTCCGGCAACGACGGGCTTCCGCGGCCGACGAGCACGCCAGCTGCCGATGCGTTTGGCAGCCACGCTGGCAGCCACCGGGCAGAACAATGACGGTCACCGGTGGATACGCGTGGACGTCGACACGGCGCTGACCTGCGGAAGTACCCTTCACCGGACCTGACTGAATCACCCTTGGAGCATCTCTTAATCCGCGGGTTCGGGGTTCAAGTCCCTGGCGGCGCACCCGTTCGTAATCCTCCGACTGATGGCTCGACTCGTTTAGGGACGCCTCACTGCCGCCGCGATCTGCCTGTGGAATGCTCGTCTCCTCTGACATCGAAGGGGACTGCCATGCAGCGGCCACAAGTGACCAGACTGTCGACGACTCCGATCAAGGGGTTCGGTCTCACGCATCCAGACGCCATCCAGCTCGACACCAACGGGGCGGTCGGCGACCGCGACTTCTTCGTCGTGAACCCTGATGCCGACCTGTTCTCGATTACCAGAACCGGGGTCTTCGCCGGATGGACAGCGATCTTCGAGCCGACCACCTCGGTGTTGAGCGTGACATCTCCCGACGGAGAGGTCTTCCGTGACGACGTCGTCGAGGGCGAAGGCGTCGTAGTCGACTTCTGGGGGTCACGTGACGTGACCGGCCACCTTGTCATCGGTCCCTGGTCGGAGTTTTTGACCAAGATCGCCGGGCAACCCGTGTCGCTCGTCCGGACGCAAGCGCCGGGCGCAGGCTTCGACGAACGCGCCGTGACACTGGTGTCGCAGGAGTCGGTGGCCGAACTCGGCCGACTCACTGACACCCCAGACATTGATCTGCGCCGATTTCGGATGCTGATCGACTTCTCCGGCGTCGATCCCTACGAGGAAGAGACCTGGAACCAGCAGCCCTTGACTGTCGGATCGGCAGTTCTACTGGTCCGTGGGGCCGTGCCGCGATGCAACGCCACCACGCGCAACCCCGACACCGGCACGAGAGACCTCAAGACTCTGCAGCTGCTCTCTCAAGGACGCGGCATGACACCCAACGACTTCGGCGAAGACCTCAACATGGGCGTCTACGCAGACGTTCTCGAGCCCGGCGTCATCAGCGTCGGTGATGAGCTGGTGCTGAGCCCGACCACATGACCTCGGTCATGGACGCCGTTGGCGCCGCCATCCACGACGCCGCGGAGATTGCAGTGATCCCGCGGTTTCGTCGTCTCACCGCGGCGGCCATCATCGAGAAGTCGCCGGGCGACTTCGTGACCGACGCCGACCACGAGTGCGAAGAGCTGCTGACTGCCGCCTTGCACGCGATCGAGCCAGGCGTCCCGGTGATCGGTGAGGAGGCGGCTGCCGCAGACCCCACCCTGTTGGACGCCGCCGAGCGGCACGAGCGAGTGTGGGTGCTCGATCCCGTTGACGGCACCAAGTCGTTCATCGACGGCAGCCCGGACTTCGCCACGATGGTCGCGTTGGTCGAGGACGGCGTGACGACCGCTTCGTGGATCTGGCAGCCGATCCATCGACAGATGTTCTCCGCCACAAAAGGAGGCGGCGCACGTCACAATGGCGGAGCCCTGCACTCACCACCGGAACCAGGTCCGCGCACCCAGTGGCAAGGCCTGCTGCGCACTCACGCCATGCCAGAGGCCTTGCGCACCTCATCGAACGCCAGCTTGGAGCAGGCAGGCCTGCTCAACACGCAGGTCGCCGCGGCTGGCGTCACCTACCCCAAAACCGCAACCGGAGAGTTCGCGTACGCCCTCTACTGGCGGACCTTGCCGTGGGACCACGCCCCAGGGGCCCTCATCGCCGAGGAGGTCGGCCTCACCGTCCGGCGCCTCGACGGGACGCCCTACCGCCCGTTCGACGGGGGCCAAGGCCTGCTGACGGCTGCCACCCAGGAGATCTGGGCGGCGGTGCGCGACGCTCTGCCGCAGAGCCTCGAAAACTGACCTTCCGCAAGACTCAAGTTCTGATAGAGGGTTGCCGAACCACACCATTGTGATTACCTCTCCAGGGACTGCGCGGGCCTGGTCGCTGCTGCGCGCCGGCGTCCCGCTCAGCCTGCTGTGCGACCTCGCCGAGCCCGACGGACCGCCGTCCCGCGAGATCTACACCGCCGAGGTGGCCGCCGACGATGTCGACCGCGCCCACCCGGCCGGCCGATTGATCGAGCTGCCAAAGGTTTCGATCTTCTCGGCATGAGCCTGCACCAGCGCCGGACAGCAATGACTGTCTTGGCCGCTGTCGCCTGCGGCCTGGCGTTGATGGGCACCGTACCGGCCTCCGGAACATCTGACGGACGTGCAACCGTCGCGCGCCCGATTGCCGGTTGCCAGGTGTTCCCGGAGAACAACTACTGGAACGCCGATATCAGCGGGCTGCCTCGGCACGCCAGCAGCGACGCATGGCTGCGGCACATGTCACCGCGCTCGAAGCTGCACCCCGACTTCGGCCGGGCATTCAGCGCGCAACCGGTGCCGTACGGGATCCCGATCACCGTCGTCGGTGGCGGGCACCGTCGCGTCAACGTGGGGTTCACCTACGGCCGAGAGAGCGACCAGGTGCGCTACCCGTTCGGCAGCGATACCAAGATCGAAGGTGGCGCCCGCTCCGATGGCGACCGACACGCGATCGTCGTCGACAAGTCACGCTGCCGTCTTTACGAGACGTGGAACACCCGCAAACGTGACGGACGATGGCACGCCGGATCTGGGGCGGTGTGGGACTTGGGTTCCAACGCCCTGCGCCATGACGGGTGGACCTCAGCCGATGCGGCCGGCCTTCCGATTCTGCCCGGACTGCTGCGCTGGAACGAGGTGCGCAAAGGCAAGGTTGACCATGCCATCCGCTTCACCACCGACGTCACTGACCGACGCTACGTCTGGCCAGCCCGTCACCAGGCAGGCTCGGTCAACAACCGCCGTTACCCGCCGATGGGAGCCCGATTCCGACTCAAGGCTTCCTACGACCTCACGCAGTTCAGCCCGCGCACCCGCGTCGTGCTGCGCGCCATGCAGCATTACGGGCTGGTCCTCGCCGACAATGGCTCGCCCTGGTACTTCCAAGGCGCGGCCAGCGCAAAGTGGCCGAACAAGCTGATTTCTGAGCTCAAGCTGGTGCCGGCACGTGCCTTCGTTGCCGTGGACACCTCGTCGCTGATGGTCGACCCGGACAGCGCTCGCGTCCATACTGGCTGAGGCATGGGTAGGGGCGCCCGGTGTCAGGCGTCGCGTACGGTACGGACGCCAAGCAGCGTGGCGAACCCCAGCAGAGCTCGCGGTCCGAGCCTGGCCCCGAGCCGGGACGCCACCCATGCGAGCACGACGAACCACGCCGCACTTCCGATCATCACGCCAAGGAGGAGCTAAACGGCAGCGGACGGGAAGTTGAGCAGCGAAGCGGTTGCTGCTGCCACGAAGATGGCCGCCCAGGAGACAATCGTGAGTGGGTTGGAGGCCGTCGCCACCAAGCCTGTGCGGTATCACGCAGTTGCGCCGAGCACCTCTACCGCAGCCTCTCCCCCAAGCCGGATGCGCCAGGCGTCTCGCAGCGTGCGGACCCCCATCCAGGCGAGCACGCCTACACCCGCAAGACCCAACGCTAGGCCGACGGGTTCGAGCTGCAGCAGCGCCGCCGCGCCAAGGACGCCAAGCCCGGCATAGGCAACGTCGACGGTCGCAGCACCGGCGCCGATCGCAGCAGCTGGACCGAAGGCGCCGAGCGTCACACCGGCGATGGGGGCTTTCAGCACACCTCGAGCATGTCATCTCAGTCAGTGGTGGCGCCTCACCATTTCGGGCCTCAGCTACAGGTAGAGGCCGGTGCTGTTCTCGACGCGAGCAGCGGCAACCGCATGGATGTCGCGCTCCCGGAGCAGCACCAAGGTCTCACCCTTCAGCTCTACCTCGCCGCGATCCTCCGGCTCAAAGAGGACGCGATCGGCCAGTTGCACGCTGCGCACGTTGGGGCCGACGCCGACGACCTCGGCCCACACGAGTCGCTTGCCCACCTGCGCGGTGGCAGGGATGACGATCCCGCCCGTCGAACGGCGCTCACCGTTGGGGCCGTCCTCTTTGACCAGAACGCGGTCGTGCAGGAGTTGGATCGGCAGCGCGTCAGCAGCACCCATCAGCCGCGGTGGAAGATCTTACGCAGCACGACAAGCGAGGTGAGCGTCCCGGCCACGATCGCGATCGGCTTGACCTTGGGTGACCCGTCCTCTTCCACAAAGACGCGCTTGACGCTGCCGAGAGCGTCGTCGGCTAGCGACTGGGGCGCGAGCCGGTCGGAGAGCTCGTCGACCTGGTCGGCCAATCGTCGCTGCGCAGCGTCGATGCCGGACTGGATCTGCTCGGGCGTCCGCTCAGGGTCTGCGGCTGGCGCGTCCTTGGCTTTGGCTGGCTTGGCCTGAGAGGGCTTGGCCTGAGAGGGCTTGGCCTGAGAGGGCTTGGCCTGAGAGGGCTTGGCCTGAGCGAGCTTGGCCTTGGCTGGCTTGGCTGGCTTGGCTGGGGCCGCCTCGACGGGCTCGGCTGGCGGGGCGTCGGCGGGGGTGGTTGCATCGGTCACGTGCCAACCGTATCCGGGGCCGGCGGTGTGCATTCCCTCGACTCCGACCTGCCGCTCGCAGACACCATCGCCTCGAGTGGCTTATTGCAAACGATTTGCAGGAGCAAGAGGGCTGCAGTAGCGTCGTCAGCATGGCCTTCCCATCGCGTCACCCGTATCGCAGGGCGCCTGCTGTCGTGCTGGCCCTCGGCTCCCTTCTGGCCCTCTCCGCCTGCTCTGCTCAGCCCGAGAGCAGCGGAGCTCTGAAGGTGGCCACCACCGTGGCACCCATCACGTCCATCGCGGCGAACATCGGCGGCAACCGCGTCGACATCGAGGGCATCGTGCCCGAAGGCACCAACAGCCACACCTTCGAACCGGCGCCGCAGGTGGCCGAGTTGCTGAGCACCGCCGACGTCATATTTGTCAACGGCCTGCAGTTGGAGGAGCCGACCAAAGCTCTCGCCGAACAGAACATGAAAGACGGTGCGGTCATCGTCGACATCGGTGACGCGGTGCTCCCCCCCGAGGACTACATCTACGACTTTTCCTTCCCAGAAGAAGACGGCAAGCCGAACCCGCACCTGTGGACCGACCCTCTGTACGCCATCCAGTACGCCGAGGTCATTGCCAAGACGCTCTCCGAACAAGATTCCGACAACGCCGCCTACTACGCCAAGAACCTCGCGGCCTTCACCGAGAAGGCGACAGCACTCTCGGACGCTCTGCGATCGGACCAGAAGTCAGTGCCTGACGGAAACCTCAAGCTGCTGACCTACCACGATGCCTACGCCTACTTCGCTCAGGACTATGGCTGGGACGTCATCGGCGCCGTCCAGCCGAAGAACTTCGAAGACCCAACGCCCGAAGAGGTCGCCGCCATCATTGACCAAGTTGAAGCAGAGGAGGTCCCGACCATCTTCGGCTCGGAGGTCTTCCCCTCTGCCGTGCTCGAAGAGATCGGGCGAGCCACGGGGGCACGCTACGAGGACACCCTCCGCGACGACGACCTCCCCGGCGAGCCTGGTGATGCTGAGCACTCCTGGCTCGGGTTGATGCGATACGACTACGCCACCATGATTGAGGGACTCGGCGGCAACGCCACCGAGCTCAAGTCGGTGGACGTCACCGACGTGGCACCGGACGAGGCGGAATATCCCCAATGACAGCGACGGGCGTCGGGCCAGTCATCCTCAAGCTAGACAACATCACGGTGGGCTACGAGCACGCTCCTGTTCTTCGTGATGTCTCGTTCCACGTCCACTCCGACCAGTTCACGGGCATCGTCGGCCCCTCCGGTTCGGGCAAGACGACGCTCCTGAGGACATTGCTCGGCGCACTCCGTCCCCAGCGTGGAACGGTCACCACCAAAGCAGGGCTGCGGATGGCGTACGTCCCGCAGCTTGAGACGGTGAACTGGAACTTCCCGGTGACGGTCTTCGAATGCGTCCTGATGGCCCGCACCGAAGGTCGGCAGTGGCCCCGCGCCAGCCGAGCCGACAAGACCGACGTGGCCGCCATGCTCGATCGTCTCGGGATCGCCGAGGTGGCCCAGCGTCACATCCGGCAGCTCTCGGGCGGCCAGCAGCAGCGGATGTTTATTGCCCGCGCCTTACTGAGCAACCCCGACCTTCTGATCCTCGACGAGCCGACGTCCGGTGTCGACGTCAGTACGCGGCACGACATGCTCCACCTGCTCGCCGACCTCCATGAGGACGGTATCTCGATCGTGCTGAGCACCCACGACCTCAACGGCATGGCCGCGCATCTGCCACACCTGGTCACGATCAACGGCAAGATCATCGCCGATGGAACACCGCACGAGGTCATCACCTCTGACGTACTCGAACGAACCTTCGGCGCCCGCCTCGAAGTGCTTGAGCACCTCGGAATGCCTATCGTCATCGACGACTACCACCGCGTGGGCCCGCGAGCCGTTTCGTGAGCACGTCGCTGCTCTTCCTGGACACACTGACCGGTCCTTTGCAGTACGCGTTCTTCCAGAAGGGGCTTGTCATCGCCACGATCTCGGGCGCGCTGCTCGGCTTCGTCGGCGTCTATATCACTCTTCGCGGCATGAGTTACATCGGACACGGGCTCTCGCACGCGATCTTCGGAGGTTTCGCCGCGGCGTCCCTCGTGAGCGCTTCCTTCATCTACATCGGCGCCGGCATCTGGGGTATCTCCTCGGCACTGGCGATCAACTGGGTGACGCGCAAGCATCGCATCGGTGCAGATGCAGCGATTGGAGTGATCACAACAGCATCCTTCGCACTCGGTGTCGCCCTGCTGTCGTACTACGGCAGCTCGGGGCCGAGCTTCGACAATGCCCTCTTCGGATCCATCTACGGCATCAGCCCCGACCAGATCGTCATGCTGATCGGCGTCTCGGTGGCGACGGCGGCCTTCGTGTTCTTCCGCTACAGGTCGCTGCTCTTCACGACGTTCGACCCGGAGGTGGCGGCAGCGTCTGGAGTCAACGTCGCGCGCACCGAGGCAATGTTGATGCTGCTGCTTTCGTTGTCGATCCTCGCAACGCTCACCGTCATCGGCGTGACTTTAGTGGCAGCGATGCTGGTCATCCCGGCGGTTGTCGCGCGGATGATCACCGACTCCTTCGGGCGCATGCTGGTCCTGTCGACCGGAATCGGCGCATCCTGCGGGCTGGTGGGGATGTACCTCAGCTACTTCGCCGGCGTGCCGTCCGGAACCATGATCGTTCTCACCGGGGCCACAGTCTTCTGCCTGGCCCTCGCATGGCAGGGTTGGCGTTCCCTGGCCCGAACCGCGGGCCTGGACGACCACCATGAAGATGCGCCCGAGGCCGTCGCCTCGCCGACCAGGAGCACCTGATGCCAGAGACGCCACGTCTGTCCCCCGGGGACGCCGCCCCCGACTTCACCCTCACCGACGACGGCGGTACCAGGGTCGGGCTGGCCGACCTCAAGGGACGCAAGGTCATCGTGTACTTCTACCCAGCAGCGATGACGCCGGGATGCACGACCCAGGCATGTGACTTCACCGCCGCGATGTCGGACTTCACCACGGCCGGATACACCGTGCTCGGCATCTCACCCGACAAGCCGGAGAAGCTTGCCAAGTTCCGCAGCGAAGGCTCGTTCAACTTCACGCTGCTGTCCGATCCGACTAGAGAGACCATGACGGCGTACGGGGCGTTCGGTGAGAAGCAGCTCTACGGCAAGACCGTCGTCGGCGTAATCAGGTCGACCTTCGTGATCGACGAGAGCGGCGTGATCGCGCAGGCACAGTACGCCGTCAAGGCCAGGGGCCACGTCGCCAAGCTCGCCCGCGAACTAGCCATCCCTCTCCCTCAGTAACCCAAGAATGACGCAGGCTATCTCACCGTCGAGACTGTCAGTGGTGAAGTGGACACTGCACGAATGCCTCCTCGCCCCCGTTATAGCGACTCAGACGTCACCGAGGCAGTCCGACTAAGTACCTCCATTGCGCAAGTCATGAGGGTCTTGGGGATTCGTCCGGCCGGGGGAAGCCATGCCCACATCAGTCGACTTATCAAACGCCTCGATTTCGACACGAGTCACTTCATGGGCCAGGCGAGCAATCGCGGTCTCCCCGCTCGCAATCGGCTCGGTCCTGAGAACATCCTGATTGTTCACCCAGAGGGCTCACCCCGTGTAAAGCCCCACCTCTTGCGTCGCGCTCTGGCCGAAGTCGGGACACCATCAAGTTGCGTCCTGTGCGCGACCGGTTGCGAGTGGAATGGGGGTCGTCTTCAACTCCCTGTCGACCATATCAACGGCAACTACCTCGACTGTCGGATGGTGAACTTAAGGTTCCTCTGCCCGAACTGCCATTCACAGACACCCAACTTCGCCGGTCGAGTGAGGGGCGGGCAAGCCAATGGGTCCACGGAACCCGTCCTGGGGGATTCCGTAGGCCACATCTAGAATCGTTCTCAAGCGGAAGTGGCGGAACAGGCAGACGCGCAGGATTTAGGTTTCTGTGCCTTCGGGCGTGGGGGTTCAAGTCCCCCCTTCCGCACTCACTCGACGATTGCACCGAAATGCTGCGCGAGCGCCCGAAAGGCAACTCCGCGGTGGCTGATGGCGTCCTTCTCGCGAGGTTCCATCTCGGCCGTGGTGCGTCGCTCTCCATCGGGGCAGAAGATCGGGTCGTAGCCGAACCCGTTCGTCCCCCGGGGCTCACGAGTCAGACGCCCGCGAAGTTCCCCCCGAACGACGTGCTCGTCGCCTCCCTGACGCGCAATGGCGGCGGCACACACGAACGCGGCACCGCGGTGTCCATCGGCGACATCGGAGAGCTGAGCGAGCACGAGCTGCAGGTTCGCGATGTCGTCGCCATGGCCGCCTGCCCATCGTGCAGAGAAGATCCCCGGCATGCCGCCCAGAACGTCGACAGCCAGCCCTGAGTCGTCGGCGATGGCAGGTAGTCCGGTCGCCTGGGCGATGGCCCTCGCCTTGAGCAGAGCGTTCTCTTCGAACGTCAACCCGGTCTCGGCCACCTCGGGAGCGTCGGGGAAGGCGTCCATCCCGACAAGGTCGACGGCGAGCCCGGCCTCGGCAAGAATGCGACGGACTTCGACCACCTTGTGGGCGTTCCTGGTCGCCAGGACCACGCGCAGGCTCACCAAGTCAACGCCTCCTGCTGCAGCCGGGTCAGCTGACCGCAACCAGCCACGGCGAGGTCGAGCAGCGCATCGAGCTCAGCCCGGTCAAAGGGCACGCCCTCGGCGGTCCCCTGCACCTCGATGAAGCGCCCGTCACCGGTGCAGACCACGTTCATATCGGTCTCGGCCGTGACGTCCTCCTCGTAGCAGAGGTCGAGCACTGGCTCGCCTCCCACGACCCCGACGGACACGGCGGCGACCGAGCTGGCGAAGGGCTCTGCGCCAGCCTTGACGAAGCCCTGCTGCTGCGCCCAACTGATCGCATCGGCCAAGGCGACGTAAGCACCGGTGATTGCAGCCGTGCGCGTTCCACCATCAGCCTGCAGGACGTCGCAGTCGAGGACGACGGAGTTCTCACCGAGTGCCGACAAGTCCACCACTCCGCGCAGGGCCCGTCCGATGAGGCGCGAGATCTCATGCGTGCGGCCGCCGATCTTTCCGCGGACGGACTCGCGGTCGCTCCTGGTGTGGGTCGAGCGCGGCAGCATCGAGTACTCGGCCGTCACCCAGCCGAGGCCGCTTCCCTTGCGCCAACGCGGCACGCCCTCGGTGAGCGACGCCGTGCACAGCACGCGGGTGCGGCCAAACTCGACCAGCACCGATCCTTCCGGGTGCTCGCTCCACTCACGATTGAAGGTTACGGGGCGGAGCTGGTCGGGCGTGCGGCCATCGGAACGCGTCATGCGCCGAAGGCTACCGAGTGACCTCGAAGGTCGCTGCGGGGGTGGCGAGGTCGATCTCACCATCAAAGACCGATGCTGCTTCGGCCATCGCTACCAGCGGGTCGTTCCACGGTGGAACGTGGGTGATCACCAGGCGACCGGCGCCTGCTCCGCGAGCCAGTTCACCAGCCTGACGTCCCGTCAGGTGCAGGTCTGCAGGGTTGTCCTCGCCGTCAACGAACGACGCCTCGCACAGCAACAGGTTCGCATCGCGCGCGAGTTCGTCGATGGCTCGGCACGGGCCGGTGTCGCCGGTGTAGACCAACGTTTGGTCGTCCACCTCAAAGCGGACGGCGTAGGTCTCAACAGGATGCGCCACGCGCTCGGCGCGGACCCGGAACGGACCAATGGACGCGGTAACCGAAAGCTCACGGAAGTCGAAGGATCCCTTCATTCCCTGAGGATCTTTCATGCCGTAGGCGGACGCCAACGCCTCGGCGGTGTCCGAAGGGCCGTAGACCGGGAGCCGTCCGGAGAAGTCGTACGGACCGTAGCGATGCGCGACGTACAGCGCGGTCAGGTCGATGCTGTGATCCGCGTGCAGGTGGCTCAACACGATCGCGTCGATGTCAGTGAGCGTGATATGCCGTTGCAAGACTCCGAGAGAGCCGTGGCCGAGATCAACCACCACGCGGTAACCGTCGTGCTCGAGTAGGTAACACGACGACAGGCTCTGGGGCCCGGGGATGCTGCCTGAGCACCCGACAATGGTAAGCCTCACGCAAAGGCTCCGGCTGCCTCGACCGTTGCCACCTCGGGTCCCAGGAACCGTGAAGCCAGCGCGGCGAACGGCGCCGGGTCGCCGGTGGCAATGAACCGATGCCTGGGAAGCGGAAGTGTCTCATCGCGCAGCAGGTTGCGCTCCGAAAGCAGTCGGTACACATCGCGCGCCGTCTCGTCAGCACTGGAGACCAGCGTGATCTCGTAGCCCATCACGTACGAGATGACGCCGGCCAACAGCGGGTAGTGGGTGCAGCCCAGAACGAGGGTGTCGACGCCGGCCTCACGCAGTGGATCCAAATATCCGTGCGCGGTGGCCAGCACCTCTGGGCCGCCGGTGAGCCCCTGCTCGACATACTCGACAAAGCGTGGGCAGGCCTGTTGGGCTACCTCGATGCGAGGTGCGGCGGCAAACGCGTCCAGGTAGGCGCCGGATGTGACGGTTGCCTCCGTACCGATGACTCCGACATGGCCGTTGCGCGTCGCGTGCACGGCACGGCGCACTGCTGGCTGCACGACCTCGACGACCGGGACGCGGTATCGCTCTCTGGCATCGCGCAGCACCGCTGCGCTGGCGCTGTTGCACGCGATGACGAGCATCTTGACGCCTTGGTCAACAAGGTGGTCCATCACGTCAAGGGCAAAGGCGCGCACCTCGGCGATCGGCCGCGGGCCGTAGGGGCTGCGGGCGGTATCGCCGACGTAGAGGATCGGTTCGTAGGGCAACAGGTCGAGCACCGACCGCGCCACCGTCAGTCCTCCGACCCCACTGTCGAAGATGCCGATCGGTGCGTCTGCCATCAGGCCAGCGTAATGGTGGACTAGCCGCTAGGACGCGCTCAAACTGACGCGGGCAAGGTACGCGTCGTCGTTCCAGCGGGCACCCACCGTGATGCGATCGCCCTCAAGGTCCAGGGCGTCCAGGGCGTAGCCGGCTTTGACCCTCGAAAACAGGTCACCGAGGTAACGTCGGATCACCGATCCGGCTCGGTTCACCGTGACCACTTGCATGTTGCTGTTCCCGAATTGGTGGGTGGTGACGACGACTCGTCCATTGTCGACAGCCACGACAGTGTTTTCGCTGACTGCCAGGACGGCCGCAACACCGCTGTCTCCGTAGGTCCTGTCGCGCGTCCCATCGTCCCCGAGGCGGATTCCGCCCACCGCCCCACCAGCTATGGCGATAGGTGAGGTGACGGTGCCATCTGCACCAATCTCGACCCCCAGGGGATAGATGGCCGCCCCCTGGTAGGCGGGGGCGAGGAACCCGTCCTGCGAGAACTGGTCGTCGAGCGCGCCACGATGAGTGAATCGATAGAGGAATCCACCGCCACCTTGCGCGCCATAGGGGCTCGCGTGATAGCCAGCCACCAGAATGCGTCCTGTGGAATCAGTCGCTAGGCCGGTCGGGCGGTTGCGTCGAAAGTCGTCGAGCACGCGCTTTCGGTCCTGCGAGAACTGGTCGTCGCGCTGGCCCGTAGCCAACAGGCGGTACAGCAGCAATTCGCTGCCATAGCCGTACGAGCCCACGAAGGTTCTGGTTCCGGCCACGACGACGCGGTTCTCGTTGTCGACGGTGACGTTGGTCGACAACGAGAAGTGACGGTTGGACGTGACTGCGAGGTAGCGGATCCCATCACCAGAGAAGCTCTCGTCTAGACGCCCGGTCGACGTCCAGCGAGTGACAAGCAGATCGTGGAAGTTCTGATAGGACACAACCGCCGATCCGTCGTCGCTGACAAACAGGTCGAAGCTGTAACGCGTCAACCCCCCCATCCTGTAGAGCGGCGGAACGGCGACGCCAGCGTCGCCATACGTTGGGTCGAGTTGGCCACCTGGCAGGAACCGAGCGAGATACCAGCCAGTCTCACCGTCACTTCGCTTCAATGTGCCGAGCACGTAGGTGTTGCCATTTACGACGTCCAAAGCCCCGGTCCAGTCCGAACCGCGCGGTCCCACGTCATCGAGACGGAGCTTTCCGTCGACTGAGAAGGTGGGATCAAGCGACGCGGTACCAGCGAACGCGATCGTCGGAATGCAGAGCCCGAACAAGGTGACGACAGCAACGAACCACCGCCGCGATGACATGTGACAAGGCTACTTCTTCATGATCGTTTGTGACTCCAATTCCATCGATGGCGGCGGAGTTGGTTCGAAATGACCGAACCGGTGTGACATGGCCCCGCTTGGGGCGTGCGGGGGTAGAGCGTCAGGCCCAGAGCTGGCCATCGATGGACGACTCGGCAGCCTCAAGATCGACCGCGTCGTAGACGCCGGTGGAGAGGTACTTCCAGCCACCGTCGCAGACGATGAAGGCGATGTCGGCGGTCTCGCCGGCCTTCACCGCTTTGGCCGCCATTCCGAGGGCAGCGTGCAGGATGGCCCCGGTCGAGATCCCCGCGAAGATGCCCTCCTGATCGAGCAGCTCACGCGTCCGCCGAACTGCATCGCGCGGCCCGACCGAAAAGCGGGTGGTGAGCACGGACGCGTCGTAGAGCTCGGGGACGAAGCCCTCGTTGAGGTTGCGGAGCCCGTAGACGAGCTCGCCGTACCGCGGTTCGGCGGCAACGATGGCGATGTCCGGCTTCTGTTCCCGCAGGTAGCGACCTGCCCCCATCAACGTTCCGGTGGTGCCGAGACCGGCAACGAAGTGAGTGACAGTGGGCAAGTCACGCAGAATCTCCGGACCCGTTCCGCGGTAGTGCGCGTCAACATTCGCCGGGTTGCCGTACTGGTAGAGCATCACCCAGTCGGGGTGCTCGGAAGCCATCTGCTTGGCTACCCGCACTGCCTCGTTCGACCCGCCGGCCGCGGGAGAGTAGACGACTTCGGCCCCCCACATGCGCAGCAGCTGAGTGCGTTCGGCTGAAGTGTTCTGCGGCATCACGCAGACCAGGCGGTAGCCCTTCAGGCGCGCTGCCATGGCCAACGAGATACCGGTGTTGCCCGATGTCGGCTCCAAGATCGTGCAGCCAGGGGTGAGCGTCCCGTCGGCCTCGGCAGCCTGAACCATGGCCAGGGCAGGCCGATCCTTCACCGATCCGGTGGGGTTGCGATCCTCGAGCTTGGCCCACAACCGAACATCAGCCGACGGGGAGAGCCGGGGCAGCCCAACCAGCGGCGTGTTCCCGACCGAGTCGAGCAGCGAGGCGTAGCGAGTCATCAGGTGATGGCTGCGTCAGCGCGAACCGCCGGCTACCGCCGGCAAGATGGTCACCGTGTCACCGTCTGCGACCTCGGTGTCCAGTCCGGAGAGGAACCGGACGTCTTCGTCGTTGAGATAGACGTTGACGAAGCGACGCAGGCCTGCGTCGTCGAGGAGTCGGTCAGCGATCCCAGGGTGGTTGGCCTCTAGGTCATCGATGACCCCCTTGAGGGTGCCCCCGGATGCCGGGACGGTCTTGGCGTCACCGGTGTAGGTGCGCAGGATCGTCGGGATGCTGACCTCGACGGCCACGGTGGTCTCCTTCTGAGTTCTGGTGCTTAGGCGGGCTTGTGGTTCAACGCCGAGACGATGCTCACTTCTTCCTCGGTGACGACGCCGTCCACGATGCGAAACGAACGGATCTGCTCAGTGTCGGGCTCTCGGGTCGACACCAGAACGTAGTGCGCATTCGGCTCGGACGCGTAGCTGACGTCAGTGCGAGACGGGTAGGCCTCGGTGGCGGTATGCGAGTGGTAGACCACCACCGGCTCTTCGTCGCGCGCGTCCATCTGGCGATAGAGGCGCAACAGGTCCATGGAGTCGAACTCGTAAAACGTCGGAGACCTGGCCGCATTGGTCATGGGGACGAACCGTTCTGGACGGTCCTGGCCCGCTGGTCCAGCGATGACGCCGCATGCTTCGTCGGGGTGGTCAGCCCGGGCGTGGGCCACCATCGCATCGATGAGGTCTTGGCCGATGACGAACACGGGCTCAAGGCTAGGGGGCCGAGTCGCCATCGCCTGGACCACCCCAGTCGCCGGCCAGGACGTCGACCAGGAGCCCCTGCAGGTAGGTGAAGAGGCCGTACGACTGGTAGGCCTGAAGGTCTTCGCCGCCGGCCAGCACGCCGTCTTCGGTCACCCCCAACCTGGTGCCCAGCATCAGCCGCAGGTCGTTCAGCGCGCCCAGCAGCTGCCGTGCACCGGCAGCATCGACCAGCCCCGGCGTGAGCGCCACCCGACGCAGGGCCTCGGCGTCAGCGCGCTTGCGTTCGAGCAAGGTGGTCTGGGCGAACCGACGGAACTCAGCGGCAGCTTCTGGATCGTCGAGGACGCCGTCGGGCAGCAACCTGGCTCGAACCGGGTCCGAGGGTAGCTCGGGGGCTTCCTTCATCGTGGCGGCGAGCGCGTCAAGGGGATCGGAGGGGATCTCCGGTGCCGGTCCCAGAAGGTCATCGAGGTCTTGGACGTAGATGTTGATCACCCAGGCCCACTCGCTGAGGTCGACGTGGACACCTGTCCCGCCGGGCCCTCCCGGGGCGAACTCGGCCGTCATCGGTCCTGCCGCATCGTGGCCCACAACCCGTAGCCGTGCAGTGCGGCGACGTCGCGCTCCATCTCCTCGCGTGAGCCGTTCGAGACTGCCGACCGGCCCTCCTCGTGAACCTGGATCATCAGCTTCTCGGCCTTCTTCCGGTCGTATCCGAAGTACTCCTGGAAGACCAAGGCGACGTACGTCATCAAGTTGACCGGGTCGTTCCACACCACCGTGACCCACGGGACGTCCGGAGCCGTCAGCCCCTCAGTCTGGGGGCGCTCAACCTCAGTGGGTGCAATGGACACGCCACCCATGGTGCCACTGCGAGGTGACACCACATCCACCGTGCCATCCCCGGATGACACCATGGGGAGTCAGGAACCAAGGAGGCGCCCATGCAGATCCCCGCCCGTACCCCCGGGCTGCCCGAACCTGCGCTACTCGCCCAGATCCGCGAGGGCGTGATCGGAGATGACACCGTCATGCCTGGCCCCTATGGCCCGCGCCGCGTCACATACGCCGACTACACGGCCAGCGGCCGGGCGCTCGGCTTCATCGAAGACTTCATCCGCGACCAGGTGCTCCCCCGCTACGCCAACACCCACACCGAGTCGAGCGGCACCGGGCGTCAGACGACCAGGCTCCGCGAAGATGCGCGCCACATCATCGCCGAAGCCATCAGCGGCGACGCCAACACCTGCGTCATCTTCTGCGGGGCCGGCGCTACCGGAGCCATCGACCGCCTGATCGCCGTTCTCGGACTCCGCCTCCCCTCAGCGTTGGAGGACGCGTACGGTCTGGACGCGCACATCCCCGACGCCGAGCGCCCTGTGGTGTTCACCGGTCCCTTCGAGCACCACTCCAACGAGTTGCCATGGCGTGAGTCGATTGCCGATGTCATCCGGATCCCCGAGGACGCCGACGGTCACATCGACCAACGAGCGCTAGCCGAAGAGCTCGAGCGCTACCACGATCGACCATTGCGGATCGGTGCCTTCTCCGCGGCCAGCAACGTCACCGGAATCGTCAGCGACACCTACGGCGTCTCAGCGCTGCTCCACCGGAACGGTGCCCTTGCCATATGGGACTTCGCTGCCGCCGGCCCATACGTCGACATCGACATGGTGGCGCCCGACGGCGAAGACCCGCTCGCCTACAAGGACGCGATCGTGCTCTCGCCCCACAAGTTCGTGGGTGGCCCTGGCACGCCCGGCATCCTCGCGGTGCGGCGGCAACTGCTGAAGAACCGCGTACCTGCGGTTGTCGGCGGAGGAACCGTTGCCTACGTCAACCCCGAAGAGCATGTCTACCTCTCTGACCCTGTCCACCGCGAGGAAGCGGGAACTCCCGCCATCGTCGAGTCCATTCGCGCCGGCCTGGTCTTTCAGCTCAAGGATGCCGTTGGGGTCGACGTGATTCGGGCCCATGAGAGCGACTACGTCCACCGTGCCATCTCGGCATGGGCCGCCGTGCCCGAGATCGAGGTTCTCGGCAACCTCGACGCCGAGCGGCTCTCGATCCTGTCTTTCGTGGTGCGTCGCCCCGGTGGCCGATACCTGCACCACAACGCGGTGGTCGCGCTCCTCAATGACCTCTTCGGCATTCAGGCACGCGGCGGATGTTCGTGCGCTGGCCCTTACGGTCACCGACTACTCGGCATCGACGTGGAGCGGTCCCACGAGTACGAGCGCGCCATCACCGCTGGCTGCGAAGGCATCAAGCCCGGCTGGGTCCGCGTCAACTTCAACTACTTCATCGACGAGGACGTGTTTCAGTACGTCGTGAAAGCGATTGCGTTCGTGGCCCGTCGCGGAAACGCTTTCCTGGCCGACTACGCCTTCAACCCCGACACCGGGCTGTGGCGTCACCGGGCCGAGCCGAACAAGGCCCCCCTCAGCCTCGCCGATCTCACCTACGATCCCGAGGGCCGCCTCACTCAGCCTGCGGCGCCCCGAACGGCAGATGCCTCGGCATTCGATGACTATCTGGCCGAGGCTGAACGCCTACTCGCGGAGCGCAGTTCGAGCGCCTCGGTCGGGGACAACGCGCACGTCACCGCCGACTTCGACGCACTCAGGTGGTTCGAGCTGCCGGCAGAGTGCCTGGTGACGCGAGGTTAGCTGGTCGCCAACGAGCGGCCGTACTGCTTCAGCAGCGGCCAGGACCCACGACCTTCGTTCCCCAGTGCCCAGATCGCGATCCCGCGGAGGGCGTACTTGTCCACCAGCTGTGATTTGGTCTCCAGCGACTTCCCGTCGTCGAACCAGGCGACTCGCTTGGCACGGCACGTGAGACCACCCGATGAGTACTTACGCACGTAGGTGAAGCGACGGCTGGTGCCGCGCTCCTGCCAATTGGGGGTCTTGCCCACCGTCTCGGCGAATGCCCGCATCTGGCGAGTGCTCCGCGAGACCGTCGTGCGTGCGATGGAGGGGCAGTGGCCCGAGACGGTATTGACGAACCAGTCTCGGCCGTAGGCGGGCATCCCCACCGAGATCTTGCGTGGGGCGATCGCTCGCGACGCGTACGAGGCAACATCGTTGACCCACCACTTGGGGGCAATGGGGCCAGGAGACCCCCCGCTCCAGTGGAAGTCGTACGTCATGATCCGCACCCGGTCAGCCTGCCGACCCAGCGCCGGGTAGTTGTACACCCACCAGTTCGGGTCAGTTCTCGAGGTGCGAGCAGCGACGGTCACCGAGGTGACTGCACCCAGCCGATCGAGTCTGGCGTTGAGATCGCGAATCAGGGCCGGGTAGTACTTCCGCACCGTCGCCTTCGCAGACGACGAACCGAAGTTGATCGACTCGTAGTCGAGGTCGATGCCATCGAGGTTGTAGCGATCGACCACATTGGCCAGAGCTCGTGCGTGCGCCACCCGGCGATCGGGGTTCTTGATGATCTGCGCGAACTGGTCAGCGGTCAGCTCAGTCGCGACGGTCGGGATGTTCGCAATTCCAGCGCCCCTCAGCGACCGGCGCATGTGCCGCCACTCATCGGTGTTGGCAGTCAGGGCGATGTCAGTCTTGGAGTTGGCGTCGAAGACGAACGGTGAGGCGTCCTGGAAGACATTGGCGTTGTCCACGACCGACTTCGTAGCGTCCGCAGTGTTCCAGTACGGCAGCCAGCCGGTGACGAACTTCCTCGGGGGCGGAGGATCTGCCGCACCGGCCTGCCCGGGCACCACGACAGCCAGCACGGATGCTGCTGCCAGGCAGGCGACGAGGGGCGCGCCGATGCCACGCAGAACTCTCACGAGAAGAACGTCCTTACTCCACGCTGACGGTCATGGTGGCGCTCAACCCCCCTGAGTGCTTGAGGTCACTGGCTGCCACCACGCGTACCTGGTGTCCTTCGACGCTCTGGAAGCTCCCCTTGAGCGTGAATGAGTCGTCTGCTGTCGTCTTTCTGGAGACGGTGCTTACCCATCGTCCATCCACGCGCTTCTGGAGCGTGACGCTGATGCCCTCCCCCTTCGGAGCGACCGACCCGGTGACCTTGAAGGTTTCGCCGGGGGCGACGACGGGCGGACCGACCGCGGCGCTGACCACGTGCCGAACCGAGACACCGGCCACCGGCGTGAGGGTGGTGGCCCAGTCCCAGCCGGGTGCAAGCCGGAGGCGCCACTCAAAGGTGCGGTCTGCGACCTCCGGAATCGACACCGAACCGTCGGCAAGAGTGTTTGCCATACCGACGGCAGACCAGGCGTTGCCCGGAACCCGTCGGAGCACGGTCACCTGCTGACCAGCGATCGGAAGGCCAGCGATCGAGAACTTCCCATCAACGGTGAACGACGATCCGTACCCCACTGATGCCGGAACCGTGACGGATGAACGAGCCGGCGCTGGCGAAAGGCTCTTGGCAAAGGTCTCGGCCTTTTTCCACAGCGCCGGGTCTTCGACGCCAAGGCGCCAGACGGCGACGCCCTGGATCCCCAGTTGCTGGGCGAGCTGCAAACGGGTCAGCGCCGAGCGTCCTTCACCGAACCTGACTCGGCGCATGACGACGCAGTTGCCGTACTCAGGGTACGGACGCCGGTAGTCGAAGTGGTACTCGCCAGCCTTGTCGCTCCACGCAGGAGTCGCGTTGTACGTGGCCTTCAGCCCCAGCGCCTGTTGCGCCGTCGGTGAAACCGTTCCCTTGGCGGCGTCAGGACAGGTTCCCTTCAGTGTCCTGACGTACCAGTTCTGGCCATACTGCGGGACCCCGATCGAGAGCGGCACACCCTTGAACTTGGTCTTGGCGTACTTGATGACGTCGCGCGTCCAGTCGAGCGGACCGATCGGACCTGGCGGTGTGGACGCGGTGCTGTAGTCGTAGGTCATGACCCGGACGCGATCGACGCTGCGGCCGATCGCGGCGTAATCGAAGACCTCCCAGTTGGGGCCGGACGCCGAACGACGCGCGGGAACGGCCACAGACAGCAGTGCATCCATCGCATGGAGGCGATTGCGGAGCCTGTCGAGGAAGACCGGGAAGAGCTTCTTGACGGCGGTGCGGTCAGCGCCAACACTGCCGAAGTTCATGCCCTCGAAGTCGATATCGGCACCATCAGAACCGGTGCGCTCCACCATCGCGACGATCTCGTCGATCAGTGCTGAACGGCGGTCGGCGTCTTGCAGCAGCCCCGCCATTTCGGCGGCATTGATGCCCTCATCATTGATGGTCGGCAGGGCGGCGATGCCAGCCGAATGCAGATCGTCAATGCCGCTGATCAAGCTGCTCTCTGATTGCGCGTTGTCGCCCTGGGGCAGAACCTGCTAGGACGTGGTGGCCCGATACCAGAAGGGCGAGATCTCCGAGACGACGTCGGCGTGCGCGACCACAGATGCAATTCCGGCGCTGAAATCACGATGGGAGATCCACCCCGTCACAACGCGCCGCTCCGACAGCGGCGAGAGACCAACAGTCGTGGTGGGCGACGGCGCCGCATCGGTCGACGTCAGAACAAAGGTCAGCAGCGGCAGCGCGACCAGGAGAGCCAGCAGCCCGGTCAGTGCCGTTCTCGTTCTGGAGTACGCCAACGCCATGGCCATCTCGCCCGCACTAGTCGGTCTCGACAGGCTACCTGTCGCCACGCGGAGCCCAGCTCCACGCGTAGTCGGGATCATCTGCTTCGATCGCTGCCGGCCCGATGTCGAGCGGGCGGAAGGTATCGATCATCACCGCTGTCTCATCAGTTGATTCAACCCCAAGGCTCGCCTCCACCGCTCCCGGCTGAGGGCCGTGCGTACATCCGCTCGGATGCAGGGTGAGTGACCCATGGCCGATTCCAGAACCACGCCGGCTGGTGAACTCACCACCTACGTAAAAGAGCACCTCGTCGGAGTCGACGTTGGCGTGGTTGTACGGGGTTGGGATCGCGTCCGGGTGGTAGTCGAGCTTTCGCGGTACGAATGAGCAGACGACGAAGTTAGGCCCGGCGAAGGTCTGGTGCACTGTCGGCGGCTGGTGGATCCGCCCGGTGATGGGTTCGAAGTCAGCAATGTTGAGCGCATACGGATACAGGCCACCGTCCCACCCGACGACGTCGAAGGGGTGATGGGCGTAGACGAACCGCGACATGCCGCCGCGCGTGCGCACCAGCACCTCCACATCCTCGCCCTCTTCGACGAGGGGCGCGTCAGGGACGCGCAGGTCGCGTTCGCAGAACGGTGCATGCTCGAGAAACTGACCGCGCTTGGAGAGATACCGACTCGGCGCACCAATGTGTCCACTCGCCTCGACGACCAGCAGACGCAGCGGGTCACCCGCCGCCGGCACGACCCGATACGTGGTCGAGGTAGGAATCACCATGTAGTCACCGAGCCCGACCGGGAGGCGCCCGAATACCGACTCGACGACACCAGCCCCCGACTCGACATACAGCAACTCGTCGCCCGTCCCGTTCCGGTAGAGCGGGGACGGAACGCTCGCCACGCAGTACGAGACCCGTACGTCGGCGTTGCCGAACATCAGTTTGCGTGCCGTGACGGCGTCGTCAGAGGGCCCGACGGAGATCTTGTGGGCACGCACGTGTCGCGGTGTCAGCGGGTGGTTCGGCCACAACTCACCAGCCGGGTCTGACCACACCTCGATCGCCCGCACAGCTGTCGGAAGGTTCCGGTGGTAGAGCAGAGCCGACTCGCTGGAGAAGCCTTCCTGACCCATGAGCTCTTCGGAGTAAAGACCGCCGTCCGGCCGACGGAACTGGGTGTGCCGCTTACGAGGGATGTCGCCGACGGTCCGGTAGTGCGTCACGCGTCCTCCATCGCTGGGGCTCCCGGGTATGGGGGCGCTCTCGACTTTCCGATAACGTCGCTACCGTGTCAAGTATCAACGGACTCGCACTGTCCCTGATTGACGATGCGGCCGTCTTCCCGCCGGGTAATGCGTCTCTCGACGACGCCATCACCGGGTACTACAACCGCTTTGAGACCAACCAGCAGGAAATTGTTGGTCCACTGCTGATTCCAGCCTCCGCCGTGGACTCCCTAAGGACGCACGCGGATCCCCTTCGCATGCTCGACGTCGCCATCGTCGGCGACACCGGCTTTGACGGGCTCGTGGCCGCGCGAGACTCTCTCGAAAACGATACGTGGATCGCCGTCCAGCACGTCGAGCTTCGCGCGCCATCGGATGGCGCGATCGGCGAGTCAGTGGGCACCCTGCTCGGTGCATTGGCATTCACCGTTCCCACGTACGTCGAGCTGCCGGTCACCGAAGCGCCCGCCGGACTTAACGTCCTGGCCGCCGACGGTGCAGAGCGGGCAAAGTTCCGCACCGGCCCGTACGAAGTTCCCTCGCCGGATCAGTTGGCCGCCGCCATCGGTGCGGCGGTCCGGCTTCGCGTCCCGTTCAAACTCACCGGCGGACTGCACCACGCGCTGCCCACCCACGACGAGGCAAGCAATCGGCAGCACCACGGCCTCCTCAACGTCCTGGCGGCCACTGCGGCGGCAACCGAAGAGGGCGACGACCTCGAGCTTGCCCGGCTCCTTGCATCCGCTGACCCTGACCAACTACTTGCTCAGCTGGGTACCGTCGACGCCGGAGTCATTCGGCGGCACTTCAAGTCGGTGGGCTCCTGCAGCATCGATGAGCCCTACCAAGAACTGGTGCGTTACGGGGTGGTGGAGGAGTCATGACCAGTTCTTGGGTCGAGGGAACAGACGGTTCGGACTACTCAACGGCCGTTCTGCCTATGGGGGTGGCGGTCCTTCCCGGCAATGATGCGCCACACACCGTCACCCGAATCGGCGACCAGGTGCTCGACCTCCACGACGTCGCCCGGTCCGGACTCGGGGGCGATGACCTCAGCCCCCTGCTCACCACCGGGACCTTGAACAGCGTGCTCGCAGCGGGACGGCCGGTCTGGACTCAGCTTCGGACGACCCTGACCACCTGGCTCAGCGACCCTGCCTACCGCGAGCGCGTCACACCACACCTGCACCCGACCAGCACAGCACACCTGGTGATGCCGTTCGAGGTGGCCGACTATGTCGACTTCTACTCCTCTGAGCAACACGCTCGCAACGTCGGTGCCATCTTTCGACCCGACTCCCCGGGTCTTCCCGAGAACTGGAAGCACTTACCGATCGGGTACCACGGTCGGGCCGGAACCGTTGTGGTGAGCGGCACCAACATCGTCCGCCCCCATGGCCAGCACAAGCCGCGCAATGCTGCGGAACCGTCGTTCGGGCCGTCGGCCCGGCTCGACATCGAGGCCGAGGTCGGGTTCGTAGTCGGAACGCCAAGCAAACTCGGGTACCCCGTTCACCCCGGCGCACTGACCGACCACGTCTTTGGAGTGGTCCTGGTCAATGACTGGTCGGCACGAGACATCCAGGCGTGGGAGTACGTGCCTCTTGGGCCATTCCTCGGCAAGTCGTTCGCCACATCGATCTCTCCCTGGGTCATCCCATTGGATGCGCTAGCGCCGGCACGGTGTCCGCTCCCGTCGCAGGACCCTCCGGTGTTCGGCTACCTGCGCGACGACGACCCGTGGTGCCTCGACCTACGCCTATCGGTCACCCTCAACGGGTCCGTCATCAGCGAGCCTCCCTTTGCCACGCAGTACTGGTCGCCGGGTCAGCAAATGGCGCACCTGACCATCAACGGTGCATCACTCCGCACCGGCGACCTCTTCGCATCTGGAACCGTGACAGGGGCACAGCGCCTCCAGCGCGGCTCGCTCCTCGAGCTCAGCTGGGGCGGACGCGAGCCCTTTACCCTCGACGACGGAAGCGAACGCACGTTCCTCGAGGACGGCGACACCGTCTCGATCAGCGGGTGGGCGCCCGGCCCTGACGGCACGCGGGTTGGCCTCGGCGACGTGACCGGGACCGTTCTCGCCGCCAGCTAGCGAGGGTCGGCCGGCTTGACGCCGTCCACCACCCATTCGGTGAAGAACGCGTCCAGCGAGCGCCCCGAGACGCGCTCAGCAAGGCGCTTGAAGTCGCCGGTACGAGCATTGCTGTTCGCGTATCGATGCGCCCACTGCTGCAGGACCTTGTTGAGCGTCGGCGCTCCTACCTTGAGGCGCAGAGCATACAGAGTCATACCGCCACGCGAGTAGATCGGGCCGTCGAAGAGGTTGGCGTACCCAGGGTCTGACACGTTCAAGGCCCAGAAAGGGCTGTCGCTGGGCCGCGAGTACGCGATCGCGAACTGCTCAGCCACCGAAGGTCCGCCGTCGTGCTCGACCCACAGCCACTCCGCGTAGGTTGCGAAACCCTCATTCAGCCAGATGTCGCGCCAGCGCTCGAGGGCGACACTGTCGCCGTACCATTGGTGCGAAAGCTCATGGGCGACCGTCGGAGTGAACCCCCGCCAACCGACAAGTGTCTTGTCGTAGGTGGGACGCGTCTGGTTCTCCAGCGCGTAGTAGCTGCGGTAGTTGTCGACAATGCCACCAGCAGCCTCGAACGGGTACCGGCCGAACTTGGACTCGAAGAAGTCGATGATCTCCGGAGCGCGGCCCAGCACGCGGTCAGCGCTCTTCGGAAAGCCTCGATCCACGTAGTTCAGCACCGGGATACCCGAGCTGGTGCGCATCCGGTCGAAGCGCCACGTGCCGATCGACAGCGTCGCCAGGTACGAGGCCATCGGGTCCTCGGCACACCACTTAAAGGTGGTCCATCCGTTGCGCGTGATGGGCGCCCGCTCGGGCAGGCCGTTCGACACCGCCTGAAGACCCTTGGGCACAGCGATCTTGGTGCAGATCTTGGCCTTGTCACTGGGATGCTCGTTGACCGGGAACCAGAACATCCCGGCCTCGGGTTCACCGACGATGGTGGCGCCATCGGAGGTGTTGAACCAGCCGGACTTGCCGAGATCTGGATCGTTGAGGATCTGCGGCTTTCCGGCATACGTGACAACAACAGTGAAGGGGTCTCCGTCGGTGATACCGACAGCTGGCTGCACCGTCATCTCGCGAGGAGCCCGACTGACCGTCGCAGCGACGCCGTCGACGGTGGCCGAGTCGACAACCAGGCCGTAGAGGTCGAGGTTGAACGCCGACAACGACTGCGTTGCTGTCGCCTCGATCGTCGCAACACCCTGCAGACGGTCGGTGTCAGGGTTGAACCGGAGGTCGAGGTCGTAGCGCCTGACCTGATAGCCACCGTTGCCCTCATTGGGAACGTACGGATCACCGATTCCCACAGCGCCGGGAGTCCCTCCCCTGGCCATCGCCACTGACCCGACGCCCAGCGCGCTCACCAGGAGGGACGCCACAACGGCGAGACTGACGACGATCGGCTTTCGGACCACGTGAGGATCCCTTCTGATGCGGATGCCTCACTCTAGCGGTCGTCCTAGAGGTTGCCCCGGATCTCTTGCTCGCGTTCGATCGCCTCGAAGAGGGCCTTGAAGTTGCCCTTCCCGAACCCGAGCGAACCGTGCCGCTCGATGAGTTCGAAGAAGACTGTCGGGCGGTCCTGCACCGGCTTGGTGAAGATCTGCAGCAGATAGCCGTCTTCGTCGCGGTCGACCAGGATCCCACGATGCTTCAGCTCTTCGATCGGGACGCGTACCTCGCCGATGCGCTCGCGCAGCTCAGGGTCGTTGTAGTACGAGTCAGGCGTACGCAGGAACTCAACACCCATGCCTCGCATGTAGTCGACGCTCGCGACGATGTTGTTGGTGTTCAGTGCCAGATGCTGGACGCCAGGGCCACCGTAGAACTCCAGGTATTCGTCGATCTGGCTCTTCTTCTTGGCTACTGCCGGCTCGTTGATCGGGAACTTCACCTTGCGGTGCCCGTCGGCCACCACCTTGCTCATGAGCGCGGAGTACTCGGTAGCGATGTCGTCACCGACGAACTCCTTCATGTTCGTGAACCCCATCACCCGGTGGTAGAAGTCGACCCAGGTGTCCATCTGCCCCAGTTCGACGTTGCCGACGCAGTGGTCGATGGCGGTGAAGACCCGGCGTTCAGGTGCGCTCGTTATCGGCTCAGCAGCGACGAATCCGGGCAGGAAGGGGCCAAGGTAATGCGATCGGTCGACCAGGGTGTGGCGGGTGTCGCCGTAGGTAGCGATCACCGCCTGGGTGACGAAGCCGTGCTCGTCAGTGAACTGCTGCGGCTCCGCGATGCCGGTCGCACCGTTTTCAAGCGCATGCCGGTACGCATAGTCAACGTCTGGTACTTCGAGGGCAAGGTCGGCCACGCCGTCACCATGTCGGGCCACCCGGGCGCCCACCCAGGTTCCGCCGGGTACCTCAGCGGTGAGCAGGAAACGAGCCGAACCTGACGCCATTACGTACTCGGCGTAGTCACGCTGTCCGGTCTCGGGTCCGCGGTAGGCGATCCGCTGCATGCCGAAGGCCGTTGAGTAGAAGTGCGCGGCCTGCTTCGCGTTGCCAACCGTGAACTGCACGTAGGCCATGCCCTCGATGGGGAAAGCGTCTGCGGTCTGCTGACCTACAACGTCGGTGAGGGTCACGAGATCTCCTTCAATTCCACCGCGCGGCCTCGGTCGGCCATCACAAGTGCTTTGGAGGATGACCGGCACTGATCACCATGCGCAACCTCTAGGCGCCGCGGTAGTCAATCTGTACAGTCAGTCGACATGAAGCCATCGATTGATGCACTCGACGCCCGGATCTTGGCCCTCTTCCGTGCCGAGCCCCGCATTGGGGTTCTCGAGGCCTCCCGCCGGCTCTCGGTGGCCAGGGGAACGGTGCAGGCCCGGTTGGACCGCTTGGAGACGCAAGGCATCGTCACCGGGTGGGGACCGGACGTCGACCCGGTAGCGCTCGGGTTCGAGGTCAGCGCTTTCGTGACTCTTGAGATCAGCCAGCGGGGTCACCGTGCGATCGAGACGGCGCTGACCCACCTGCCCGAGGTGTTGGAGGCGCACACGATCTCCGGGTCGGGCGACATGTTGGTACGCGCCGTGGCCCGTAGCAACGCCGACCTGCAGCGGGTGGTCGACGCCGTTCTCGACATCGACGGCGTCGAGCGTTCGAACATGGTGATCGTGTTAGCCAACGGCGTCCCGTACCGCACGACGCCGCTTCTGGAGCGAGCAGCCCTGGGCCGCGAGGACGTCTAGGAAGCCCGGCTTAGACGGTCTCGGCGAGCTTGCGAAGTTGGAATGAGGCGAAGACCTCAACGATGCCGGGGAAGACGAGCCACAGTCCGGTCACCCAGACGAGAGAGTTGATGGTGATCGCCGGCCAGGCAAGGACGACGATGCCAGCCGCTAGGCTGAGCCCGCCGATGAAAGTGACCCACCCGTGTGCCGGCATCCCGGGGTTGGCGATGCCCTCGATCAAGTCCGCGATCCCCAGGATCACCGCCAACAACCCCGCGACCGCCGAGAACACTCGCATGCCGGTGCCCTCGGTGCCCCCGGTGTCAGTCTGAAAGCTCGCCACGATCATGAAGAGGCCGGCGAGGATCAGGTAGATGCCGGTGATGACGGCAAAGAACACGACCGACTGCTCGGTGAACACCATCAGCAGGACACCGAGGACGACCGAGGCGAGGCCGAAGAAGAGGACAACGGCGAACGAGCGACCGAGCGACCGAGCGACGCCTGCACTTGCTCCGTCGATGGGGTGCTCATAGCCGCCCAGCCTCCGTCACTCGGCGTAGGAAACGCCTGGTGCGCTCCTGTTGCGGCTCGGAGAGTACCTGCTCAGGTGGCCCGAGCTCGGCAACCTCGCCACCGTCCAAGAAGGCGACGCGGGTGGCTACTTCGCGAGCGAAGGCCATCTCGTGAGTGGCGAGCACCATCGTGAGCCCAGCGGCTTTGAGGTCACGGATCACCCCGAGCACCTCACCGACCAGTTCGGGATCGAGCGCCGATGTGATCTCGTCGAAGAGCATGATTCTTGGCTGCATAGCCAAGGCCCGCACGATAGCGACGCGCTGCTGCTGTCCGCCGGAAAGCCGGTCGGGGTAGCCGGCGGCCTTGTCGGCGAGACCG
Source organism: Actinomycetes bacterium (assembly GCA_027118455.1). Classification (GTDB taxonomy): domain Bacteria; phylum Actinomycetota; class Actinomycetes; order JAHEKZ01; family JAHEKZ01; genus JAHEKZ01. The sequence continues at coordinate 50,964 of JAJAYZ010000085.1, forward strand.
AACCTCGTCAGCAGGTCCATGGCCTGCGTCTCAGCGTCATCGCGTGAATGACCCAGGACCTTGCGCGGAGCCAACGTGATGTTGTCGAGGACGCTGCGGTGCGGAAAGAGGTTGAACGACTGGAAGACGATCCCGATGTTGCGCCGGGCCGCATTGACGTCGTAACCGGGCCAGGAGATGTCTTCGCCCTCCAAGATGATTGCGCCGGCATCGATCGGCTCGAGCAGGTCGATGCAGCGCAGCAGGGTTGACTTGCCGCATCCGGAGGGACCAATCAGGGCCACAACCTCGTGCTCGTCGACGTCGAGCGAGACTCCGCGGAGCACGGGGTTGTCGCCGTAGGCCTTGTGCACGCCCCGCAGTTGCAGCGTTGGTCCCGTGAGCGTCGGCTCAGTCATAGGGCACCCCCAGCCGCCGCACTTCGTCTGCGTTGCCGTGCGGCCATCCAGTCAGCCCACCGGGAGAGGGGAACCGTGAGCAGGACGTAGAAGAAGGCCGCGACCACCAAGGGTGTGAAGTTGAAGGCATCCAGGGTGTAGATCTGCGCCGCCCTGGTCATCTCGATACCTGCCCCGATGATGGCCACCAACGCCGTGTCCTTCTGCAGAGCGATGAAGTCGTTCAGCAGTGGAGGCGTCACTCGACGGACGGCCTGTGGAACCACGACGTATCGCAAACTCTGGTACTGGTTCAGGCCCAACGCTCGGGCGGCGGCGCGCTGACTCGGATGCACCGACTCCAGACCAGCACGGAGTACCTCGCCGACGTAGGCAGAGTACGAGACAACCAAGGCGAACCAGGCCCAGAAGAGCTGGGAGTCGGGAAGACCCTGGAGGTTGAGAGCGGGAATCCCGAACCCGAACAGCAAGATCAGCAGAATCGTCGGGATGCCCCGGACCACGTCGGCGTAGGCGATCGCCAGAAACCTCAGGGGTGTATAGATCGGAGCGGTCAGGCCCCGGACGACGGCCAGCAGAAGACCGACGACCAGGATCACCGGCTCGGCCGAGACGAAGAGAATGATCGTCAGGCGCAGGCCCTTGAGAATGTCAGGCAGCACATCGCGGGCATAGAACTCGTTGAAGAAGGACTCCTTCACCGCTGGCCAACCCGGCGAGGTGAGGATCATCACGAGCAGCACCCCGAGCACCAGAACGGTGCTGAGGGTCGACACCGTTGTGTTCCGGCGTCGTCGTCTCGCGATGGCCTGAAGCCGTGCCGGGTCAAACACCGGCACAGCGTCAGAGGTCGTTGTCACAAGGCCACGCCGACGTGGCAGATCAGTTCAGGACGGGAGCATCGGAGTACTCGGTCATCCACCGGTTGGTGATGTCGAGTAGCTCGCCGGACTCGGTGATGGAGCCCACCGCCTGGTTGACGCAGGCGACCAGGGGGTTGTCCTTCTGCAGCACCAGCCCCCAGGTGTCGGCAGCGGCCTGCTGCGGCAGCTGCCCGATCACCGTCCCGGGAACCTTGGCGGCCGCGAGGTAAAGAGTGGTCGGCAGGTCAGTCACGATCGCATCGATCTGACCATTGGCGAGAGCCTGCGTCGACTGGGTGGTGTCGTCGAACACGGCAACTTCTTGGGTGGGGGCAATCTGAGTTTGGACATCTTCCAACGCCGTTGTGCCGATCTGGACGCCGATCTTGGCGTCCTGAAGCTCAGCGAGGGTGGTGACGTCGGCAAACTGACTGTCGTTGAGGACGAGCGCGCCGTTCGATGCCCTGTAGTAGGGATCGCTGAACGTCACTGCGGTTTCGCGCTTAGGCGTGATCGAGATCTGGTTGAGCGCGAAGTCGTGGTCCTTGTCGCCTGGGGCGAACAGCTGACTGAAGTTGGCGAACGTCCACTCCACCTGGTCGGCGGAGAATCCCATCTCCTTGGCAACCGCATAGGCCGTTGCTGCCTCGAAGCCCTTGCCGTTGGTCGGCTTGTTGTCGATTACGTATGGCGGATAGGCGGGGTCGCTGGTGGCGATCGTGAGAGTCCCGTCCTTGACCGTCGTGATGTCCCCGCACGCGTCCCCTCCGGTCGACGTGGCTGCTGGTGCGTTCTCCTCTTGGGCGCACGACGAGAGCACCAGAACTGCGGCCACCGATGCGGCGAGCACGACGGCGGAGCGGAGCGAGGATCGGACGGTGCGCATGGGGCCTCCGGGGCTCGTGGGTGGAGATGTCCCCCACCTGACATGCCAGTGAACGTGGCCCGAAGCCTAGCGCCGGGCCACCGCCCACGCGCGCAGGGTGTCGATCCGTGCCTGCAGGTGGCCGGAGTCGGCCAGCGGAACGAGAGGGCCGCCACAGGCCACCCGGAGGTCGCCGTGGATGACGGCATGCGGCTTGCCGGTTCGGTGGTGCCAGGCAGCCACCAAGCCATTCAGCTCACGGCGCAGGTCGGCCACTGACCGGTAGTCAACCGATGATGCGGCCGTAGCGGTCGTGATTCGTTTGGCCTGCTGCGACTGACGCTCCTTAAGAAGTACTGCGACCTGGTCAGGTTCGAGCAGACCCGGTAGCCCTAGATAGTCGTGCTCCTCCTGAGAGCCGGCCTCGGTCATATGCCCGAACTCACCACCGTCGAAGACCACGCGGTCAAAGCGCGCAGCCGACTCAAGAGCCTCGAAGGTGCCATCGCCCAAACCAGCCTCACTCTGTTCAGCCTCTGCACGAGCGAGCAGATCACGCTCGGCGGCAAAGAGATCGTCTTCGTCGCGAACCACCCGGCCCAGGACGTGGTCGCGCTCCTCCTCCATCAACGAAGCGTGCTGAAGCAAGGTGGGAATGCTTGGTAGGAAGATCGAAGCGGTCTCACCCCGCCGTCTGGAGCGGACAAAGCGCCCGACTGCCTGCGAAAAGAAGAGTGGCGTTGTGGTGGTTGTTGCATAGACGCCAACGGCAAGCCGCGGAATGTCGACGCCCTCGCTGACCATCCGAACAGCGACCAACCAACGCGCAGTGGAAGAAGAGAACTTCTCGATGACGCTGCTCGCTCTGGGGTCGTCGGAGAGCACCGTCGGCACCCTCTCGCCACAGATGCGACTCAGCAGTCGGGCGTAGTGGCGCGCATGCTCGTGGTCGGTCGCGATGACCAGGCCCCCAGCATCGGGCACTGTGCGGCGCACTTCCTCAAGGCGTCGGTCAGCCGCGGAAAGGACCGAGCCGATCCACTCGCCCTTGGGGTCGAGGGCCGTTCGCAGTGCTTGGGCAGTGGCGTCCGGGCCAATGTCCTCGCCGAGCCGGGCTGCAACCTCGTCACCGGCTCGAGTACGCCACCGCATCTCACCGGAGTACGCGAGGAAGAGCACCGGACGCACCACTCCGTCCTTCAGCGCGTCGGCATACCCGTACGAACGGTCAGACGAGCTGCGGGGCAGTCCGTCCCCATCTGGTTCGTACCGAACAAAGGGAATAGCATTGACATCAGAGCGGAACGGCGTCCCGGTCAGGGCTAGCCGGTGCGCCGCAGGCTCGAAGGCCTCACGCACCGCGCTGCCCCAAGACATGGCATCGCCGGCATGGTGGATCTCATCGAGGATCACCAGCGTCTTGCGGTTCTCGGTGCGAGCCCGGTGCAGCATCGGGTGCGAGGCCACCTGCGCGTAGGTGACCACAACGCCGTCGAAGGCTTGACCCGTCGCGCCTTGGGCGTTGGTGAAACGCGGATCGAGTCGAACACCGAGCAGGGTGGCCGCATCGGCCCACTGCTGCTTCAGATGCTCGGTGGGCGCCACCACCGTGATGGCCCGCACCTGCCTGGCAGCCAGCAGCTCTGCCGCGATCTTGAGTGCGAAGGTGGTCTTTCCTGCCCCGGGGGTGGCGACCATCAGATAGTCCCGCGGCCGTTCGGCCATCCACTCCGCAAGTGCGGCGCGCTGCCAGCTGCGCAGCGGCGTGGCGGCTGGTCGGGTTTGTGTACTCACGGGGGCCCGAGCCTAGGCATCGGCCAACGCTTCCACCGCCACCCCTCCGCGCTCGGCGTGTCAGACCATGATCAACCGGATGGCCCGGTGGCAACCCGCGGCGCCCCCCTGGGAGCCACGACGGTGCCAACGGCTGCGATGGCTGTCATCACCAAGAAGATGGTGAGGTAGACGCCACCGTCCTGGCCGGCTCGAGCATGCGCCGTTGCGAAGATGACCCCGCCGAGTCCGGTGGCCAGAATGACGCCGAGCGAGTCAGAGATCTGTAGCGCCGCTGAGTTCACGCCTTGTTCTTCAGGGGGCGAGAGCTTCAGGACCAGAACGCCGAGTGAGCCGTACAAGATGCCCATGCCGAACGAACCAACTGCCCAGGTGAGCGCAACCACTTGCCACGACACAGCCTCCAGAGCGACGACACTTGAAAGAGCGAGGCCGGCCGTCGTGAAGGCCGCACCGATCACCACCAGCCGATCACGGCTGATGCTCAAGGTGGGACGCCCTTGGATCCAGCTACCGAGGAACCATCCAAGGGCTGCGCCAGACAACGAGCCGCCAGCGAAGACCGACGACAGTCCGCGTTCGTTGACCAGCATCAGCGGGACGAACCACTCAGCCGCAAAGAACGACCCGGCAAACACGCCACGGATCAGCACGACTGTTGGCAGCCCCCGCCTTGCTCGCAGCGTGCCTGGGGGTAGCAACCGGGGAACCGCATAGGCCAGCAGACCGATGGCGACAGGTGCGAGGATCAGCGAAAACGTGTCGAGACGCTGACCCGCCACCTGCAGAAGGACCACACCGACCGCGGCCAGAAGGGCCAGTCGCTTGCGCCCCGGGGCTGGGTCAGCGTCGGGATCCGGCTCGACGTGCATCGCCTGAAGCCGCGGAATGAGGACAGCGCCGACCGGGATCAACAGCAGCAGGACGCCGAAGAAGACCCAACGCCATCCGAAGGCATCGGTAATGAGTCCGGCCACGAGTGGACCAACGATTCCCGGCACCACCCACGAGCCGGAAAGAGCGGTGAAGACCCGCGGCCTCAGGTGCTCGGGGTAGGCGCGTCCGATGATGACGTAGAGTGCGACGATGGCAGCGCCGAAGCCCAAACCCTGAAAGGCCCTCCCGAGCAGCAGCACCGGCATCGTCGGAGCAAACCCGCAGATCAAGGTGCCGATGACGAAGGCGACGAGACCGCTAGCCAGCGGCGGAACCGGACCGCGACGGTCGGCCCACCCCCCTGCCGCCGCCATCGCGTAAAGACCAGCCGCAGTGACCGCGGTGGAACCCCACGCGTACCAGGCGAGCCCGTCGAGCTCGCGCGCCGCCGTCGGCATCGCCGTGATGACGCCCATCGCCTCAAAGGCCACGATCGTCATGACCGAGATCACGCCGAGGGTCAGGACGCGGTACTCCGCACCGAAGATGCTGCCGGGGTCGTCCTCGGGCTGGAATCCTTCAGCGGTGACGTCGGTCGTCTCTGGCTCAGGCGGCGTGGTCACCTCACCAGCGTAGGGACACGATCAGGAAGTCACACGGTGGAGCGGTAGGTGACCCACTGGCTTGCGAGACGTTCGGACTGCCCGGCGGTAAACCGGTCCATGCAGGTGTCGTCGCTGTAGTCCATGAAGTTGTGGATCGGGTCGACTCCATCGGCTCGACACGAGTCACGTCGCTTGGGGCATCCGTAGCCAGGCCTGCGTTCAGCCGGGGTATCGGCGACCAGGTCGTTCGCCTTCGTACAGCCGCCTTGGAAGGTGTGGTAGAGCCCCAGCCAGTGGCCCACCTCGTGTGTCCCGGTGTCGCCGCGGTTGTACGGCGCTGCGTTGCCACCGGGCATCGAGTCGGTCAGCAGAACGACTCCGTCGTTCAATGGGTTCCGCGAGTACTTCTGCGGGAAGGTGGCCCACCCCAGGAGGTCTCCACCGATGTTGGCGGCGTAGATGTTGAGGGTGTCGGGCCCACCAATGCGCAGAAAAGCTTTGGCTTCCTGCTCGGCGGTACTGCCGTACTTCATCGTCGACCAGTCGCTGTTGGTTTTGAAGTCAGCGGGCGCTGCGAGGGAGAACCGGAAGGGCGTATCCACAGCGCTGTTGCTGCTGTGCCCTGAGTACGAGCGGTTGAGCACCCTGATCTGGTCCCTGGCCTGCTGCTGGCGAGCAAGCTGCTGATCTGGCGTGAGATCAGTGGCGGTGATGAAGTGGATGTAGGTGGGGATGGTCACCTCACCGGCAACGAGCCGGGCCTGTACGGTCGGTGCCTCACGGAGTCGCTGGGTGTTCGGGTCGACCCGCACCTCACCGGCACCTCTAGCGCCAGTCTGCATCGCATGGGGCTCGAAGCAGTCCGCAGCAGCACTCTGGACGGCGATCGCTCCGGTCGCGACGGGAGCGACGGAGGCCATCCCGGCAGCCAGGAGGGCCAGCGTGGCCACCGCCACGAAACGGGCCCCCCAACGGGCCGCGAGATGGTTCGACACAAGTGACCTCCGGGGCACGGTTGGAAACAGCATGGCGAGATTATGCCGTGGTGCCTAGGGCAGATCGGGTGACCGCCACGGGGCTGTGGATGAGCGCTTTGTTGGCACGCCGTCCCGCGCAACGAGCGTGAGTTACGGCGTTCGGTCTCCTCCGCCACCCGGCAGGGACTCGTAGATGTCCTTGCAGTCTGGACAGACCGGGAACTTCTGTGGGTCGCGGTTGGGGATCCACACCTTGCCGCAAAGGGCAATCACCGCAGTGCCGGTGACCGCACTCTCCATGACCTTGTCCTTTTGCACGTAGTGGGCGAAGCGCTCGTGGTCGCCGGGCTCGACGGCCGCCTCCTCCACGCGCTCGTCCAGGAGCGTGCCGAGGCCGCCGTTGTCGGTTTCAGGGCCAAGCGGGTCAGTCGTCACGTGCAGGAGTGTAAACCGTCAGTTCAGCGACGGGTCTTCGGGAAACGTCGCCACGACAGCCAGCCGCGGTGGCTGCCTCCGCAGCACCTTCTCCCACAGGCGCTCGGGCTCATCGCAGGACAGGTCACCCAGCTCAGCATCGACGACGAACCAGGATCCTTGATCGATCTCGGCCTCCAGCTGGTCTGACCCCCAGCCCGCGTAGCCAGCGAAGACCCGCATGGAGGCGATCTCTCCGGCGATCAGTTCCGCGGAGGCATCGAGGTCGACCAGCCCGATTCCGGCGTGGACATGCCGAAAACCCAACGGCTCATCGTCCTCGCCATGGCCGGCGGTTCGCGCGGCGAGCGCGAGCGCGCTGTCACGACCGACAGGGCCGCCCTGAAAGACCACCTGGGGCGGGGCCGCGTAGAGGTGCCAGTCAGGCAAGATCTCGCTGACGTCGGTGGTGGACGGACGGTTCAGGACGACGCCCAGCGCCCCGCTCTCATCGTGATCGACGAGGAGCACAATGGTCCTGGAAAAATGCGGATCACCGAGTTCGGGTGACGCCACCAGCAGCCGCCCGGTCAGTGTCTGCTCGACCCAGGCGTCCGGGGCGCTCGACTCGTCCATGCCGCCATCTTCACCCAGAACGATCACCGGCTCCAGCCCTTAGGCTTCAAGGGCCTGCGAGGGACTGAAGTGCGGCCCTGAGTCGATCGGTCGCCTCGCTGGCGACAGCGTTCAGTGCATCGTCGCCAGCAACCCTCATCATCTCCATCGGGTCGGCTGCCTCGACCAGCACCTGGTCGCCGTCCTGTCGCACCACGACGTTGCAGGGCAGCAGAACGCTGATGGATGCCTGGGCACTGATGGCTCGGTAGGCGAGCGTGGGGTTACATGCGCCGAGGATGAGGAAAGGGCCGACGTCGGTGTCGAGCTTGGCCTTCATCGTGGCCTGCACATCGATCTCAGTGAGGATGCCGAAGCCCTGGTCTTCGAGCGCCCTACGGGCGCGCGTGACGACGTCGTCGAAGGGGGCTGCCACGTGGGTCTTGAGTGAGATCTTCATGGAATAATACCCTAGGGGGTATCGTTGAACCGATCAACTGAGCCATCGCCGACTGGAGGAGACGCAAGTGTCCACCTTGACCCTGACCAAGGAGAACTTCACCGAGACGATCGGTGGTAACGACATCGTCGTCATCGACTTCTGGGCGGCCTGGTGCGGTCCCTGCCGGGCATTCGGTCCCGTCTTCGAGAGCGCCAGCGAGTCGCACACAGACGTCGTCTTCGCCAAGGTCGACACCGAGGACCAGCAGGAGCTGGCCGGCATGTTCGGGATCACCTCGATTCCCACGTTGGTCGCCTTCCGAGAGAAGGTTCTCGTATTCGGCGAGGCCGGCGCCCTGCCGGCTCCTGAGCTGGAGAAGGTGCTGGCCAGGGTCCGCGACCTTGATATGGCCGAGGTGCATCAGAAGGTTGCCGATGAGCAGAAGCCCGCCAAGCCAGCTTGATCCAAAGCCCGACCTGACAGCGCACTCTCGACTAGGTTCTCTGTTCCATGGGGGATCGAACGCTGTCGACGCCCGGCGTCTCACGGGCGCTCGCCTTGCTCGTTGCTGCCGGCTCAGTGCCGCTCATAGCGCTGGGCGGCCTCTCCACCCCGGCCGCTGTGGCTGGGGTGATCACGCCCTCACCCCCGAACATCGTGCTGATTCTCACCGATGACCAAGGCAATGACATGTTCGGCCCGATGCCGCGGACGCGGGCCTCGCTGCTCGATCAAGGGGTCACCTTCAGCAATGGCATCAGCCCCACATCGCTCTGCTGCCCTGCGCGAGCGGCCCTCCTCAGCGGCACCTACTCGCACACCAACGGTGTCTGGACCAACGGGCCTCCGCTCGGCGGCTGGCAGGCGTTCTCTGGCATGGAGTCTCACACCGTCGCGACTGCCCTCGACGACGTCGGCTACCAGACAGGCTTCTTCGGCAAGTACCTCAATGGTTGGTCATCGCCGGCAGACCCGGTCGTCCCAGCCGGCTGGGACTCCTTCTCCGCGATGCGGGGGCCTTCTGGGGCAGGAGGGGCGTACTACGACTACGAGCTCGTGGGAATCGGTCAACGCGAGAGCTTCGGCGCCACCCCCGAGGACTACAGCACCGACGTCCTCGCAACCAGGGCCAGCGACTTCGTCACCGCTGCGGACCCGGCCGCCCCCCTCTTCGTCATCTACGCACCCTACGGACCCCATGCTCCCTCCAACCCAGCACCGCGCCACGTCGGCACCTGGCCAACCGCGGCACTGCAGCCGCCAGCCAACGAGGAAGACATGTCCGACAAACCAGCCTTCATGCAGTCACTGGCACCCATCCCCAAAAGGAAGCTGCGGCGAGCCATTCGCAAACAGAATGAGTCGCTCATCTCTGTCGACGAGGGCGTCCAAAAGCTCATTGAGGCGGTTGGCGCAGACCGAGCCGCCAACACGCTCTTCGTCTTCCTCTCCGACAATGCGCTGCTGAATGGCGACCACCGGCTTCGGGGCAAGTACGTGCCCTACGAGGGTGCGACCGAGATTCCGATCGCGCTGCGCTGGGACGGTGTCATAGCGCCAGGGCAGGTCGACCCTCGAATTTTCACCATCCAGGACGTGACGACCACGATCGTCGAGGCAGCCGGTGCCACGCTGCCGACCGAAGGGGTCAGCTACCTGTCGGGAACCCGCGACGGGACAGTGGTTGAGGGTGTTGAGACGACCAATGACGGCTTCACTCGTCCGGCGTACTGCGGCTGGCGCACCGAGCAGTACCTCTACGTCCGGTACAGCAACGGTGCTGGCGATGAGCTCTACGACTACGCGCTCGACCCTGACGAGCTCGACAACAGAGCCACAGACCCCTCGTACACCAAGACGCTCGGCCAGCTTCGAGCCACCGCGCAGCCAGCCTGCACTCCGGGTCCTCCCGGTTTCCGCTGGGACGCCGAGCCGGTAACCCCGTAGGCTCCCTGAAGTCGAGGGAGGCTCCATGGTGTTTCGCGTCGAGTCCGAGGTCGGGCAGCTGCGGCAGGTCATCGTCCACCGGCCCGGCTTGGAGTTGGCCCGCCTCACGCCGAGCAACGTCCACAGCCTGCTCTTCGACGACGTCCTCTGGGCCGAGCGTGCCGTCGAAGAGCACGATGCCTTCACACAGGCATTGCGCGACCACGGCGCACAAGTGCACTACTTCAACGAACTGCTTGGTGAGGCGCTCGAGTTGGAAGACGCCCGTGAGTTCCTCCTCGAACGCGTCGTGCACGAGGAGACGATGGGCCCGACCCTGGTGACGCCCTTGCGCGACCTCATCGCCAACACCGAGCCACAAGAGCTCGCCGACTTCATGATCGGCGGGATCCTCAAGAAGGACCTCCCGGCCCCGGAGTGGCCGAGTTTGCTCTGGCGCCTGCTAGACGACGAAGACTTCCTGCTTGCGCCTCTCCCCAACCACCTCTTCCAGCGCGACAACTCCGCATGGGTCTACGGCGGGGTCTCGGTCAACCCGATGGCCAAAGCGGCACGCAAGCGTGAGGCAATCCACTCTCGACTCATCTACCGCTTTCACCCAATGTTCGCGGCCGCCAAGGACGACATCGTCGTGTACTACGGCGACGACGACGAGGTGCACGACCCGGCCACCTGTGAGGGCGGCGACATCCTCGTCATCGGCAACGGGGCCGTCATGATCGGCCTCAGCGAACGAACGACGCCGCAGGGCGTAGAGATTCTCGCCAGCAGCTACTTCCGACTGAGCGGTGGCGCCGTCAACCGGGTGATTGCTGTCGAGCTACCGAAGACCCGAGCCTTCATGCACCTCGACACCGCCATGACGATGTTGGATGCCACCAGCTTCATCACCTACCGTTATCTGCCGCCTGAGATGCGCAGCTACACGATCACGCCGGGAGACGATGGATCGTTGACGATCGCCCAGAACGACGACCTCTGGTCGGCAGTCGCCGCAGCTCTCGAGATCGACCGGGTTCGCGTCCTGGCGGTGACCCAAGACATCAGGGCAGCCGAACGCGAGCAGTGGGATGACGGCAACAACTTCCTGGCCCTGTCCCCCGGCGTAGTCGTGGGGTACGAACGCAACATCACGACAAACCGCTACCTCGAGGAGCAGGGCATCGAGGTCATCGCCGCGGCCGGCAGCGAACTCGGACGCGGTCGCGGCGGACCCCGTTGTATGACCTGCCCGATCGAGCGCGGGCCAGCCTGACCTAGGTCAGGCCTGCTGCGCTTCCTCCAGGCGAGCGCGCAGCGCGTCGAGTTGCCCGCGCAACGCTGCTGGCACCTGGTCACCGAACTTGGTGAAGTACTCATCGGTGAGCTCAGCCTCGTCGATCCAGGTCTTCGGCTCGACGGCGAAGAGCTCGGCAGTCTGCTCCCCCGTGAGCCCAAGCCCGTCGAGGTTCATCGAACCGTCGGCCGGCAGCTTGCCGATCGGCGTCTCGATCGCCTCAGCGTCGCCGTCAAGCCGGCGGATGATCCATTCGAGGACACGGCTGTTCTCGCCGAACCCTGGCCACAGGAACTTGCCGGCGGCGTCCTTGCGGAACCAGTTCACCTGGTAGATCCGCGGCAGCTTGCTGGCGTCAGTCGCCTGACCAACCTTGAGCCAGTGACCCCAGTAGTCGGCCATGTTGTAGCCGCAGAACGGCAGCATCGCGAACGGGTCGCGGCGCAGCGCCCCGACGGTGCCTTCGGCCGCAGCTGTCTGCTCGCTGGAGACCGTCGACGCAAGGAAGACGCCGTGCTCCCAGTCGAACGACTCGTTGACCAGCGGGACGTTGGTGGCGCGTCGGCCACCGAACAAGATCGCATCGATGGGAACACCCTTGGGGTCTTCCCAGCTGTCGGCGATGGACGGGCACTGCGAGGCGGGAGCGGTGAAGCGACTGTTCGGGTGCGACGAGGGCTCGTCCGACGCCGGCGTCCAGTCGCGGCCCTTCCAGTCGATCAGGTGCGCGGGAGCCTCGTCGGTGAGGCCCTCCCACCAGATGTCCCCGTCGTCGGTGAGCGCAACGTTGGTGAAGATGCTGTTGCCCCAGAGGGTGTCGATCGCGTTCTGGTTCGTTGAGGCTCCGGTGCCTGGAGCGACGCCGAAGAAGCCGGCCTCGGGGTTGATGGCGTGGAGACGTCCGTCGTCACCGAAACGCATCCAGGCGATGTCGTCGCCAACCGTCTCGACGGTCCAGCCGGGGATAGTCGGCTGCAGCATCGCAAGGTTGGTCTTGCCACAGGCGCTCGGGAAGGCGGCGGTGATGTGGTGTGTGGTGCCCTTGGGTGAGGTGAGCTTGAGGATCAGCATGTGCTCGGCAAGCCAGCCCTCGTCACGCGCCATGACCGAGGCAATGCGGAGTGCGAAGCACTTCTTGCCCAGCAGCGCGTTGCCGCCGTAGCCGGAGCCGTACGACCAGATCTCGCGGGTCTCAGGGAAGTGGACGATGTACTTGGTGTCGCTGCACGGCCAGGCAACGTCCTGCTCGCCGTCGGCGAGTGGGGCGCCAACGGTGTGAATGGCGGGAACGAAGTCACCGTTGTCACCGATGAGATCGAGGGCCGCCGTGCCCATCCGCGTCATGATCCGCATGTTGACGACGACGTATGCCGAGTCGGTGATCTCGACGCCGAGCTGCGAAATGGATCCACCCAGCGGTCCCATACTGAACGGAACGACGTACATCGTGCGGCCACGCATCGCGCCGTCGAAGAGCGGACGGAGCGTCTTGCGCATCTCGTCCGGCGCCATCCAGTTATTCGTCGGGCCGGCGTCCTGCTCGCGCTCGGCACAGATGTAGGTGCGGTCCTCGACCCTCGCCACGTCCTTGGGGTTGGAGCGGGCGAGGAAGCTGTTAGGACGCTTCGCCTCGTTCAGCTGGATGAACGTTCCGGATGCGACCAGTTCGGCGGTGAGGCGCTCCCACTCGGCCTGGGAACCGTCGGCCCAGACCACCCGGTCGGGCTTGGTGAGGGTGGCGATCTCCTCGACCCAGGCCAGCAGCTTGGCGTTCTTGGTGGGCGCTTCGGCAAGACCGGGAATCGTCATCAGGACCTCTTCAGCGGGACGCGGCGGGATATGGTCCTCAGGGTGCCCTAAGACGGCGAAATCCTCCATCTGTTGGCGCATTTACCACCCGTAACCAGGGGGTTTGTGAGCAACTCCACATGATGGAACCGCTCGGGAGGTGACCTGGGTCACCCGATCCACCCATTCAAGTCGAAATCGAGCCAGGCCGACATTGAACTGTGACCAGGCACCAAGCGCTTCGCGCATCGGTTTTTTGCAGCAATCGGCCTGGTGGTTCTTGGGGCCTCGGTCACCTCCGGCCCCCTGACAGCTGGCGCAGAACCGAGCACGACGCTGGCCCTGGTCAGTTCCCCAGACGACCCGTTCGTTGGTGGACAAAACTTTACTCTCACAGGGCCCGGAGTGACCTCACACCCGCGAAGCACTCCTCTTGATCTTCAACCGAACTGATACCTCCGGCGCCGCACCCTTCGGTGAGCCAACGTGGGTGGTCGAGGTCCTCGATCCCTCGGCACTTACCGCCGACGCCGAGTACCTCCTCGACGGCAGTGCTGAAGACATCCTTCGGCTCTCCGACGATCTAGTTTGGCAATCGACGGCGTGCCCACAGTTGTCCGGGAGCGTGTCCGTTCATGACGTGACAACCGACGTTGGCGGTCTGACAACGTCCTTGGCCGCCACCTTCGAACTCCACTGCACGCCGCAGCACGCGGTCTACGGGTCTCTGGGGTTCGGATCCACTGCCCCAGCACTTCCAGCCGGTGCTGATGCGCTGATCGCGGCCGAATCGCGGTACCCATCCCTAGCCTCGGTATTCGACGGCATCTCAGCGAACACTCTCGCGCTCACTGTTCGACACCGCAAAGTCCTCTTGCGATGGGACACCCCGGTGGGGTTCGGATGCGCCGAAGTCGCGATGGAGGAGTCCAATGGGACCCCCGTTCTGAGCTACGCCGGGCGGGACGACACCCTCACCGCCGCCGAGCTGGATCCGACGCACACATACCAGATAATGCATGCCCTGGATGATTCAAGTGCAAACAGTGCACCGGACTTCTCCGCGTTCCCCCGTGACTATGTCTATCCGGTCACCACGTCGCTCGAGGCACTGCCTGAAGCCGTGATTCGAGGCGAAGAGGTCTCTTTCCACGGACGAGTCACCGTGCCGCTGCACCCCGGCGCCGAAGCAGCCCTCTTCGTCGATGTCATCATCAGGGGGCGGAAGGCTGACGGATCAATCATGGAGCTCGGATCGACCGCGACCGATCAGTACGGCAAGTACAGCATCACAACCAAAGCAACCCGGACCATGCGTATCTGGTCCCTGGTCCCGCCGGGAGACTCAGCCCCGGCCCCCGGCGTTATGCATCACTTCGGAGACTCCTCCGAGCGGTACACCCTGCACGTAGCGAGGCGCTAGCGCTGCCTGCGAACAACGATCCCCGCAAGTCCACCCTTAGGCCGCAGCGTCACCCCGAAGTCCGGCCGAACCGACGTCGGACGCACGGGCCGAACCCGCAGCACACGGGCCAGCGTCGCGACCACCATGGGCGCCTCCATCAACGCGAGGTCACGGCCGATGCAGAGGCGGGGACCAGCCCCGAACGGCAAATAGGTCACCGGGCCGGCCCCCGACTCTCTTGGTGACGCCTCACCGAGAAACCGATCAGGGTCGAATCGGTTTGGATTCGGCCACCATTGCGCGTCCCGTTGAATGGCATAGGGCGACGCGATCACGGTGGCTCCGGCTGGCAGCTCAAAGCCGCCGAGGGAGTCCGGTTCGAGGCTGCGTCGGGTGATTACCCACGCTGGGGGATAGAGCCGCAGACACTCATCGATCACGGCCCGTGTGTAAGGCAGCCGCTCCAGGATGTCGACGTCCCACCCGTCCGGACCCGGGTCAGAGCATTTATCTACCTCGGCATGGACGCGCTGCTCGGCCTCGGGATGGTCGGCGAGCAGCACCCAGGTCCACGTCAAAGTGGCGGCCACCGTCTCGTGACCGGCGACAATCAGCGTGACCACCTCGTCGCGCACCTCGGTCACCGAAGCGATCCCCTCGTCCATCGCGGTGATCAGCAGCCACAGCGTGTCTGTCCCCGGCTGGCCGGTGCGGCGAGCCGCGATGACATCGTCAACGGCCGCGTCCAACACCGTCATCGCACCGCGGAGCCGGCGGTGCCCTGGTGTTGGCCACGATTCCGGGATGGGCAGCGGTTGCTGCGCCTTGGCAACGACCACGTGCAGCGCGGTCATCACCGCCTCCACCAGATGGTCGGCACGACCTGCGAGCTTGCCGCCCAGCAGCGTCGCCGCCACGATCTCGAGCGTGAGCTCGAGCATCGCCGCGTCCAGGTCAAGCTGGGTCTCGACGTCACGATGAACAGTGCGGTCGGCCCACGTCGTGCATACCTCATGGACTGACGTCGCCATCGCCGCGATGAGGTCGTGGTGGAAGCCCGGCGACATGACCCGGCGCATCCTCCGCCAGAGGTCGGCATCGGACGCGAGCAGTCCGGTGCCGGTGACTAGCGCGAGGGTGTCGTACTGGATCGTGCGCTTGCCGTAGGCCTTGTGGTTGCCTTGCAGCACCCGACGGACGTCCACCGGGTCGGAGACCAGCCATACCTCGCTGCGCGGCATCGGGAAACGCACGACCGGTCCATAACGTTGGGCGCACTGGGCCAGGAACGCCGGTGGCGCAGACCGCATCATCGCGATGTTGCGCAGCATCTCCGGGCCTTCTGGCCCTGGAGGCAGGTGGCGTTTTGGGGCGATACTCACGTCAGCAGCCTAGGCAGCATCAGAGCGACTCACGGCGTGGGTGCGTGCACTCGACCCCGACTAGGGGCACTCTGGGCGCCAGAGGACCTCCCCTTCCCCGAGGAGCCGAACATGCAGGACGTCACGCACCCGCACCACCCGCACGAACACCGCGTCTGGGTCGTTCCCGACACGACGCTCGGACGGTGGGCCGTATTCATCTTCACCATCGCCGCCGTGGTCGCCATCGCCTCCCCCGTGGTGGCCTGGGTGACCCAGCACCTCGTCGAACCCGGAGCAGGGACCCCCTGGTTCTTCGCCCTGTGGGGGTCGACGCTCGTCGCGTTGGTCGTGGCCACTGGTGCTGGCGCGGTCGCTGCGGTTGCGCTGGTTCGCGACCATGCCGTCCTCCTCTTGGCGCCAGTCGCAGTTGCGGCGTTGGCCGTTGCAGCACTGGTGACCACGAACGGTGTGCTGAACTAGGCAGGTGACCGAGACCCTCGTCGACGGCGACCTGCTCGACCACGGCGAGGACGGTCTGCTCCGCTGCTTCTGGGGTGGCAGCACCGAGGAGTACCGCGCCTACCACGACACCGTGTGGGGCCGCCCGGCCCGCGACGACACCGCACTCTTCGAGAAAATCTGCCTTGAGGGCTTCCAGTCCGGGTTGTCGTGGCTGACGATTCTGCGCAAACGCGAAAACTTCCGCACCGCCTTCTCTGGCTTTGACGTGGAAGCGGTTGCATCCTTTGGTGACGTTGACGTGGAGCGGCTATTGCGGGACGCCGGCATCGTGCGCCATCGCGGCAAGATCGAGTCGACGATCAACAACGCGCGGCGCTGCGCCGAGCTCCACGATGGCGGTGAAACTCTGGCCGACTTCGTCTGGGGGTTCGCGCCCGAACCCGGATCGCGTCCTGAGATGGTCTCTAAGAAGTGGCTGATGGACCACCCCCAGACCCCAGAGTCCACAACGCTCTCCAAGGCGCTCAAACATCGCGGGTGGAGCTTCGTCGGGCCAACAACGATGTATGCCTTCATGCAGTCGGTCGGTGTCGTCGACGATCACCAGGCGTCGTGCCACGTTCGCGCTGCCGGCAATGGGTAGCCTGCAGGTCAACTCGAGACCGGAGCTTCCATGACCCACACGTACGACTACTCGGTCTCCCCCAGCGCGCTGCTGGATGCGCTCGCCAACCTGGACTACCTCGCGGCACGCAGCAAGCGCTTCGGAGGGGTCGGCGCTCCAACCACCGAGCATGCCGACGACAGCGTCGCGATCACGGCTGTGCGCCAATTGCCGATGGACAAGATCCCCGTGGCCATCAAGGGGTTGGTCGGCGACGGTCAGATCACCCAGGTCGACACGTGGTCGTCGTTGCCGGACGCAGCTGGGACGTTACTGGGGACCTGGCGCGCTGACCTCGGTACCGCGCCGGCCAACATCAGCGGCGACTACTCGATCGAGGCGACCTCTGACGGCAGCAGCTACTCGTGCACTGTCAACGTCAAGGTCAAGGTGCCGTTCGTCGGCGGCAAGATCGAACAACAGGTCCGCAGCTACCTCGACGACCTCATCACCAAAGAGCAGGACTTCCTCGACGACTGGCTGGGAAAGCGCTGACCATGGACGGCTTCCGCGACATCCGACTCTGCATCCTGGGGTTCGGCCACGTCACGCAACGGTTCTGCGAACTCGTGCGCGACCGTGAGGGGGTCTTGGCGCGCGAACACGGCGTCCGGTTCCTCGTCAACGCAGTCGGTACCGGCAGCCACGGCTCCTGGCTGGACGTCGAAGGCGCGACTCCCGCTCAGGTGATCGCTGCATTTCGCGCCGAAGGAGACCGCTTCATCTCGCCCGAGCGATCCGGTTTCGATCTCATCGCGGCGTCGGGCGCCGACGTCCTGGTCGAGTCGACGCCACTCGCGCTCGGTGGGCAGCTGGCGATCGCGCACGTCGATGCGGCCTTCGATGCCGGCCTTGACGTCGTGACTGTAAACAAGGGCCCTATCGCCTGGGACTACCGGCGCCTACGCGACCGCGCCGACGCCGAGGGGCTTCGGCTACGGCACGAGGGCGTCACGATGGACGGCTGCCCTGTTTACAACCTCGCCGAGTTCTGCCTGCCAGGCGATCGTGTGCTGGGCTTCCGCGGCGTCCTGAACTCAACGAGCAACTACGTTCTCGATGCCATGGCCGAGGGCGCCTCCCGTGAGTCGGCCGTTGCTGATGCGATCGAGGGTGGGTTTGCCGAGACTGACCCCACGTACGACCTCGAGGGGCACGATGCAGCGGCGAAGGTCGCCGCGCTGGCGAATGTCCTGCTCGACGCCGACATCACGCCCGACGTGATCGCCCGCGACTCGATCGCGGAGTTGAGCCAGGACGACGTTGCCAAGGTCGTTGCTTACGGCAGACGACTTCGACTTATTGGTGAGGCGCAGCGCAACGAGGATGGCGAAGTCACAGCACGTGTCACCCTCGAACCGGTTCGTAGCCAAGACCCCATGTACTGGATCTCCGGTACGTCGTCTTGCCTGATCTTGGAGACCGAGCTTGCCGGCACCGTCGAGATCGTCGAACGCGACGGCCTGCTGACGCAGACGGCGTACGCGGTCTACGCCGACCTGCTCACCATCGCCCGGAGCCGCTGACCAGCCCCAGATGGGTGCGGAGATTGTTGCGCTGGAGCGGTTGAATGCGTCGTCCTTGGGTTAGCGGACGCCGGCGATCTCACCAGGGATCGGCCACGCATTCGGCTCGCACCCATACAGCCCCTTGGACTGTTGCATCATCACCGGGGCCGCCTCGCCGCGGCCTCCGCACGTGGCGTGGCCAAGCCCGAACCAGTGACCGGTTTCATGGTTGGTCACCATCGCGCGGTATTCGGCCATCGTGCCACCGGAGCGCTTGAAGTGAGGAGTGCCGCGCCGCCAACGGTTCTCGTTGATGATCACGTTTCGACCCACGCGGCAGCTCCAGTACCGAGCACAGACCGAGCCAAACGACGGCACGAACTTGGCTTGGCTCAGAAAGAGAGAGAAACCTCCTCCCGACGTCACCCGCTTGAAGTGCACGTAAGAACGAGACCATCCGCGCGGGTCAGCGTAGATCTCAGCCGTGCGCTGCTTGAACGCGTCGAGCACGCCGGCTACTTTTCCTCGCGTCTCGATGCGGTAGGTGACCAGACGCACCGTCGTCAGCTTCCAGGGTTCGCTGATGGCCGGGAGGTGACCGATTCTCTCGCCCACGGCCACCCGGTACCGTTCCGGCCCATAGGCATCCATCCCACCGATCCGGAAGGTGACTCGACCCTGCCCTCCCTGCTTCTGCCGGTCGGCGGTTCGCCATACACCGCCGACCTTGCGCTGCAGCCGCACCCGTTCACTATCGAACACCGGACGCACCCGGGCATCGAGTCGGACACTACCCGTCGGCCGTACCCAGTCCCGGGAGAGCCGCGACGTGACGATCGGCTTTACGACGACTGTTCGGTTGTCACTGCGCGCCAAGGAGTAGGCCGAACTTCCTCGGAACAGCGCCTGGTACTCACCCGATGCACTGATGTATTTGGTCCAGGCGACACGTCCGTCCAGCCCCGTCCTCTTGACATCGACAAAACGCCATAGCCGCCCGTCGACCGGTCGGCGCATGAGGAGTACGTCTGCGCCGGCAGCCGGCGAGCCGGTCGTCGAGTTCTGGAGTCGCGCCGAGAAGGTCGCCCGCTCCCCCGGGCCGACCCGCTTGTCGTCGACCCGCAGCCAGAGGGTGGTTGCCGTGGGATCGCCCTTCACCGACGCTCCGACCGCCTGAGGCACCGCCAACAGCGTCACGCCAACAGCGAAAGCCAGAGCCAGTCCTACCGTGCGTCTCCCCATGCCATCCAGGGTATGCGAGGCTGGTGGCGAATCGAGATACCACGGAGGGCTCATGCGCCTGCTGATCATCGGCGGCACCCAGTTCGTCGGACGCCACGTTGCCGAGGTCGCGCTTGAGCGCGGCCATCAGGTCACGGTCTTCCACCGCGGCAAGACCAACACCGACGCCGTGCCAGAGGCCGAGCACATCCTCGGTGACCGCGACCGAGACCTCGAGCACCTCGCAGATGGCCACTGGGACGCAACCATCGACGTCTGCGCCTACGTTCCCCGGCAGGTCAACGAGCTGGCCGAGGCCCTCGGCGAACGGGGTGGGCGGCACGTGTTCATCTCAACAGTGTCGGTCTACGCCGAGCCGATGCCGCCGAGCGGAAGTGAGGACGCACCGCTGGTTGGACTCGACGACCCGTCAACCGAGGTGGTCGACGGCGAGACGTACGGCGGCCTCAAGGTGCTCTGCGAAGGCGCGATCGCCGAGCACTACACCGACGCCATCATCATTCGCCCGACGTACGTCGTCGGCCCGCACGACTACACCCACAGGTTCACCTACTGGGTCAACCGCATCGCCAGTGGCGGCCGGGTGCTGGCCCCGGACATCGCCGGGTACGGCATCCAGGTGATCGATGGTCGCGACCAGGCACGCTGGATCCTTGAGCTGCTCGAGCGCGGCGAGTCGGGAACCTTTCACACCGTCAGCCCACCGCCACCGATCACCTTCGCCGACATGCTGCAGACCGTCATCGCCGCCGTGGGACCGGATGGAACCGAAATCGTCTCGGTCGATCCTGCCTTCTTGATCGAACATGGCGTTGGCAACTCAGACTTGCCGCTCTGGTACCCGTCTACCGAGCCCGATCCCGGGATGAACTGCAGCCCAGCGCGCGCGGTGGCACACGGCTTCGCCACTCGGTCGCTCGCCGACACCGTTCGCGAGACACTCGCTCACGAGCGCAGTACCCCGACCCCGAACCCCGATGGCACAGGATGGAGTCGCGAGCGCGAAGCCGAGGTACTCGCGGCTTGGGACGCGCGCTGAGCCAGCGTCTCTAGACGCGGCCGGAGACTTTGTCGGCAACCTTGGCCAAGGGAGATGTGCTCGCCCGGCCACCATGTTCTTGCTTGTCGGCGGCGCGGTAGGTGGCGTACATCGCCTGAACCCCGAGCCAGCGGAACGGCTCTGGCTCCCAGCTACGCACTTTCCGGCCAACCCATGGCAGCGCCATCAGGTCGGTGTCTTTGCCCAACACGAGGTCGCGCAGCGTGCGTCCAGCCAAGTTGGTAGCGGCGACGCCGTGACCAACATAGCCGCCGGCCCAACCGAGCCCGGTGTTCTTATCGAGGCCAACAGTCGAACACCAGTCGCGCGGGACACCGAGCACGCCTGACCACGCATGCGCGATCGGCACCGGAGCGGTGGCGGGAAAGAGCCGAACCAGGATCTCGCGCAGCGCTTCGATCGTCTGTGGCTGCGTCGTCCCATCGTTGTCGGTCTGCGACCCGTAGCGGTAGGGGACGCCACGACCACCGATCGCGATCCGACCGTCAGCTGTCCGCTGCACGTAGCAGTAGGCGTGGGCGAGATCGCCCAGCGTCTCCATTCCGGTCCAGCCGATCTGCCCCCATGCCGACTCAGGGAGCGGGTCCGTCACGATCATCGACGAGTTCATCGGCAGCCAGGAGCGTTTGAGCCCCTTGATGCCGGCAGTGAAGCCCTCAGTCGCGCGGAGGACGAAGTCGGCAGCAATATCACCGCGATCAGTGACGACGCGGTGCGGCTCGATCGCGGTGACGGTGGTCTGCTCGGCGATGGTGACGCCCATCCGCTCGACCACGTCGGAGAGGCCGCGCACCAGCTTGGCCGGCTGGATTCGCGCGCCGTGCGGGCTGAAGGCCCCGCCGAGGGTGTTCGCAACGTTGATGCGCGCCGTCGACTCATCAGCGCTGATGAGAACGTGGTCGGTCTCGCCCCAGGTGTGCTCCTCGTCGACGAACGCCTGAAGGCGCTCAAGCTGAGCAGGCGTATAGGCAACCTCAAGGGTGCCGCCCTTGACGATGTCGGCCTCAATGCCCTCCCGCTGGGTCACCGAAATGACCTCATCGACGGTGGCGTTCATTGCGTGCTGCAGGTCGACGACCGCCTGACGCCCGTGTGTCGAGGCATAGCGGCGTCGTGACCCAGCGATTCCGCCGAAGAGCCAGCCACCGTTGCGGCCACTCGCCCCGTAGCCGGCGAACCGCTGCTCGACCACGAGAACCCGCAACGAGGGATCGGCCTGCTTCAGGTAGTAGGCCGCCCACAACCCGGTGAACCCGCCCCCCACGATGCACACATCGACCGATGTGGGCCCCTCCAAGGGTGGCCGCGCTGTCGGCAGGCCGATTTCGTCATACCAAAAGGACACATTTCCGTTCAGAGTCACGCGTCGATTGTCCCTGTTCGGGCATGATCGGCACACACCGGCCCGCCCGAGGAGTCACATTCCCAGCGCCGATCCCACCCCTCCCCCTGCTAACGCGGCCTTCACGCAAGAGAGTCCGTAGCCGATCCCGCGCGACCGTCGCTCAGCCGGACGGGTAGGCCATGGCCGGCACCAAGCCCTCCGGCAGCTCACCGAAGTGCGCCAGCACGAGGCGCTGAGTTGGCCGGGTCATGGCCACAAAGAGCGCCCGGTGGCCGTGATGTCCCTCGGCTGCCATGGATGCGGGGTCAACGACCACGACGACGTCGAACTCCAGGCCCTTGGCTTGCTCCCCCGAGAGCAGCACGACGCGCGCGCGAAGTTCGTCGTCGGACGATGAGAGCCAAGGGGCTAAGGCGCTGCCGAGTTCGGGTAGCACCTCCCTGGGTGCGATCACCGCCATACGACCGCCGCCGAGGCGGCCTTCCTGTTCGCCGACGATGGCGGCCACCGACGCCAACACATCGATGTGCACAACCAGTGGCGCTTCGCCCTCGCGCACCGAAGTCGGCGGCGTCGTTGGAAACCCCGCAGCCGAAAGCATGGCGCTGGCGCGCTCCATGACGAGCGCAGGTGTCCGGTAGTTGATCGTCAGGTCGTAGCGGGTCCAAGCGCCCCCCACGTGTGGGTCCAGCGCCTCCTCCCAGGATGCCGACACTGCCGGGCCTGTCGCTTGCGCCATGTCGCCGACGATGGTGAACGACTTCGTGGGGCAGCGCCGAAGCAGTAGTCGCCACATCATCGGGCTCAGCTCTTGAGCCTCGTCGACGATGACATGGCCGTATGTCCAGGTGCGGTCGACGAACGCTCGCTCGGCGACGGTGAAGAGCTGCTCGGACTCGGTGAACCTCGACGCCAGCGACTCCGCAGAGACCAGTTGGCCGGCCTCTCCACCGAACGACTCGAGCACCTCGCGCGCGTGGCGCAGGTCATCAGCAGCCACCCGCCGCTCACGGTGGCTTTCGGCGACCGCGTCCTCGTCGTCGGCTCCAATCAGCTCGGCCACCTCGTCGAGGAGCGCTACATCAGCGGTGGTCCATCCCTCAGAACGGCCGCGCAGCACGAGCGCCCTGTCGTCATTGCTCCACCCAGGAGTGGCGGCGAACAGTCGCTCTGGCGAGGCAAAGAGGTCAGCAAGTACCTGCTCCGCGGCAAGCGGTGGCCAAGCGAGGTTGAGCTCGCGGCGCACATCCCGTGAGTCGCGGAGCAGCGACTCGACGTCTGCGCGGTCGACAGCGTCCGGCGAGTGACCGGTGGCGTTGGCGTAGAGGTCCACAAGGTGCTGAAGCATCGTGCGGACGAAGACCGCCCGCGCGGCGTTGTGCGCCCGCCCGTTACGCCGCGCAGACTCAGCGGCCGACCGCATCACCCTGGGTCGCAGCGCGATCGTGGTGCTTTCGACGCGCATCTGGCGTTCCTTGGCTGGGATGCTTACCCGTTGGCGCACGGCCCTCCCGAGCACGTCCACCATGCTCTGCGAGCCCTTCAGGGCTGCCGTGTCCTCGCCGTCCTCGCCGGTGACGGTGACACCAGGGAAGAGTTCAGCGCTGGTGGCCGTCACCACACCCGTCTCGCCCAGTGAGGGGAGGACTTGGGAGATATAGCGCAGAAAGACCGGGCTCGGCCCCACCAGCAGGACGCCACGTGACTCCAGGCGCTCGCGGTGGGCGTAGAGCAGGTAAGCGGCGCGGTGCAGGGCAACGGCCGTCTTGCCGGTGCCAGGACCACCCTGCACGACGAGCATCCCCGATAGCGGTGCTCGCACGATCTCGTCCTGCTCACTCTGGATGGTCGCAACGATGTCGCCCATGCGTCCGGTACGGTGTGCGTTGAGGGCAGCCAGCAATGCGCCGTCGGTCGTGAGACTGGTCGTCTCGGAGGTGTGTGTCACGAGGTCAGGCCGCGCATCGAAGGTGTCGAGGTCGAGGACGTCGTCGTAGATCGCGGCCACCGACCTGCCCTGTGTCTCCAGATGGCGTCGTCGGACCACCTCCCCCGGCCGCAGTGACGTGGCTTGGTAGAAATCGCGGGACGCCGGCGCTCGCCAGTCGACCAGAAGCTGCGATTGGTTGTCATCGAAGAGGCCGAGTCGGCCGATGTACCGCACCGACCGGTCGGACATGTCAAGGCGCCCGAAGCAGAGCCGCTCCTCCACACCCGAGAGCTGGACGAGCCGGTCTTCGTAAAGGGTGGCGAAGGCATCGCGCTCAGACCGGGCCTGCGGGGTCCCGCTGGCGCCGGCCCGACGAACGGCGCGGAGCTCTGCGTCGGTACGGCCCCGGAGCCAGTCGAGCCGTCCGTACAAGACGTCGACATACGCCTGCTCGGCGTCGACCTCGTTGTTGGTCACAGACTTTCCTGGCTCTGATCGTTACGGTGCTGGCTGGTTGGGGTACCCCGCGAAACGGCGGTCGCCCAGCCTATCGGTCACCCTCCAGCCCGCCGAGACATCCCTCTGGTTGACGCTGGAGCCAGGCGAGTGTCCACCCATTTGACGCTAGACGGCGTACGTCACCCCGGTCGCGTCCCCGGAGTACTTCCACAGCGTGTCAATCGCGGCGTCGATTCTGAACCGGCGCAAGATCGGCTTGCGCACCGGCGGCCCGAAGTTGACCAACGCTGGGCAGTAGAAGTCGCCGCCTCTGGCCTGCGGGTCGGTCGACGCCCTTAGCTGGGATAGCGCACCGTCGGAAGGAGACATCCCGGTCGTACGCGCCATCCACTCCCAGAAGCGCTGCGTGGAGGCCCCACCCGACTCCGTCACGCTGACCACCTGCAGCTCGGTGCGGCTGAGCCCGGGGTGCGCGATCAGGCTCGAGGCGTAAACCCTGGCATCGGTGAGCCTGCGGTGCAGCCCGAGGCCGAAGTGGAAGTTCGCCAACTTGGACTGTCCGTATGCGCCGAAGGGGGTGTACTTGCCGTTGAGGTTGGCGTTGGCCGGATCAAAGCGCCGCCCGAAGTGATGTGCGGTGCTGGTCACCGTCACGACCCGTGCCACTGGTGAGTCGAGTAGCGCGGGCAGCAGGAGCCCGGTGAGCGCAAAGTGCCCGAGGTGGTTCACCGCCAGCTGGATCTCGAAGCCGTCCTCGGTGCGCCCCTCCGGGATGGCCATCACGCCGGCGTTGTTCACCAGCAGGTCGATCCGGTCGTGCGCGCTGAGGATCTGCTCGGACGCCGCACGTACGGAGGCCTGCGACGCGAGGTCGAGCGGCACCACTGAAAGGGAAGCCCCCGGCACGCTAGCTCGGATGCGTGCCACTGCCGCTTCGGTCTTAGTTGGACTACGAGCGGCCAGCACCACGTGTGCGCCGGCAGCCGCCAACGCCTCGGCCGTCTCTAGGCCCAAGCCGCCGTTGGCTCCAGTGACTACAGCCACCCGCCCGACCTGGTCAGGGATGTCGGCTCGGCTCCAGGTCACAGCGGCTCCTTCGAGAGTGAGGCGTCCTTGTTCGCAAGCGTGACGCCAGCGCTTGCTGTAGTCACCATGCCAAGCGCGACGAGTTCTTGTACGCCAAGGCTCTGGTCGAGGATAACCAGCCCCGATATCGAAGCGGCCGCAGGTTGCAGGCTCATCAAGACGCCAAAGACCCGCGTCGGGATCCGCCTGAGTGCCGTCAGCTCGAGCCCGTACGGGATGATCGTTGACATCAGCGCAACCACAGTGACCCCAATGAGCAGCGACGGGTCGTCTACTGCAGCCGTGGCCTGCGCCGCGCCAAAGGGCAGAACGAGCACGGCTGCGAACACCAGAGCAACGGCCAGGCCATCGACTCCAGGCAGCACCTGACCCACGCGAGCGCTGGACACGATGTAGCCAGCCCAGAAGAGCCCAGCTGTGAAGGCAAGCAGCAGCCCCAAGCCGTTGATGTCTCCACTCGCCGCCTGCGCTCCCAAGATGACGACGCCGCCCCCGGCGAGCACGACCCACGCGAAGTCGAGCGGCCGGCGGGTCTGCACCAGCGCCAGGAGCAGCGGGCCCATGAACTCGACCGTCACGGCAACGCCTAGCGGGACCAGGGCGAGCGAGGAGTAGAAGACCAGGTTCATGCCAGCAAGCGCGAAACCGAGGAGGGCAGCGGCTGCCCACTGAGGCCGCGTCCATGACCGCACCGATGGGCGGAGAATCACAAGCAACACGACCGCAGCGATCACCAAACGCAGCAGGGCCGTACCGGCCACCCCCAGGTCGTCGAAGAGGGTCCGCGCGATGGCAGCACCGGTCTGAACGCAAGCGATCGCGGTAATGACGAGCAGCGGCGCGGGTACCCGTTCGCGGCTCACTCTGCGCAGCCTGGCACACGCTCGTGGGACATCATGTTTCAGATGCGACCTTGGGCACCGCCCGGGGCCAGCGATCTGGTGGGATACAGGGATCACACCCCGACGTTCCTGGAGCCAACCTTGAGCACACCTGCCCCCACAGCCGCAGTGGTCGGCGCGGGAATCATCGGCTGCTCAATCGCGCTCGAGCTGTCTCGCCGCGGTTGGGACGTCACCGTGGTCGACAAGGGGTCGACACCTGGTTGCGGTTCCACCAGCGCCTCATCGGCGATGGTCCGGTTCAACTACGACAACCTGCAGGAGGCCGTGCTCGCGTGGGAGTCGTACGCCCGATGGGTTGAGTGGGGCAAGCACCTCGGCGTCGAAGACCCAGCTGGGTTGGCCACCTATGTCCGCACCGGGCTGCTGGTGCTCGACGGCGAACTGCTCGACCGGTCTCTCGAACTCGGCCACATGGACACCCTCGGTATTCCTTATGAGTCGGTGACGGCAGCGCAGATCCGCGAGCAGCACCCCGCGCTGGACCCAGCCCGAATCGGGCCAGCAACCCGCGTTGAGGACGAGCACTTCTGGGACGACCCCACCGGCGAGATCGGTGGCTTCGTCCAACACGACTCCGGATTCGTCAACGATGCGACGTTGGCCGCCCACAACCTGGCCTACGCCGCCGAGCAGTCGGGGGCCACTTTCCGCTGGCGCTCGCAGGTGGTCGAGGTGCTTCGCGACGGCAACAGCGTCTCAGGCGTCCGGCTCGCCGAGGGTGCCAACGTGAACGCCTCGGTGGTCGTCAACGCTGCCGGCCCTTGGTCGGTGGCCCTCAACACGATGGCTGGCGTGCTGGACGACTTCAGCACGTCGACGCGAGCCACCGAACAAGAGGTCATCTCCGTCCCGGCGCCTGCCGGATTCAACCTCGACGACGGCGGCACCGGCGTCCACGACCCCGACTTCGGCACCTACTTCAGGCCACATCCGGGGGGCACGATCATCGTTGGCAGCTTCGAGGCTCCCTGTGACCCGCTGATACTGGTCGACGACGCCGATGACGTGCGGACGTCGCCATCGCCGGAGAACTGGGAGGTGCAGAGTCTGCGACTCGCGCGGCGACTTCCCGACCTCCACGTGCCAGGGCAGAAGTCTGGTGTGGTCAGCGCCTACGACATCACTGACGACTGGATCCCGATCTACGACAAGACGTCGCTGGGCGGCTACTACGTCGCCATCGGCACCAGCGGTCACCAGTTCAAGGCGGCCCCGTTCGTCGGTGTAGCAATGGCCGAGCTGATCGGCGCCGTCGAGGGTGGCCACGATCATGACAGTGACCCCGTGGTCGTCAGGGGCAAGTACACCGGGGTTGACCTCGAGCTCGGATTCTTCTCTCGCCGCCGCGAGGTGCACCTGCACCGGCAGCTGGTCGACTGATGCAGGACCAGTACCGCGTCGTCGTCATCGGCGGCGGGATCGTCGGATGCAGCATCCTCTACCACCTGACTCTGCGCGGCGTTACCAACGTCGCACTGATCGAACGCGGCGAGCTCACCGCCGGCTCCAGCTGGCACGCGGCCGGTGGCTTTCACGCAATCAACTCCGATCCGGTGATTGCGCGGCTACAGGCATACACCATCGGCATGTACCGCACCGTTGAGAAAGAGAGCGGTCAGAGCGCTGGACTGCACCTGACCGGGGGTATCGAGCTGGCCGGGACGCCAGAACGCGCCGAGTGGCTGAAGGCCGAGCTCGCCTGGCACCGATACATGGGCAACGACGAGGCGTACCTGCTCTCCCCCGATGAGGCAGCCGAGATGGTGCCGATCATCGACCCCACCGGCCTCACCGGCGCGCTGTTCGACCCACACGAAGGAAACCTCGACCCACACGGCTCCACTCACGCGTATGCAGGTGCCGCCCGAAAGCGGGGCGCCGAGGTGATCCAGCACAACAGGGTGCTGTCGATCACCCAGCAACCAGGCGGTGAGTGGCTGCTGGCGACCGAGCAGGGCCCCATCCGCGCTGAGCACGTCGTCAACGCCGGCGGGCTGTGGGCGCGTCAGGTCGGTCGCATGGTCGGCCTTGAGCTACCCCTCATCCCGATGCAGCACCACTTCCTGGTAACCGAAGACGTGCCAGAGGTCGCCGCGCTTACCCGACCGATGCCGGCAGTCACCGATCTCGAAGGCTTCACCTACCTGCAGCGCGAGCAGAACGGCGTTCTGCTCGGCGTCTACGAGCGCAACCCCAAGCACTGGCTCGCCGACGGCCCCGGCTGGGACTACGGCATGGAGCTGATCCCCGCAGAGGTCGACCGCATCGCGCCAGAGCTCTCGATCGGCTTCGAACGATTCCCTGCGCTGCAGCGCGTTGGTATCAAGCGCTGGGTCAACGGCGGGATCACGTTCACCCCCGACGGCAACCCGCTCGTCGGTCCCGTTCCTGGACGCCGCAATTTCTGGTCGGCGTGCGGAGTGATGGCGGGCTTCTCACAGGGCGCCGGCATCGGTCTTGCTCTCGCCAACTGGATCGTCGACGGCGACCCAGGCGACGACGTCTTCGGTATGGACATCACTCGCTTCGGCCCTTTCGCCACCGACGACTCCTATCTGCGCGCAACCACGGCACAGTTCTACGCTCGTCGGTTCCTGATCGCGTACCCGAACGAAGAGCTACCGGCAGGACGTCCGCTCAAGACGTCGCCGGTCTACCCCGACCTTGTGGACGCCGGCGCTCGCTGCAGCGCCGTCTACGGTCTCGAGGTCGCTCAGTACTTCGCGCCGAGTCCTGAGTTTGAGGAGAACCTCACCTGGCGCCGCTCGAACGCCCACGAGATCGTCGGAGAGGAAGTTGCTGCCACGCGTAGGGCGGCCGGGTTGTACGAGACCACGGCCTACGCCCGCTACGAGGTCACCGGAACAGGCGCAGCAGCCTGGCTCGACCACATGATGGCTTCCGCGCTTCCAGCAGTTGGCCGCATCAAGCTGGCGCCGATGCTCAACCGTCGCGGCCATCTCATGGGCGACCTCACCGTCGGCCGGCTCAGTGAGGAGCGCTTCTGGATCACCGGCTCCTACTACCTGCAGGAGTGGCACCAGCGATGGTTCTCCGAGCACCTTGCCACTGACGGCAGCGTGCAGATCACCAATCTCTGCGATGACTGGTGCGGCTTCTCGCTATCCGGCCCCAAGTCGCGAGAGATCCTGCAACAGCTCGTCGACATCGACCTCAGCCATCCTGCTGTCCCGTTCCTATCGATCCGGGAAGCGAGGGCCGCGGGCACCGACGCGGTGCTCGGACGGATCTCGCTGACCGGAGAGCTGGGCTACGAGGTCACCGTGCCGGCCTCGCAGCAACGCACGCTGCTTGCCGCGCTTCGCAGGGCAGGTGAGCCACTTGGCATGCGGCTTATCGGCGACCGCGCCATCGACAGCCTCCGCCTGGAGAAGGGCTACGGCATCTGGTCTACGGAGTTCACCCAGGCGTACACACCGGCCATGTCCGGCCTCGATCACTTCGTTGCCTTCGACAAAGAAGGATTCGTGGGACGTGACGCCGTGCTTGCCGCGCGTGCGGCTTGCCCTGATCGGCGCCTGGCACTCCTGTCCATCGATTCAGACGATGCTGACGCCTCCGGCGACGAAGGTGTCTGGCTCGACGGCAAGCTCGCCGGCTTCACGACGTCTGGTGCCTACGGACATCATGTTGGCCAAAGCCTGGCTCTTGCCTACGTCGACTCGGCCCTCGTGGAGATCGCAGCAGGCGGAGCCACGGTGACTCTGTCCGTTGACGTGGTGGGAGAGCCGCGACCGGCTCGCATCCTCGCCGAGCCGCCCTACGACGCGACAGGCTCTCGCCTCCGCTCGTAGGAAGCCATCTCACGGTAGTCACTCAGGTGAGCGTTGGGTCCACCAGCCAGGGCCTCCGGGGTGCTCGGATGTACCGAACGCTCACCTGCTTTCAACGGGAGCACCCTGGCGGGGCGATCAAGGACGCGCGGTACGTCTGCCTATTGCAGCCCGAGATGGAGTCCGTCCACGTCCATCTGCCACGCTGGCGGGGACCGACCACTCAGTTGTAGGAGGACGTGTGAGGGCAGCAGTCGTCGAGGCTTTTGGCGAGCCGGGGGTTATCTCCGTTCGCGACGTTCCCATACCGGAGCCAGCGCAGGGCCAGATCCGCATCAAGGTCGTGGCTGCTGGCATCAACCCGGTCGACACCTACAACGCCAAGGACCCTTCCTGGGCTGGCATCGCGACTGGATGCATCCTCGGCTATGACATCGCTGGCACCGTTGAGGCCGTTGGCCACGACGTGAGCTCCGATCTCATCGGACGCAACGTGATGGCGATGACTGCCTTCCCGCAAGGGCAGGGCGGCTACGCCGAGTACGCGGTTGTCGACGAGCCGCTCGCCGCCTACCTGCCCGATGACGCCGATCTCGTTGCGGCAGCGTCGGTCCCACTGGCAGCAGGAACAGCCTGGGAAGTCCTGGAGAAGCTGGAGCCAGCCGGACCGTTGATGCTCGTCATCGGCGGGAGTGGAGGCGTCGGGCTGTTCCTCATCCAGCTGGCAGCAGCACGCGGCGTCCACGTCGTTGCCATGGGTCAGGAACGGAGCCATGCAGTGATGCACGCGCACGGTGCAACTACCTGCGTCGACTACCGGTCACCGGACGCCATCGCGACAGCCGTCGACCTGGCCGGCGGCCCCTTCGACTCGATCGCCGAGCTTGTCGGCGGTCCGCTCACCGCTCTGGCGCAGCCGCACCTTCGTGATGACGGCGTCATCGCGGCTATCGCCCCACCCGACCTTGCGATTGACGCTCTAATCGACGCCAACCAGTCACTGCACGGAATCCTCATCCGCGACAACAGCGAGCGTCTCCGCCATATGGCTGATCTCTTCAGCGGTGGCCACCTGCGAACACACGTCACCCGAGTGCTGCCGCTCGATGAGGTGGCCGAGGCTCACCGTCTGGTCGACTCCGGTGAAGCCGGCGGCAAGGTCGTTCTCACTCCGTAGCCGAGCGCCGGCCGTTGCCAAATCGAGGCGCAATCGATGCCGGGAAATGATTGATCTCGGGCACCTAGCGTGTCTAGTGTGACGCGTCACTTGGCAACAAGTAATGAACGCCCCCAGCGCGGCCCAGTTCACCGAAGCACGCCGAAGGAGAACGCAGCATGCCGGACTCACCTCTCATCGTCAGTCGGATCCCCGCGCTCACCGCCAGCCCTGTCAGTAGACGCCGGGTCCTCCAAGGCACCGGGATCACCGCTCTGGCAGCCCTCCTTGGCGCCTGCAGCAGCGGCTCCGACTCCTCACCCGATGCCCAGTCAACGGCTAACGCGGTCTCCAAGGAGATCGACACCCTCGCCGTGGGCTTCCCCGCATCGCTGTCCAACCTCTACCCGGGCAAAGAGGCGGGGATCGTGAACTACTACGTGGCCGCCCTGGTCGGCGAGGGGCTCGTGGCTCCTGACGGCACCGGGGTCCTTCAGCCCGCGCTGGCCAAGAGTTGGAAGCAGACCTCACCGACGACCTACGTCTACACCTTGCGCGACGACGCGATGTTTAGCGACGGGGTACCCGTCACGATCGACGATGTCATCTACTCGATCGGAATGGCCCAGGACAAGAAGATCTCGCCGAACATCGCCTACTACTGGGCCAACACCAAGTCCGTCGACAAGACAGCCGACAACGAGGTGACCATCACCTTGGACTCCCCCGACGTCGCCTTCGAGTGGGGACCCTGCGCCGCCAACGCCCTCTGGGTGACGTCTCAGGAGTTCGTTGAGTCCAACAACGGCGAGATCGGAACTCCCAGCACGCTGATCTACGGCACCGGCCCCTACAAGGTCACCAAGTTCGAACCAGACTCGATGGTCGAGCTCGAACGAGTCGACACCTGGTGGGGTGGTTCGGCTCCGGTCAAGACGGTCCGCATCGACTTCATCCCCGAAGAAGCAACGCGTCAGCTCGCCCGCCAACAGGGCGATATCGACATGGCGATCAACATCTCGCTCGACCAGGCGCAGGCCTGGGAAGACACCGAAGCCACCTCCGTCCTCTTCGCCCCGAACCGCAGCTACGTGGGGATCGACTTCTACTTCAAGGCCGCTCCGTTTGATGATATCCACGTCCGCAGGGCGATCGCCTACGCCTGCGACCGCGAAGCCTATGTGAACCAGTTGCTCGATGGTCACGGAGAGGCCGCAACAGCACTCACGACGCCCGAGCAAGTGGAGGGCGTATACGGCCCAGAGGGGGCACGCGAGGCACTGTCGGTCGTTCTCGACCTGCCCTACGATCTCGACGCAGCAAAGGCAGAGTTGGCTCTATCGAAGGTTCCGGACGGATTCACGACCAAGGTCGGCATCTCCAACAGCGCACCACAGGTCAGTGCTGCCTTCCAGGTTCTCAAGCAGGCGGTCGAACCGTTGGGCATCATCATCGAGATCGACGAGATGCCCGTGGAGCAGTGGTACGACACGATCGGGTCGAAGGATTGGGGGCTGGCCTACATGGACTACACCAGCACCACGGGCGACCCGGCCGAGATGTCCTCCTGGTTCCTCGGGCCGTACGGACCGGCTGGATACACCAACGATGAAGTCACCGCACTGATGGACAAGGTCATGAAGGAGACCGATCCTAAGAAGCGTGCGGACGCCCTGATCGAGGCACAGCGCGTTGCGATGGAAGACATCCCCTACATCCCACTGTGGTGGGGCGTAGCAGCAACGGCAATCGCCGACGAGTACACCATCGAGGACTTTGGCTCCTACACGTTCGTCTCACCGTGGACGCCGCGCATCCTCACCAACGAGTGAGCTGATGCTGTCCCAAGGATCACTCCTTAAGTTCACCCTGGGTCGGCTGCTGGCGACGGTAGCCCTGCTTCTCGCTGTGTCGTTCATCGTGTTCACCCTGCTTCAGCTGACGCCGGGCGACCCTGCTCGCAACCTGCTGGGCCCAAGGGCGTCCAGCCCCGAGGCGCTCGCCGAGATCCGCGATCAGTACAACCTGAACGAGCCCTTCGTCCGCCAGTACCTGCTGTGGCTCGGAGGAGTCGTCCAAGGAGACTTCGGCGATTCGATCCGCAGTGACGAGCCGGTGACCGCACTCTTGGCGAACCGCGTTCTGCTCACGATGCAGCTGGCCGCCTTGGCATTCGTGCTGACGCTGCTTGTTGCTGTGCCGCTCGGCATCGCTGCCGCATGGCGGGCGGGCGGCGCCATCGACCGCGGCGTCACGACAGGAGCCATCGTTGGGGTTGGCGCACCCTCGTACGCCGTTGGCCTTCTGCTGCTCTACGTCTTCGGAGTCAAGCTCGACGTCTTCCCGATCTACGGCAGTGGCGAGGGCGGGCTTGACCGAATGTGGCACCTGTCGCTGCCGGCGGTCACGCTGGCCATCGGCGTCGGAGCACTGGTCTTCAAACTGACTCGCACTGCCGTCCTTGCTGAGCTCGATCAGGACTACGTGGCCTTTGCCCAGAGCCGGGGGCTGTCGCGTCGCCAGATTCGCTCGATGGTGCTTCGTAACGCGATGCTGCCGATTGTCACGAGTCTCGGGCTGGTCTTTGCATTCCTGTTCGGTGGCACCATCCTCGTTGAAGTGACGTTCGCGTTGCAGGGCATCGGCTCGCTGCTGGCGGGCTCGGTCACCTTCAAGGACATTCCCGTTGTGCAGGCCATCACCTTGCTGACCGCGGCTGTGATCGCTCTCACGGCACTAGCTGTCGATCTATTCTCCTTCGCAGCTGACCCGAGGGTTCGCAGCCGGGCCGCCGCATGAGACGCGTCCCGCTGACTCCCGCTCTGTGCGCCATTCCGTTGCTCATCATCTTGCTGTTTGCTATCGCTGGTGCCTGGATAGCACCCAACGCCACTGAGCAGAACGTGTTGCTGGGCGCAGTCCCAGCAGGATCTGAGGGCCACTTGTTCGGTACCGATCTGCTCGGCAGAGACATTCTCGGACTGAGCATTGCGGGGACGCGCTCGGCGGTGGTCGGGCCAGTGTTCATCGCGCTCGGTTCGATGTTGCTCGGGATGGTCTTGGGCACGGTGTCGGGCTACACGGGAGGATGGATCGACCTCCTTCTCACCAAGTACGCCGATCTCCTGCTCGCACTCCCGGTCACCCTCATCGCGCTCGTCGTGGCGGGCCTCATCGATGGCGGCTACTGGGTCACGGTCCTGGTCCTGGTCGTCCTCTTTTCCCCCACCGATATTCGTCTGATGCGCAGCGCGGTCATGACACAGGCCACGCGACCCTACATCGAGTCGGCGCGGGTACTGGGGCTCAGTCGGTGGCGGATCATGTTCCGGCACGTGCTGCCCAACGTCCTTCCGATCGCCTTCGCGACCATGTTGCTGAACGTCGCGTTCGCGCTTGTCGCCATGTCCGCCCTCTCCTTCCTCGGGCTTGGCGTCGGGCCCGGTGAGCCCGACTGGGGTCGGCAACTGAGCGACGGCCGAGACCTGCTGAGTCAGAATGCGGCAGCGGTCATCGTTCCAGGGGTTCTCATCATCATCGCCGCCGCGACGATCAACCTGCTCGGTGACTGGCTGCAGGAACGCTTCAATGCAGAGGTAGGCGTTCGATGATCGACGCTCTGCAGTTGCGTGACCTGCGCATCACCGGACCCGCGGGGGTAATCGTTGCGAAGATGGATTTGTCGGTCCGTTCGGACGAGACGGTCGCACTCGTTGGTGAATCCGGATGCGGTAAGTCCATGACAGCCAAAGCCATCATCGGCTTGCTCCCCCGGGGCGTGGCTGCCACCGGGACGGTTCTGCTCGGTGAAACACGAGTCGACCTGGCGGATGGGCCAAATGCCATGAGCGGCCTCCGCGGACGTCGCATCAGCCTGCTGCTTCAGAACCCA
The DNA here is from genome assembly GCA_027118455.1 of Actinomycetes bacterium. Taxonomy (GTDB): domain Bacteria; phylum Actinomycetota; class Actinomycetes; order JAHEKZ01; family JAHEKZ01; genus JAHEKZ01. The sequence goes on from JAJAYZ010000085.1 coordinate 86,096, forward strand.
TTCACCAGCCTCAGCCCGGTCCACAAGTGCGGCTCGCAGATCGCCGCCGCCCTTGAACCGTCCCGGCGCGGCCGCGAGATGATCGCCAGCCGGCTCGAAGAGGTCGACCTGCCGACTCGAGTGGCGCAGCAGTACCCGTTCGAGCTCTCGGGCGGGATGCGGCAACGGGTAGCCCTGGCTGCCAGCCTCGCGAGCGATCCGGAGGTGCTGATCGGTGACGAGCCGACGACGGCGCTCGACGTCACCACCCAGCGCGAGGTACTGGATCTGCTGCACCGCATCCAGAGCGAGCGGGGCATGGCCCTGCTGCTCATCACCCACGACCTCGGCGTGGCACGCGAACGGGCAGGACGGATTCTGGTCATGTACGCCGGACGCCTGATGGAGTCGGGCACCGGTGCCGACCTGTTCGATGCTCCGCGGCACCCGTACACCGCGGTGTTGCGCGACAGCGAGCCACCGCTGGAACATCGCGTCGAGCAGCTGCGGGCCGTTCCGGGGTCGGTCCCACGGCCGTGGGAGGTCCTGGCCGGATGCTCCTTCGCCGCGCGCTGCCCTCGCGCTGACGACAAGTGCCGTACGGACGAACCACCGCTCGAGGGTGACTCAGCGCAGGTTGCCTGCTGGCACCCACTCGGAGCGGGCGACATCGCGCCGCTGTCGGTGCCGGCTGTTCGCCGAGACATCGAGATCCCCGAACCGTTGGTTCAGCTGCGCAACGTCAGCAAGCGGTTCTCTGAGTCCGCTCCCCCAGCCCTCGTTGATGTCTCCATCACCATCGGTGCAGGTGAAGCGGTCGGAATTGTCGGCGAATCGGGATCAGGCAAGACGACCCTGGCCAGGTGCTTGGTCGATCTGGAGAAGTACGACAGCGGGACGATTGATTGGTCGAGTGACTTGCCGCAGGCGCGTCGTGCCCAGATCGTGTTCCAGGACCCCACCTCCGCCCTGAACCCCGCCATGACGATCGGCGCGACTTTGTCAGAGGCGCTTCGCGCCGGCGGACGCCAACGCAGTGACGTCCCCGGGCTGCTCGACATGATCGGGCTGCCCGCCTCGTACGCCAGACGCAAGCCGCGGGGACTGTCCGGCGGCGAGCAGCAGCGGGTGGCGATCGCTAGGGCCCTCGCACCAGCACCACAGCTGCTCATATGCGACGAGGCAGTCTCAGCACTCGACGTCTCGGTGCAGGCACAGATCCTCAACCTCCTCAGCGAACTACTCGACCGGCTGGGTCTCGCGCTGCTCTTCATCACCCACGATCTTGCAGTCGTTCGCCAAGTGGCGACTCGCCTGTACATCATGCGCGACGGGCAGGTTGTCGACTCCGGCGACACAGAGTCGATCCTCGCCAACCCCAGCCACCCCTACACTCAGTCGCTGTTGGCGTCGGTTCCCGGCAGCCAAGCAGCAAGCGCCCTCGGTCAGGAGCCACGCGATGCCTGAGCTCAGTGAAGGCGCCCATGAGGCCACCGACGAGGGGGCCGACATCCGAGTGGCCGTCGCCGACAACATGCGACGGGTCAGGCTCGCTCGCGGCCTAAGCCTGCGAGAGCTTGCGACGCAGACCGGTCTCAGCAAGGCACTGCTGTCGCAGATCGAGCGACAGATCGCCAACCCGACGGTGTCGACGTTGACCCGGCTCGCGGCTGCCCTCGACGTCAGTTTCTCCGAGCTCACCCGCTCGCCGCAGACCGAGCCTCTCGTGATCCGAGCGGCCGATCGATCAGCCAACACGACCGGCGCCCGGCTGCTGTTCAGCATGATGGAGCGGCGTCGGTTTGATGTTTCTGAGGGGTTCTTGGATGCAGGAGACGGCGGAGTGATGAGCGACCACGGGCGTGGCTCTATCGAGTACGGCTACGTGATGACCGGTGCCGTTGAGCTCACCGTTGGGGAGCGGACCTTCACCCTCGATGCCGGCGACGCCGTGCAGTTCTCTGCAGCACTGCAGCACATCTACCGGTCGATCGACTCCCAGAGCACGATTCTCACCGTGGTCGCGTATGCCGATGACTGACTCCTCGTCGACGCAGAGACTCCTCGCAGTTCGTGCTCCACTCCATGCGGGCCTGTCCCCTGACGGTTCGTTGCTCACACTGACCACTGTGCGCATCCCCGAGGGATCGGAGGAGGAGATCGTCGAGCTGACGGTTGTCGAAGTCCGGTCCGGAGTCGAGACAACCTTGCCGAGTGCTGCTCCCGGAGACCGCGTCGGACAGTGGGCTCCCGACGGAGAGCGCGTCGCGTTCCTCACTGACCGAAACGGTGAGACGTCGTTGGCGGTTGCGGAGCTGGCGTCGAGTCGTGCAGACGTCTTCACCGGTGTCGAGCGCGTCGACGGGCCACCTGTGTGGTCGCCGGACGGCTCGGCCATTGTCGTTCCCTGCCGACGCGGGACGGTGGTCGACCGTACCCGGCCCTACCGCTGGAAGCGCCCGTTCCCGGCGGCCGACGGAGTGGGGCCACTGGAGGACCCGCCCCAACTGCGACTCGTTGACGTAGCAACCGGGGACGCTCGATGGCTCACCGACGACGCCTGGCGCTGGGCGACGCCCCGCTGGTCCCCTGACGGCAGCAAGATTGCCGCGACAGTTGCCGCAGATCCCAGCGACATGCTCGGCGGGCAATGCCTGCGGGTCGTCGACCTCAAGAGCACTGTGGGGTCTCCTGCCGTTCCTGGTGGACGCGGCGTCGTTCCGGTCTGGCTGCCGGACGTCCGCCTCGTCGTCTTGGTGGTCGAGCCGCACGGTCGACCGGCAGGCAGCGCCGCCACCCTTTTCGTGATCTCTGGTGCCGACGTCCGCGAGCTGCCGATCCCGGACCTGCTCGGGGATGTCTTCGGCGACTGCCCTGCCGAGCTCGCCGACACCTATGAGCAGGTCATGATCGCGCACGATGACTCTGTTGTGGTCCGGGTGGGTGCCAGAGGGCGGATGGGCATTGCGACCGTCGACATCGACACCGGCGAGGTCACACAGATCCTCGAGGGCCAGCGTGCCTGTTCACCTGTCGGCCTGGCCGACAACAGGTTGGTCTTCACCCGCCAAGCAGCCGATCTGTTTCCCGAGCTCGCCATCATCAACATCGTTGGCCACCAACAGGGGGGGGAGCAACGACTCGTCAGCTTCGCCGCAGACACAACCCCGCCAGCGCAGGTCCGACGCTTCACCGTCGAATCGGCGGAAGGGTGGCCACTCGACGGTTGGTTCCTGTCGCCACCTAGAACTTCAGCCCCGCTTCCTACTGTGCTCGTGATTCACGGCGGCCCCCACTTCGCGTATGGCGAAGCGTTCTCACTGGACGCTCAGGCGCTCTGCGCCGCTGGCTTCGGCGTGCTTTACACCAACCCGCGCGGATCGACGGGATACGGCGATGACTTCGCGCACGCCGTGCACGGTGACTGGGCCGACGGCCCCACTCGCGACGTGCTGACGGTCGTTGACCACGCGGTGCAGAGTGGCTGGGCCGATCCCGAGCGGCTCGGCGTCACCGGCAACTCCTACGGCGGCTACCTCTCGGCCTGGCTGGCGTCCACGACGAATCGCTTCCGCGCAGCAGTGATTGAGAACCCGGTGATCGACCTGCTGGGCATGTATGGCACCAGCGACATTGGTCGACGCTTCTTCCCTGCGCAGCTGGGAGGTCCTCCTCGCGACAACATCGACGTGTACGTCGCTCAGTCGCCACTCCTACAGGGGCATCGCTGCCAGACCCCCTCGCTCTTCGTCGTTGGCGAGCTCGACCGCCGATGCCCCCCGGCACAGGCGTGGGCCATGCACCGCGTCCTCTGCGAGACCGGGACGCCGAGCGAGGTGCTCGTCCTACCCGGGTCGACACATGAAGGCAGCACCTACGGACCCCCCATGGGGCGGTTCGCCCACGATGAGGCGCTCGTCGAGTGGATGACCCGCTGGGTCACTTGCTGAGCGACGCAGCGGTTCGCTGGCTTCCTAGCCGGAGCCTCGCACCGGACGCCCGGGGCGGGCCTCCACCAGCAGCTCGCCATTGCGAACCACCGCTACACCTGCGACGAAGACGTGCTCAATTCCATCGGAAGCCAGAGTGGGTTGGTCGTAGGTCGCCCGATCGGTGACGGTCTCGGGGTCGAACACCACAAGGTCAGCATCGGCGCCCACCTGGATTCGCCCCTTGCGACGCATGTCAGGTGCAACGTCGCGCAAAATCTCAGCGGGGACGAGTGTGCAGCGGCGTATCGCCTCCGGCAGGTCGAGCAGGCCGAGCTCCCGCACGTACCAGCGCAGCACCCGGCTGAACGTACCTGCAGTCCGCGGATGCGTGAGAACGCCTGGCGGTATCGGCCATGGGATGGGCTCGGTCATGTCACCGCTGGGCGGCACCAGGGGCATTGCGTCGGACGCCACGGCTGTCTCGGCCGTCAGAAACGCACGCATGAGGAAACCGAGATCCTCTGGGTCGCTCTCACGCAGAAAGTCGATGACGGCAATGCCGCCTGGGTCGATGGTGCGAAGTTCGTTCAACCGCGCAACCGATGACACCCGTTCGCCGGTCGGCAGGTAGCGGATGTCGGTCGGCTCCAAGCCTTGGTACGAGAGCGCCTCAGGTGCGAGGAACTCAGCCCCGATCCCGGTACACCCGGCCCCGTACGGGTACGCCTCGGTGGTGATCATGAGCCCCTGGTCTCGACCGCGCCCGATCAGCTCGTTGACCCGGTCGATGTTGCGGGTTGAGGTGCTGTTGACGTGGCAGACATGCATATGAGCGCCGGTGGCCAACGCGGCCGTTACTGCTTCGGCCGCACCGAAGATCCCGCTGTCGGGCCGGGAGAGCTCTCGGACGTGGGTGTACGTCGAGGTCCTCAGCTCAGCAGCCAACCCGGCCACCGCTAGGTACTCATCGGCCGAGGTCTCCTGGCAGTAGCCGAGCAGCACTCCGATCCCAAGCGCGCCATCTGCGAGCTCTCGCCGCAGCCCGTCGAGCAGCTCCGGTGTCTCGCCTGGTGTCAGCGCCCGGTGCCAGTCGGGCGCTGAGATGTGATCCATGAACGGGTCAGCTGAAGCGTGGACGTCCAGTCCGCAGGTTGCCATTCGCACTACCGCCCAAGACGCCGAGAACCCGAAGTGGTTGGGGCTCCCGTCTGCGGCGGCCCGGAGGTAGGCGTCCGCAACGTCGATCTCGCCGCCCTCGAGCTCGAGGGCCGTCGTCACCCCGTCGCAGACTTGTAGCGCGCGAGATGCGTAGTCGCGACAGTGACTGTGCAGATCGATGAAGCCCGGAGCCAGGACGACACCGGTGACGTCGAGCTCGATACGTCCGCGCATCGCCGGTTCGCCACCGGCCACCACCGCCACAATGATGTCGCCGTCAACAGCGACGTCGCAGACGGCGTCCAGCGAGGTTTCGGGGTCGATCGTCCGTCCCCCACGCAGCACGAGGTCATGTTCGGTCACGGCTGCGAGGCTAGCGGTTGGCGGAGGGGGTGAGCGGGCGGATTCGCTAACCCCCTCCGGGGCAGTTGACTCAAAGAACGACCGACCAACTAGTCGGTCGGGTCACCGGCGTCACTAGCGTCCTGATGCCCAGGCTCATCGGCATTCGCGTCCGGCCCAACATTCGGACCATCCGACGTCTCACCATCAGGCTCCGTCGACTCCTCGGCCGGGTCGCCGGCGTCACTAGCGTCCTGATGCCCAGGCTCATCGGCATTCGAGTCCGGCCCAACATTCAGACCATCCGACGTCTGCTGCTCTTCGCCTTGCGTCGGCTCGTTGACCGTCGTACCGGTGTCTGAAGGAGTCACGGTGCTCGCGGTGGCGCTCAGTGCACCACCGACTCCGATCGCGGCAACGACAGCCGCAACCGCTGCAATCGCGAAGCCTCGTTTTCGATTGATCATGATCTCTTCCTTTCCTTGGGCCACGGATTGGCCGCTGAAGGCCACACTGCTCCGACACAACTGTGTGGAGGCTGAGACCTCCTGAGAGCGCTCTCATCCGACCCCGCAGTTGGCGAATCCGACCCTCAGCGGGTCCTCAGCGTCTCCCCATAGGCTGCCCAGGTGGACGCAAACACAGGTGCAAATCGCTGGCTCGCAAGGCGCGGGGTCAGGTGGCGTTCAACAGTCGCAGCGGTGATTGTCGTCGGACTGGCTCTCATCGCTGGCGCAGCTGTACTGCTCCTTGTCCTTCACCATTCGCTCGTCAGCGGCGTCAACGACACCGCAAGCCAGCGCGCGGCGGACATCTCGGCGCAAATCAGCGCTGACGACATCGCAGCAGCCCGGCCCACGGTCGATGCCTCCGCCGGTGACGGAACCCTCGTGCAGGTGATCTCGGGGACGGACACGGTCGTCATGTCCTCTCCCAGCCTGGACGGCGAGCCTCCGATCTCTGCGGCGCGTCCAGAGCCAGGCCAGACGGTGGTTCAAGACGTGAACGTCGAGGCCGCAGACTCGGAGTCATACCGCGTGGTGTCGGTCGGTGTTAACTCAGCAGCGGGTCCGGTCGTTGTCGTGACCGCTCAGTCCCTTTCGGACGTCAGCACAACTCTTCGCACGGTCGCGACCCTGCTGGCGCTGGGCTCCCCGTTCCTCCTCGCGATGGTGGCCATTGCTACCTGGGTCGCAGTCGGACGCTCGCTGTCTGCGGTCAACACAATCCGTCGTCGCGTCGAGACCATCGAATCCACCGATCTGCACCTTCGCGTGCCTGTTCCCGCTGCCGACGACGCGGTGGGGCAGCTCGCCGTCACGATGAACGCCATGCTCGCCAGACTCGAACGTTCTTCGGAAGTTCAGCGGCAGTTTGTCGCCGATGCAAGCCACGAGTTACGGAGCCCCCTCGCATCGGTCAGAGCCTCGCTCGATGTCGCGGAACGAGAGGGTCACCCCGAGGCATGGGCGCGATCGACTGAGGTCATCAGCGACGAGGTCGAACGTATGACTGTGCTGGTAGCCAGGCTGCTCACGCTGGCTAAGGCTGATGAGGGTGCCCTGACCATGCAGAGAGTAGATGTCGATCTCGATGACCTCGTGCTGAGTGAAGCGCGACGCCTCGAATCGCAGACCGGGCTCGAGATCAGAACCGATGCTCCCCCCACTCGCATTGTCGGAGACCCTGACCGGCTTGCGGAAGCTCTGCGGAATCTCACTGACAATGCCACCAGGTTCGCTCAATCGATGGTCGAACTCAGAATTGACGCTGACAGCCAGGAAGAAACGGTGATCCTGTCAGTGTCAGATGATGGTGCCGGAGTACCGCCAGAAGATCGAGACCGCGTGTCCAAGCGCTTTGTTCGGCTCGACGATCACCGGGGAAGGACGGACGGCGGGGCTGGGCTCGGGCTGGCGATCGTCACCGAGATCGCACGAGCGCACGGGGGAACGCTGACAATCGGTCAAAGTTCTCTCGGTGGCGCACAGTTCGCGATCTCGCTGCCGAGTACGCCCTACACAACTCAGTCGCCGGAGATTCGATAGCCGAATCCCCGGAGAGTCTGGATCGTGTTGCGATCGAACGGAGCGTCGACCTTTCGCCTCAGATATCCGACGTAGACCTCGACAACATTCGCCGGGCCGTCAAAAGCTGAGTCCCATACGTTGTCCAAGATCTCCGCCTTGGTCAGAACCTCGCCCTTGTGGCGCAACATGTATTCCAGGAGCCCGAATTCTCGGGGGGTCAGCGAGATGATCTCGCCCCCCCGCGCGACGGCATGCGTGACCGGGTCCAAGGTCAGATCGCCAGCCTTCAGCACAGCCGGTCGCTCTGGTGCCCCTCGCCTGAGGAGCGCGCGAAGCCGCGCCACCAGAACAACGAAGCTGAATGGCTTCGTCAGGTAGTCGTCGGCGCCGATGTCGAGCGCACCCACCTGGTCGTACTCGCCGTCCTTCGCGGTCAGCATGAGGACCGGAGTCCAGACGCCGCTGGCTCGCATCTGTTCGACCACTCGGTAACCGTTGAGCTTCGGCAGCATGAGATCAAGAACTATGACGTCGTACCCGTTCTCGGTCGCCGCCCACAGCGCGTCCTCGCCGTCGTGGACCACGTCAACGACAAAGCCCTCTGCCGCTAGGCCGCGCCTCACGGTCTCGGCGAGGCGCACCTCGTCGTCGACCACAAGAACCCGCATGGCTACCTGCTCTCCTCGCGGCAAGAGTTACCGGCTACCACACAGTCTGCTCAACCCTCCTGAGAACTGCCTGAGAGCGGCGAAGCTCAGCCGATCCAAAGCACACGGCTTGCTGGCCCTCCTCGGCGGTCCTGTCGATCGCAGCCGGTAGCGTCGGGCTGTGGCAGCAAGCATTCCGATCGCGGTGGCGATCGCACTTTCGCCGTTCGCCGTGATACCGGCAGTGCTCCAGCTCTTCACATCACGCCCGCGCCCGACCGCCACAGTGTTTGCGGCGGGGTGGATCGTGGGTGTTGCAACCGGAGCCGCGGCGGGGGGGGCCACTTGCGGACGTCCTGTCGCTGGGTGCAGACGTCGGGGCGGTCACTGGCTGGCTTCGGATCCTCCTCGGTGCGGGGCTCTCGGGCGTGGCACTCAAGACATGGCTCAGCCAGCACGCCAGCAGCGAGCCCCCTGCCTGGATGCGATCGATCCGCGACTCCGAACCTGCGGACGCCGGGAGACCTGGAGTCGTGCTCTCGGTAGCTAACCCAAAGGTGCTGCTGCTGGCGATTGCCGTAGGCGGGGTCATCGCCTTGGAGATTCGCGACCTCGGCGCCCAGGCCATCGCGGTCCTAGCTTTCGCTACCGTCGCATCAGTCACGGTCGTTGCCCCACTACTCACCTATCTGGTTCTCGGTGAACGAGCACTGTCGACGTTACGCCACGCCAACACCTGGCTCGACAGGAACAGTCAGGCGCTCGTGGCGGCCGTCCTGCTGGTGATCGGCGTCAGCCTGCTGTTGGGCGGCGTGCAGACACTGGCCGGTAGCGGCATTCTGGGCACCTTTACTCCCCGGCACCAGCGAAGGCTGACGCCAGCTCCCAGTCCACGACTGAAGGTCGAAGGCAGCTCAGGCCCGTCCGGGACATCTTGAATGCGTCACGGGGGATTCCGATAACCCAATAGTGGATGTGGCAGATTCGAACGCACGTCCTAGCCCCTGGAGCCGTTGGGATCAGCGCGTTCTCCGATCAAAGGGTGTCCTCTTGCAGAACTCGTCGGGGCGCGCCAGGTCGAGCACTTGAAGCCGTCGACGGCGGGCGGGCGGCGGCGTCACGGCGATGAAACATGCCTTCGGTGGGCTCTAGAGATCGAGGGAGTTACGCAGTTCACGATCGATCTCACGCAGGAGCGCCACTGGCGTTGCGCCGGCTGGCTCGGCCAGTTCTGACTTTTTGAGCGTGACCAGAGCGGTGACGTTCGCGACCGAGTCCCGCGGAAGTCCGGTGACAGCCAGCGGCAAGAACACGTTCCTGGGCATGGTCGCAGATTCGGTGTTTGGGGGTAATCACCAAGTCAACAACCGTTGCCAACCGGCTCTGGTTGTATGTGTCGGCTGAACTCACCACGACCGGTCGACCCTTGGCGGGACGAGCATCAGCCGGTCCGCCAGGGTCGTGCGCGCTGAGCTGAGGCGACGCTCGAAGTCCTCGGGGCCACGCTCCCGGAGCCGGTTCGGCTGCTCGTCGACAACCGCCGTTCCCCGGATGTTGCGCGGCCGGTTGTCGAGATTATCGACGATGACCGGCTTATCCTCGCAAGTTGGTGTGTTGCCTCTGTTCGGGTACGCCATGGGATGCTCCTTTGCATCGGGGTCCTTCATGGCCTGCACCGACCCAACCGGACCGAAACCCCCAGCCTGTCGAGCTGCTGTCCCCCACCGCTGAAGGAACCCGGTGATTGCCAAAGTCGGGGGCGGGGCAAGATGAGCTCGTGCAACTCGACGACTGGTTCCTGACCCCGCAGGAGCGCGGCAATCTGTCAACCGACTTGGACGGCCGCCACCCGGACGGCAAAAGCTGGACCGTCGGAAACTCCGTTCGGCCGTTGGTGCACGGAGCCGTCTACTTCGCGGAGTTGCTCGAGCGTGTGAGAGCGATGGGCACCGGTGACCTGGTGCTATTCACCGACTGGCGAGGAGACCCCGACGAGCGGCTGACCGAGGACGGACCCACGGTCGCAGAGATGTTCTCGGCAGCCGCGAAAGCTGGTGTCGACGTCCGTGGCCTGATTTGGCACTCCCACCTTGACCGGTTCCACTTCAGCGAGCAGGAGAACCGGCACCTTGGCGAAGACATCGAAGCGGCCGGCGGAGAGTGCCTGCTCGACATGCGGGTACGACCCGGGGGTTCGCATCACCAAAAACTGGTCGTTCTGCGTCATGCCAGCCGTCCGGAGGCTGACATCGCCTTCGTCGGCGGGATCGACCTGTGCCACGGCCGTCGAGACGATGCGACTCATGGCGGCGACCCACAGGCGCAACCGATGGCCGACGTCTACGGCAAGACTCCGCCATGGCACGACGTGCAGCTAGCGATCCAGGGGCCGGCGGTCGGTGATGTGGAGACCGTCTTTCGTGAACGGTGGAACGACCCCGCGCCGGTGTCACGGAACCCGCTGTACCTGGTCGCAGACCGCATGCACCGCGACGATCGGCACCCGAACAAGCTTCCCGACCAGCTTCAAGATCCGCCGCCGCAAGGCCCGTACGCCGCGCAGCTGCTACGAACGTATCCGGTTCGGCACCCCGGATACCCGTTTGCCCGCCGAGGTGAACGCAGTATTGCGCGCGCTTATTCAAAGGTGATGAAGCGCGCGCAGTCACTGATCTACCTTGAGGACCAGTACCTGTGGTCCCGTGAAGTCGCTGACGTGTTTGCCAACGCGTTGCGCAACTCGCCTGACCTCCATTTCATCGCCGTGATCCCGATGTACCCGGATCAGAGCGGACGCACGGCTACCCCCGGCAACCTCGTTGGTCGTGAGGATGCGATGCAACGGCTGTTCGCTGCAGGCGGTGACCGAGTTGCCCTGTACTGCCTGGAGAACACCGCAAGCACACCGATCTACGTGCACGCGAAGGTGTGCGTGGTTGACGACACATGGGCCACCATCGGATCCGACAACGCCAACCGACGTTCCTGGACACACGACTCGGAGCTGTCCTGCGCCGTCCTTGAACCTGACGGTGACAACTCCTTTGCCCAGCAACTTCGGCTGCAGCTGGCAAGTGAGCACCTGGGACGAGACGCACAGTCCGTGCAGGAACTCACAGACCATGCCGCGACGTTCAAGGCATTTGCCGACGCGGCCGCCTCACTTGACCAATGGCACGAGGAGGGAAGGCAGGGCGAGCGGCCACCAGGACATCTACGGCGCTATAGCCACAAGCCGTTGACGAGAATGCAACGCGTCCTGGCGAAGCCCTTGTACCGAATCATGTTCGACCCGGACGGTCGAAGTCCGGTGATGCGCCGAGCGGGCAAGCTTTAGCGGTTACTGTCCTGTTCACCCGTCGATGCACTGCCGCAGCAGATCGACGTGAGATGGCCAAGAACCGGCTGCACCTCGACCTCGACATCAGCGGCGGCAGAGACGGGCCACTCGACCTACGTCGCGCGCGCACCGACTCCAAGGCTGCATCGCCCCAGCGGCTCAGCGAATTGGGCGGAGAGTTCACCGCCGCTAAGGAAGCGGCCCTGGCCGAACTCAAAATGGACGCTTGATCGATTTACGGCAACCGTCAATCAGGCGCCGAGGGATCAGACTTGTGCGCGAGTAAGCCCGCCGCTTCGGGGTCCTCAAACGTTACGTCTATGTCCTGACCTTCGACGCGCTGTTGCACCTTGACGAGGTCGCGGTAGGCCTGCTCGTCGGCATCAGTGAGGGGTGGCGAGAAGATTGAGCGGGGCCACAGCCTCCTAGCCCTGACCACGCTCACCTCCATCGCGTACACGGTCATCATCGCTGCTAGGTAGAGCCAACTGATGAGGCCTATCACCACCGCGAAGATTCCGTACACATCGTTCGCCTGACTGATGTAACGCTGGACGATCAATGTCCCGGCCAGCTGAAGGACTTCCCATCCCACAGCGGCCACTATGGCCCCGAAAATGAGGGACCCGGTCGTAGCATCTGGAGCAGTTGCCAGCCGAAAGGCCAATAGGAATACCGCGATGTACAGCACGACTGAGGCCACGGCGCTGAGCGCTTGTGAGACCGGGTTGCTGCTTGTTGTTCCGAGGACTGTTGCGGGGACCAGAGTGGCGCCAACCAGCCCAACACCTACAACCAGCAGCAATCCCAGATTGCGAAGTTGGGACTGCGGAAACCCTGGCCGACGGGCCAATGGAACATTCCAAACGTTGTTCGCAGTTTCTTGCATCGCCGCAGCCATGCCACGAGCACCGAGCAAGGTGCCCGCAATGCCGATGGCGAGGGCGAGACCGGTGGCGTGAAGGCCACCAACGTTCTCACCAAGTTGCCTGCCCACTACGGGAAATTGGGCAAGGGCCGAATCGACGAATCGTTGCTGCAGACCTTCGTTGGTGCGCAAGACCAGACCCACGACCGTGACCATCACGAGTAGCAAGGGAAATATTGCGAAGAAGGAGTAGTACGCCACGATTGCGGCACTGTAGCCGCCCTTATCGTCGCCAAATTTTCGCGCAACAGAAACCGGAAAGGCCAGGATCGGCTTGTTCTGCTGGAAGGCATCCAGCCGATGCTTCAGGGTCTCAAGCACTCGAACCGTCTGATGGTGGTAGCGACGTTGACATCTGGACGGTACCCATGATGGCCCCCGTCAAACCACCGTGCCGGGGTTTCATTCTCGGTGATGAGGGAATCACTTCGGGGAGAATTGATTTCGGGGCATTTCGGTCCCGACCAGCGACGGCACCCGCCGCATCGGAGAAAGGGAACAGTCATGGCCATAGGGACTAGAGAGTCCCGCGTTCGGCCGCTAGAACCGATCCAATGGGTCGCTGCAATCACGGGGGTACTCTTTCTGATCGGTGGAATCCTTGGCTTCGTGCCGGTAGTCACGACGAACCTCGATCAGCTCCAGTGGGCCGGCCACGAAGGCAACGCGCAACTTCTTGGCCTGTTCGATGTCTCGGTCCTGCACAACGTCGTACACCTGCTGTTTGGTGTTGCTGGCGTCTTGATGTCTCGTAGCATCCGCTCCTCAGTGGCGTTCCTCATTGGTGGCGGAGTCGTCTACCTAGTTCTTTGGCTCTACGGCGTGGTTGTCGAAAAACCGTCTAACGCCAACTTCATCCCGGTGAACGACGCAGACAACTGGCTCCACCTCGGTCTTGGCACCATGCTGATTCTGGCCGGACTGGTTGTTCCAAGGCGGCGGTCTGCTCTGACTGTGAAGAGCCGATCCACGGGACCAGCCCGTTGATTCTTCGCTTGACGTGGTGTCGGACGGATGCGCGTCGCGGCAAATCGTGAGCAGTGTGACGTCGTCAGCCTTGTTGGCCTAGCCTTCGGCCAATCCGCCGAGTTACGCCGTCACCACCCGGTCGACGACCGGGCGCAGCCGTCGCCAATTCCTAAAGCCCGGGTTGGCCTCGCCGGTATGTGGGCCGGGCCATTCCATCAGCCGATGACGACTCGGTGATCGCCGAAGTCAGCAACGACCTCGACCGAACCACCGAGCGCTTCGACGTAGGCCTTGATCGTGGCTAGGCCGGCACGGTCGAGTTCGCCCCGCTCAAGCTCGGAGACCGAGGGTTGCGTGACATGCATCCGGGCCGCGAGCTCAACCTGGGTCAACCCCTGCTCCTCGCGCACCTCGCGTAGCCGATACGCCCTCACCTCGGCGAGCAACCGCCCCTTGTGCTCGGTCACCTCGACCTCACGCGGAGGTCGCTCGTTACGGACGTCCTTCCAGGACCGGGACCGCTTTACCGCGGAAACCTCACTGGTGCTCACCACGCTCACCTGCCATCCACTCGTCGTAACGCTGCTCCGCGAGCGGGATGCTCGACTTGCACCAGCCTTGCCAGTTGCCCGCCTTGTCACCGGCGACCAGCAAGACCGCACGCCGGGCGGGATCGAACACGAACAAGATCCGAATCTCGCTCGACCCCGCTGAACCCGGCCGCAGCTCCTTCAGGTTGTGAATGCGCGAACCGGCAATCCGATCGACCAAGGGACGACCCAGCATCGGACCGTCCGCAGCGATCATGTCGATCCCCACAGCCATCTGGTCATACGTGTCGTCGTCGAGGCCGAGCAACCACTCGGTCACCTCATCAAGGACCCGGACATCCCAGGACACAACCCAAAGATAGAGGCTCTGACCTCTATAGGTCAAGGCCTATGTGCACGCGAAGCCGACCACCAAGGCAGAGGGGCTGAACGACGCCATCTTCGTCGACAAGCGGTACCGTCGGCGCGGGCTCGCCGAGACCGCGCTCCTCGGCGCGGTCGACCTGATCTCCCGGGCAGGCGGCGGCGTCGTCGAGGGCTACCCGCACGTGCCGGGCGAGAAGAAGATGTCCTCCTCGTTCCTCTACAACGGCACCCGGGCGATGTACGAGCGCTGCGGTTTCGACTTCGTGCGGCCCAAGGGGATGAAAAACACCGTTATGCGGCGCACCGTCGCCCCGGCCGGCTGCCTGCGGGATCTCCCGACCGAAGGCCTCGCGGGTGGGATTTCGCCACCGTGGTAGAGCACGGACTGCCAGACGTCCCAGGCTCGTTGGAGTGCGCCGTTGAGCTGGCTACTCGTTCGTGCGGCATAACGTTGAAAGTCCAGGTCTGACTTCGACAGGCGGCAGTCAGAATGCCGAGATGGAGCCTGCATTGCGCTCGTGCCGGCTCAGGGTGCGCAGCA
>JAJAYZ010000086.1 GCA_027118455.1 Actinomycetes bacterium
CCCTGCAGCGCTTCCTCACCACCCCCGCGGCGACCCCGGCCCTGCTCGCGGGTGCCGGCCGTGCGCCCCCGCCCCCCCCCCCCCCCGGGCGGGGGGGGGGGGGGGCCCCCCCCGTCAAACTCCTCATATCCGCCCCCCCCCCCCCCCCCCCCCCCCCCCCCCCCGGACTCACACGTTGCGAGGGGTTTCAGCGGCTGACGTGGATCGCCGGGATCCGACCGGCCCACGGCAGGGCCTCTTCCAGCTGGGCCGACAGGCGCAGAAGCAGTGACTCCTGACCGAAACCTCCAACGAGCTGCATGCCAATCGGCAGCCCGCTCTCGCTCGTGTGCATCGGCAGGCTGATCGCAGGCTGGCCGGTCGCATTAAAGACGGGCAGGAACGACTCCCGCTGCGACCATGTCTCGAACATCTTCCGCAGTTCGACCGGCTCCGTGGGGTCATACGTATTGAGCGGCGCAGGAAGGCGTCCCAAGGTGGGGGTCAGCAGGACGTCGTAGGAGGCGAAGAACCAGCCCATAATGCGGGCCAGGTGGTTGGCCTGGCCCATCGCGTCGAGCAGCCTTCCTGCCGAGATGGTGCGCCCGTACTCAACTGCTGCAAGGGTGGAGCCCTCGAGCGTGTTGGCGTCAACGGTCTTGCCCAAGAACGCGGCAAGGCCATCGACGGTGTGCGCGTTGTCGGCAGCCCAGACGTCAGTCATCGCGACCAGGAACGGTTCCCAGTCGAACTGCGGGGTGGCCAGTTCGACATGGTGCCCGAGCGACTCCAGCAGCTGCGCCGTCGACTCGGTGGCCGCCGCGACCTCAGGTTCGGCGTCCTGACCTGACCACGGCGTGCTCCAGTAGGCGATCCGAAGTGGCTCGACGGGGGCACCCATCTCGTCGATGAACGGTCTGACCGGGCCGGGGATGACGAACGGGTCGCCGTAGGCAGGACCGCCCAGAGCGTCCAGCATTGCGGCGGTGTCGCGAACCGAACGGCTCACCATGAAGTGGACCGCCCACCCGGCGAGGGCCTCGGCGATCTGCGGCCCCCAGGTCACGCGCCCGCGTGAGGTCTTCAGCCCAACGACCCCGCAGGACGCGGCCGGGATCCGGATAGAGCCGCCACCGTCGCTGGCCGACGCCACCGGCACGATCCCGGCCCCGACGACTGCAGCAGCCCCACCGCTGGAGCCGCCTGCGGAGTGGTCAGAGCTCCACGGGCTGCAGGTCAGCCCAGCGGCCAAAGTCTCGGTCGTGCCCATGATCCCGAACTCAGACGTCGTGGTGCGGCCCAGGTTGATCAGGCCGCTGCGGCGAATCCGATCATAGAAGGCGGTGTCGAGGGAGACCACCCAGTCTTCGCTGAGCCGGCTGCCGTTGCCGCAGTGCTTCCCGGCCTCGCCATGGAAGAGGTCCTTAACCATGGTCGGAACGCCGCGGAACGGCTCGGTGGGGATGTCGTCGCCGAGAGACTCGGCCCGATCGACGTAGGTCTCGACAACGGCACCGAGGATGCCGTCGACGCGCTCGACGGCGGCTACGGCGCAGGCGGCGAGCTCGCGCGGACTGACCTGGCCGTCGGTTACCAGCTCAGCCAGCCCCAGGGCGTCGTATTGGGCGTACTCATGCAACTCCACCAGGGGGATGCTAGTCGTGGGGCAGGGCCGGCCCCGCGCGGCCACCCCCTGGCGTTTCGCGGCAATTGCTGTTCATGGGTTGACCTGCGGGAAAGTTGCGACTGTGGCTCAATTGGGCGCCGTTTGCTGTCGATTTTCCTTCCGTATCGCTCATACTCGGGCGTACGTTCTGCTGCCCCCGTCTTTAGGTGGACCCGAATGCATCACCCGCACGTCTCACCGGAGGTCGTCGAGCTCGACACGACCTTTCGGTCGATCGACGTCGGGAGCGCCTTGGACGGGCGGCTGTTCGACTTCTTCTCAGCCGCGTGGCCGGCCTACCGGCGGTGGTACCTCAGCCAAGGCGAGGCTGCTCGCCCACGCTACGCCGAGTGCTCCCAGATGCTGCGTACCTACATGCCTGAACTGGCGCCCACCTATGACCGACTGGTCGACGCGGTCGGCGGCGGCGACCTAGAAGCACGCTTCCTCAGCCACTGGCGGCCGCCGCCCCTCTTCGCCGCATGCTCGCTGCTGACCTACAACCGCGAGCGCAACGTACTGCTGCGCAACTACGACTACCCTCCCCTGCTCTGTGACAACACGGTATTGGCGTCGTCCTGGCATGGAACGCGCGTGATGGCAATGACGGACTGCCTCTGGGGTGCTTTGGACGGCGTCAACGCGCACGGCCTGTCGGTGGCGATCGCATTCGGGGGCCGGCCGGTTGTCGGCGATGGCTTCGGCATCGGGCTCGTCGTGCGCTACTTGCTGGAGTTCGCTACCACCGTCGACGAGGCAGTGGCGATGCTGCACAGGATTCCGATCCAGTTGACGTACAACATTGCGTTGGTCGACGCGGCAGGCGGCTGTGCGATCGTGTACGTCGCCCCTGACCGCGCGCCGGTGGTGAGCGGGGCCATCACTGCAGCCAACCGCCAGGGCCCAACGATGTGGCCCGAGCACGCCGAGTTCTGCGCAACGGTTCTACGCGAGCAAGCCATGGCTGAGGTGGTAGCCAACCCCGAGCTCGGCGTCCCAGATCTCGTCAACCAGTTCTTGGCCGCCCCGATCCACCGTTCAACCGCGACGAGCACGTGGGGGACGGTCTATACCGCTGCGTACGACTCCGATCAGCGGATGCTCGAGCTCAGCTGGCCAGATGATAGGTGGACGTTGTCGCTTCACGACTTCGAAGAGGACGTGCGCCACCGTCGGTCGCTGGTGGCTGTGCCTCCACCGGTGTACGAACCGGCGGGGGATCACGTGCCCGAGCACCCTCCAGTATTGATCGCGTGAACGCCGGTCACGGGGTTCAGAACAGGGATAGGGTCCCGGCAGGATGGCGAAGAAGAAGAAGGACAAGAAGGGCAAGCGCAAGAAGCACAAGCGCGCTGGCCGCCCTCCACGGCGACTGGACAAGACCATGAGCAACGTCGGTACCGGGTCGGCCAAGAAACCGACCAAGACCCAAAAGGCCAAGGCAACGCGGGCGCGCCGCAAACCGAAAGGGCCTGTCCTTCGCAGCCTCTCAGACATCTACCAGTACTTCCGCGAGAACACCTCGCCGGTCTACTTCATCTCGCCGACGTCTTACAACTTGCTCGGTATCGATGAGTGGATCGGCGCGTTCCGCTACATCACCTACTTCGACAGCTTCCACGGCTCACACTCGAGGTCGTTCTCACCGTCGCACGCTGGGCCGCGGGACTTCGAGTCGTTCGAATCGGTGAACTCCTACCTCCTCGGAAACAAAGAGGTCATCGACTTCATCAAGAAGAGCGGCCCGGGCAAGGTGCTGTTTGTGATGTTTGACGAAGAGACCGAAGATTTCGCCCACCAGCTGGGCTTAGAGATCGCCCTACCTCCCCGCGAGCTGCGCGAGAAGATCGACTCCAAGATCGTCACGACGCAATTGGGTAACGAGGCCGGTGTTGCGAGCGTCCCCAACGTTATGGGTAAGGCGGACACCTACAAGAAGCTGCGCAAGCTGGCAAAGAGTGCCGACCTGGGCGACGACCTCGTCGTCCAGACGCCTTATGGAGACTCAGGCCGCACTACCTTCTTCATCTCGAACGAGGACGACTTCCTTGAGAACGAAGAGGTGCTCACCGATACCGAGCTCAAGGTGATGAAGCGGATCAACCACTTCCCCGGGACGGTTGAGGCGTGTGCGACGCGTCACGGCACGCTTGTTGGCCCGATCCAGACCGACATCACCGGTTTCCCCGAGCTCACGCCTTACCGCGGAGGCTGGTGCGGCAACGACGTCTTCCCTGGTGTGTTCACCGATGACGTCCGCAAGCAAATCGGTCGGATGGCTCGCAAGCTTGGCGAGCGGCTTTACGAGGTCGGCTACAAGGGCGTCTTCTGCCTCGACTTCCTCGTCGACGACGACGACGGGAACGTCTACTTGGGAGAGATCAACCCGCGTATCTCTGGTGCATCCCCGTTGACCAATCTCATCACGTCGCGGTACGGCGGCATCCCGCTCTTCCTGTTTCACATGCTCGAGTTCTCCGACGTTGACTGGGAGATCGACATCGACGCCGTGCAACAGCGTTGGCGCGACTTCGACCGGTGGACGCAGCTCGTGCTCAAGCAGGTGACCGACGACGTCGAGCTCATCACCGCTGCCCCGCGCAGCGGGCTGTGGCGCATGGGCGACGACGGCAAGATCGCGTACGTCCACGAGGAAACCGACTGGCACAACGTCAGCGACGACGCTGAAGCGTTCTACATGCAGGTGTACGGCGAGGGCGAGTATCGCTATCCAGGGGCAGATCTCGGCATCCTGGTCACCCGCGACCGCATGCAGACCGACAGTCGCGAGCTGTTGGCGCGCGGGTCAAAGTGGGCCAAGGCAATCGGTGAGCAGTTCCACGGCATCCCACCGGAGGGCCGCGTCATCACCCCAGAGGAGCTCCTCTACGCCAAGTGGTTCTAACCCCCGAGCCCGCCGAGCATCCCTCTGGGTGCCACTTCTTGGCGCTTAGTGTGCTGATGTGTGCCACTTCTGGGTGAGCCTTCCGCTTATCGCGGTCGGTTACGCCAAGAGCCCAGCGGTGCTCGCTAAGCGGTGGGCGAGAGATTCGCTGATGCTAAACGCGCGAGGGCATCCCCGAGGACCTGCTCCTGCTTGCTGAACGTCCAGCGCACGAGGGCGCGTTCGGCTGGGCCTGGGTCTTCATAGAAGACCGAGCAAGGCACGGCGACAACTGCAGCGCGTTCGGGCAGAGCGCGGCAGAACGCGAGGGCGTCCTCCCAACCGATGGATCGAACGTCAGTGGTGACGAAGTAGGTGCCGCGCGGGCGGTAGGTCGTGAGTCCAAGCTGAGTCAGACCGTCGCTCAATAGGTCGCGACGATCGGCCATCGATTCGCGCAACCCTTCGACCCAGGGCATCTCGTTCTCGAGCGCATGAGCCACTGCGAACTGGAACGGGCCTCCGCTCACGAAGGTAAGAAACTGCTTGGTCGTGCGCACTGCCGCGACGTATTCGGGCGGACCTGTAACCCATCCAATCTTCCACCCGGTGAACGAAAAGGTCTTACCAGCGCTGGAGATCGAGATGGTGCGTTCTGCCATGCCCGGGAGTTTGGAGATCGGGATGTGGGGTTCGTCGAAGGCCAAGTGCTCATAGACCTCGTCTGTGACGACCAGCAGGTCGTGCTCGATCGCCACGCGGGCCACAGCGTCCAGCTCGTCGCGGTTGAGAACCGCCCCCGTGGGATTGTGCGGTGAGTTCAGCAGGATCACCTTCGTTCGGTCGGTAACCGCTGCCCGGAGCCGGACTTCGTCGAGGCGGAAGGTCGGCGGGTCCAGCCGCACGGGAACGCAGCTGCCGCGTGCCATGGTGATTGTCGCGCGGTACGAGTCGTAGAACGGCTCGAGCGCGATGACCTCGTCGCCTTCATCGACGAAAGCCAACATGGCAGCGGCGATCGCCTCGGTGGCTCCCGCAGTCACGAGCACGTCGGTATCAGGGTCGAGGGTCTGCCCGTACCAACGCTCCTGGTGTGCGGCGATCGCTTGCCGCAGAACAGGTACCCCTGGGCCGGGTGGGTACTGGTTGCCCAGGCCGGCTCGAATGGCTGAGATCGCTGCCTCGGCGACCGACGGCGGACCGTCGACGTCAGGGAACCCCTGCCCGAGGTTGATGGCGCCTGTCGAAACGGCGAGTGCGGACATCTCGGCGAAGATCGTGGTGCCGAGCCCAGCCAAGTGGGGGACGAGACGGTCGCTGCTCACGGCCCCGCCGTACGGTGGTCTGGTGATCGAAGACGTGATCGGAGCCGATGCGCGGGTCAGCGCTTCGGCACAGTTGACGACGGCGGTGGACGCGGTCCGTTCCTATGCGCCAGGTGCGCAGCTCCTGGAGATCAACGGAGTGAGTCGCGCCGACGTCGACCGGCTTGCTGCGGCCGGCGTCCTCTCGGCTGGCCTCGTCGAGGGCTGGGCGCCGGCGCAGACGCGCGAGGTGCACGAGCAGCTTGCCGGGGCTTCCGGCGCGCTGTGGTTCGTCCTGACACAGCACCGGTCGCCGGCCGAGGCGGCCCGGACCACCGAGAACGCGGCACTAGGTGACCGCTGGGCGGCTGGCCTCGTCAGCGGTGCCCTGCTCGGTGCCGTTGCCTTCGCGCATCTGCGGAGGCCCGGTGGGCTGACGGTTACCGCCACTCGCCATGGTGACGGTTGGTTGGTGAGCGGCCGACTGGACTGGATCACCTCGTGGGGTCTGGCCGACGTGCTGTTGCTCATGGCTGAGACGCCCGATGGCGAGGTCGTTCAAGCGCTGCTGCCCGCGTCCGAAGGCGAGGGACTGATGATCACCGGTGAGTTGCCGCTGGCAGCGATGCAAGGCACATCCACGGTCGGTGCCGTCCTGGATCGCATGCCGATCGGCGATGGCGAGGTGGCGCACGTACTACCCAAACGTGAGTGGCTAGCTGCGGACGCGCTGCGCACGGCGAACGCGCCTCCGGCTGTGTTCGGGCTCACGCGTGTGGCACTGAATGCACTACTCGCCGCGTCGGCACAGCGGCAGTGGGCATCGGCAGCGGGCCTGGCCGCGCGCTGGCGACGCGAGTTTGAGGATGTCCGTACCCGTGTCTACGCCTTGGTTGATGACGTTGTGCCGAGTGAGGCCGTCGCAGAACGGGTTGCGCTCCGGGCGCAGATCACGAAGCTGGCTCAGGACGTGACATCAGCGCTGGTCACCGTGCAGGCTGGACGCGCGATGTTGCTCTCCTCGCCAGAGCAACGCTGGGCGCGTGAGGCGCTCTTCGCCCTCGTGCAGGCCCAGACCCAAGTGACGCGGGAGGCGCTGATCGGGGCGTACTCGGACCGATGAATGCGGAGCTTGTTCCGCAGAAGCGGGTGAACGCGTCGTTCTTGGGGTTAGAGGAGGGCGCGGAGGCGTTCGAGTGGGAGTTGTGGTGAGCGGAAGCCGTTACGCCCCACCATCGTCTCGGCGGCAACGAGGGCGTTGACCACTGCCTCCTCGACCGCGTGAACGGTGGCTGCGTACAGCGCGTCGACGCGGGCCCATGGCACGAAGTCAGCGGTGGCCAGTGATCTGACAGGAGGTGCATCCAACTCCCCCACGTGCAGCGCTCCTGAGTTTCCGGTGGAAAACGCCAGGAAGATGTCACCACTGAAGTGCGATCCCGTCGTTCCCGTGCGGGCAAGGCCGAGGGGAACACGGCGCGCCAGCGCCTGGCACTGCTGCGGCAGCAGCGGCGCATCGGTAGCGACGACGACGATGACCGAGCCTCCCCCTTTCGGACGAGTCTGCGCGGGAACGAACGGGTTGTCGCCAGATATCGCCTTGCCCACCTGAACGCCGCGGATCGTCAGCTCATGGCGGTCGCCGAAGTTCGCCTGCGTGATCACTCCGACGGTGTACGCATCGTCCCCGTACTTCACGATGCGCGATGCCGTCCCCGTTCCGCCTTTGAAGGCGTAGCAGTTCATGCCGGTGCCACCTCCGACGTTCCCCTCGGCAAGAGGACCGCCGGAGGCGGTCTGCAGAGCCGCGACGGCGTGCGCGCCGGTGACGTGCTGTCCGTTGATGTCGTTGAGATCGCCGTCGAAGGTTTCGCCGACGCAGGGCAGCAACCACTCGCGCGCGACGCGGGGGTGTTCGTCGATGACCCAGTCGATGATCCCGCGGTGCACCGGGCCGACGGCGTGCGAGTTCGTGATGGCGATGGGTAGGTGGAGCAGCCCGGTCTCGGCGATCCAGTGTGAGCCCGTCAGCTCACCGTTGCCGTTCATCGAGTACATCCCGGCATGGCAGGGATCTCCGACGCCACTCTTGCCTCGCGGCAGGATCGCGGTAACTCCGGTTCGTACGGCGTGCTCATCTTCGCCTTCGATGAGCGTCGTGAAGCCGGCCTCGACCCCGGGAACATCGGTGATGGCGTTGTGCGGTCCCGGGGTGCCGTCGAACTCGATTCCGAGGTCGCGGGCGCGCGGTTTCGTCGTCATGCTCAGATCGTGCCAGGGTGAGCAGATGAGTACTGCATTGGTCACTGGTCCGACATCGGGAATTGGCGAGGGATTCGCGCGCAGGCTGGCATCTGACGGCTACAACCTCGTGCTCGTCGCCCGCGATGAGGAGCGGCTCGAACGGTTAGCCGGTGAACTTCGTGCCTGCGGAGTCGACGTTGAGGTAATTGTGGCTGACCTCGGAGACCGTGCCCAGCTTGCTGAGGTCGAAGTCCGACTGCGCGACCCCGAGCGCCCGGTCGATGTGCTCATCAACAATGCAGGTTTCAGCATCAATCAGAGCTTCGTAGGCGGAGACGTCGAGGCTGAGCAGTCGCTGATCGACGTCATGGTCACCCCCGTCATGCGGTTGTGCAGTGCGGCGGCTCCTGGGATGGCCGAACGCGGCAGCGGCGCGATCATCAACGTGTCGAGTGTGGCGAGCTTCCTCCCGTTCAGCACCTACAGCGCCGCGAAAGCCTGGGTGACCTTCTTCAGCCAAGGCCTCGCGACCGCACTCGCCGATACTGGAGTGCGGGTGCTCGCCCTGTGCCCTGGGTTTGTGCGCACCGAGTTCCACGAACGCGCGAACATCGAGATCGACCGTTCGAACGACACTTGGTGGCTCGACGTGGACGTGGTCGTGCAGGAGGCTATGGACGATCTCAGGCGCGGCAAGGTGATCTCGATTCCGGGTCGTGCCTATCGGGCTCTGGTTGCCGGGTCGCACCTGTTGCCGCGTGATGTGTTGCGGCGGGCCGAACGGCTGCGTCGATCCCGGATCACCGGCCGTCGATAGTCGCACTCGGCGAGCCTGCGCGTCGATTGCGCACATTGTCGATGCCTCAGGGTGAAGCGTTAGTCACGCTATGAGCGTCGGCGACAGTTGAGAACCGTGCCTAAGTCTTCATTTGGGTTCTTTGCACGCCACCTCACCCGGCGAGTCAGACCCACCGGTGACCCCGCCCCACATCCCCACTAACACGCCGCGGGTTTGGGGGTCAGCTGGGGAGGAGGGCCATCAGCGCGGTGGCGTAGCCCTCGGGGTCGGTGAGCGGCCAGAAGTGGTGGGCGTCCTGCTTGACGACGGGCCAGCCGCGCAACTGGGCGGTGTGGGCGGCTCCGGCGTAGGCGTCCGACAGCTGCAAGTAGGTGCACGGGGCATCGGGCCAGTCCTCAGGAACGGGAAGTGGCTCGGTGAAGAAGTCGAGCGCGCGAGGGCGTAGCCCGGCAAGCAGCATGGCCCGATCACTGGGATCAGACACGGTGGCGGCCAGCTCACCGTCAGTCCACTCCGGGAATCGATGCCCGGCAGCCAGTCGCTGACTCAGCTCGGCGGCAGCGACGGGATCGTCGGCCCCGACGAGATCGAGCCGCGTAGCGCTCTTCAAGGTGCGCGGAAGCATTGCGTCGACGAAAACGTACCCGGCGACCGGAGACCCGACCGCGTGCCTGGCGAAGGCGATCTGCGGCAACAGCGGACCGGCGCCTCCGTGACCGACAAGCACAAGGTGCCGGCCCGGGGCATCGAGCTGCAGCTGCTGGGCGACGCGAGCGACGAAGTGAGATGCATACGGGGGCTCGTCGTCGTCGAGCACCTCGGGGATAGTGACCTCGATGTCGTGAGCTCGGAGTGCATCCGACGTCACGCCCCAGGCTGCCGCTGACGTGAAGGGCGAATGGATCAGTGCAATGGACGGGCCCATGGGGACAGTCTGCCGATGCAGGTCAGCCGACGTCGCGCCGGGAGAACGACCATGCGGCGGGCAAGGACAGCAGTGCGGTGTACGCCGACAGCGTCACGAACGATCGCAGGTTGGTGAGGTCGACGCTCGTGGACTCGGCATACGGTCCGGCCTCCTCGCCGGGTACCTCCAGGCCTCCTGGGAACAGGAAGGCGACGGCGTTCGTGCTGAGCATGTACGGCTCGCTCCCGTAGCGCATCAACGCAAACCGGATGCCGTTCTCCAGCACCACGAAGTACACGAAGGCGACACCGAGGGACGCCCCCGTGTTCCGCACCAGCATCGCGATGGCGTAGCCGATCGTCGCACCGGCGGCGACGAGGACCAGACCGCGAAGCCCCATCAGCATCATCGTCTGTCCGAGGTTGTCGCGGAGCTCGTCGACGGGTGCGAACTGGCCGTCCCAGGTGCCGCGTAGCTGAGCGGTGAGGGCACCGAACCCGACGGCGACCACCATGGCGACCGCGGCCAGGACGGTGGTGGACAGCACGACGCCGAGCCACTTGATAGTCAACAGCCTCAGCCGACGTGGCTCGAAGAGCAGCTGCAGGGTCATCGAACGCGATGACCACTCGGCACCGCCGCTGCTGGCACCGATGAGGAAGGCGACACCGGTCGCGGCAATGGCGGCCCCGATCAGTGCGATCGGCAGCACCTCGTACGCCTTGTAGCGGTCGTCCTGCCCCCAGTCGAACCTCTCCAACGGTTGAGTGGCCGGCTCGCGACCGCAGAACTTCTCGGCGAGATCGGGATCGGGGGCCGAATCGGCACACTCCAGCCAGTACCGCTGCTGCTCGGCACGGTTGCTCTCCAGCTGCTCCTGGGCCGAAGCCAGCTGCTTGCTGTGCATAAAGAAGGTGAAGATGCTGATCACGACGATCCCGCCGAGCAGAATCAGCGCCATCACCCGTACCAGGCGTCGATGCGTGATGCGTGAGACCTCTGAGCGCAGCAGCGGCAACAGCTTGTGCGTGGGCCTCTGCTCGAGCGTCGGGATGCTCATGCGACCCCGCCCTCGTCAGCGGTGATCGCGAGGAAGGCCTGTTCGAGGTCGACCTGCTGAGGCATAAGCCACGAGGGGTAGAGCTGGGCATCGGCCAAGGCACGGGCCACCACTGCCCCGTCCTCGACCCGGTCAACGAGGATGTGGCCGTCCTGGATGCGCGCGGCGAAGCCGGCCGTGACGAGCACCTCGAGAGCGCGCGGGGCGTCCGCGACGCCGACCGCGAGTGCTCCGGTCGATTGCGACTTCAGCACCTCGTCGACGGGTCCGGAGGTGACGACCCGCCCGTGGTTGATGATCGTGACGGTGTCGCAGATCTGCTGCACCTCCCCGAGCAAGTGGGAGGAGAGCAGCACGGTCACCCCGGAGTCGCCGAGGGCGCGGAGCAGCTGCCGCACCTCGCGCATGCCTGCAGGGTCGAGGCCGTTGCTCGGCTCGTCCAGGATCAGTACCGAAGGCTGCTTGAGCATCGCGGCCGCGATGCCGAGCCGCTGCCGCATTCCAAGCGAATACCCCTTCACACGCTCGTCGGCAGCGTCGGTGAGCTGCACCACATCGAGGACGGCGCCCACTTGCGTGTGGGGAATCTCCGCCGCTGTCGCGAGTAGCTGAAGGTTCAGACGTGCAGTGAACGGCGGGAAAAAGGCAGGACTCTCGAGCAGAACGCCGATGTCCCCGATGACGGCTGGCAGCGAGTGGGGAATCTGCTGACCGAGGACCCGCATGTCACCGGTGTCAGCGCGGGCAAGCCCCAGCAAACACCGCAGCATGGTGGTCTTCCCCGAGCCGTTTGGGCCTAGGAAGCCGTGCACACCGCCCTCGTCGACGACGAGGTCGAGGCCGTCGAGCGCAGCCTTTGGCGGCTTACCGCGTCGACGATAGGTTTTGCGGACTCCACGGGCTTCGATGACCGGCACCCCCCATGCTTACCGCACCGGGCGGCCGGATTGGACCAGGTTCGTCAACCCGTGGCCGCCTTGATGCCAGAGACCACCCCGTAGGCTTTGCGCCGTGACCGATCGCGATGCGCTGCTGACCCAGATCAAGGACAAGGCTGTTGTGCACGGCCGGGTCGTGCTTTCCTCCGGTAAGGAGGCCGATTGCTACGTCGACCTTCGCCGAGTGACCCTCGACGGCGAGGCGGCCCCGCTCGTTGGATCGGTGTTGCTCGACCTGACCGCCGACCTCGCCTTTGACGCCGTCGGCGGGCTGACGCTCGGCGCCGACCCCGTCGCAACGGCGATGCTGCATGCGGCAGCGGCACGAGGCCAGCGGCTGGACGCCTTCGTCGTCCGCAAGTCGGAGAAGCAACACGGCTTGCAACGCCGCATCGAGGGCCCCGACGTGGCCGGACGACGCGTGCTAGCTGTCGAGGACACGTCCACCACGGGTGGTTCTGTCATGACGGCTGTCGAGGCTTTGCGAGAGGCCGGCGCCGAGGTGGTGGCCGTCGTGGTGATCGTTGACCGTGGCGCGCGTGGGGCCATCGAGACCGCAGGCCTGCCGTACTTGGCGGCGTACGAGTTGTCGGATCTGGGGCTGGAGTAGCCCGAACGGTGCTCGCCCGGCACGCCTGGCGGGTCTACCATCACTGGCGACGGGGCTATTGACGCTGTTTCCTGACGCTGGGAGCGTTCACTGTGTGGATCTGGATCGTGCTTGGCGTGGTCGTGGTGCTTGCGGGCATCTGGGTGATGGTGACGTACAACGGCTTCGTCAAGCTGCGCAACATTGTCGAAGAGTCGTGGAAGCAAATCGACGTCGAGCTGCACAGGCGCTACGACCTGATCCCGAACCTGGTCGAGACGGTCAAGGGCTACGCAGCACATGAGCGACAGACGTTCGAGAACGTCACGGCTGCGCGCGCTGCCGCGGTGACGCCGGGTTCGACACCGGGCGCGCAGGCCGTGCAGGAGAACATGCTGACGTCGGCCCTACGGCAGCTGCTCGCGGTGGCCGAGGCGTACCCCGACCTCAAGGCGAACCAGAACTTCCTCGAGCTGCAGAGCCAACTGACTCAGACAGAAGATCGGATCGCCGCGGGGCGCCGTTTCTACAACGCCAACGTGCGGACGTTCAACACCAAGGTCGAGTCGTTCCCACCGAACCTGGTCGCCCGCATGTTCAACTTCGTGAAGCAGGAGTACTTCGAGGCGGAGGACCCGACCGTACGGGCTGCGCCACAAGTGCAGTTCTAGGACCCATCGCCCGGTCCGCGTATCCCCGGCGCCGCCCGCTGTTGGTCGTCGAACATGTGAGCGTTCAGTACATCTGCGAGCCCGAATTGAGTGCCGCCGTATACCTAACGCTCACATGTGTCCTTGGAGTGGGGATAGGACGGAGGACGGGCTACGCGTTGCCCTGACCGCCCTGTTCAGCGTCCGGGACGCCGCCGGCCCGCTTGTGGCGAAAGTACTCGAAGACCACGGGGGTCACTGATAGCAGAACGACGCCGATGAGGATCGCTTCGATGTTGTTGGCGACGAAAGGCACGTTGCCGAGGAGGTAGCCGAGCACCGTGACGCCGGTCGCCCAGAGGATCCCGCCGATGGTGCTATAGATGACGTAGGTGCGGTAGTCCATCCGACCGACGCCAGCCATCACGGTAATGAAGGTCCGCACGATCGGGATGAAGCGGGCGATGATGATGGCACGCACGCCGTAGTGGTCGAAGAAGTGCTGGGTGCGGTCGACGTACTCCTGGCGGAAGAGCTTGGAGTCGGGTTTGCTGAAGATCGTTGGCCCCGCCTTGCGCCCGATCCAGTAGCCGACGACGTTACCGGCGACCGCTGCGATGGTGAAGATCAGGCAAACGAGGGCGATGTTGGTGTCGATGAAGCCGCTGGCCACCAGCAGACCGGCAACGAAGAGCAGCGAGTCGCCCGGCAGGAAGAAGCCGATGAGCAGCCCGCACTCAGCGAAGATGATCGCGGTGATCCCCAGAAGTGCCCAAGGGCCGAGCGACTCGATCAGGCTCTGTGGGTCGAGCCACGAAGGGCCGAGCATGCGGCTGGAGAGCAGTTCGGGGAAGAGGTGCACGACTCAAGAGAGTAACGGCCGCCATAGGCTTCGCTGACATGGACGTCGTCGGGGTCGGGCCGCATCCGCAGCCATGGCCTGACGACCCCCGGCTTGACCCCGAGCTCTTGGCTGGAGGCGATCGCCGCAACGTTGTCGACCGCTACCGCTACTGGCGGCGCGACGCGATCATCGCTGACCTCGACACCCATCGCCACGGGTTCCATGTCGCAATCGAGAACTGGGAGCACGACTTCAATATCGGCAGCGTCGTCAGGACGGCGAACGCCTTTCTCGCAGCTGAGGTGCACATCGTCGGAAAGCGACGGTGGAACCGGCGTGGGGCCATGGTGACCGACCGCTACCAGCACGTTCGACACCACGAGGACGTCGACGCCTTGGTGACGTGGGCAGCGGAGCGGGATCTGCCGCTGGTCGGCATCGACAACCTCCCAGGGGCCGTGCCGCTGGAAACATACGAACTGCCTCGGGTGTGCGTCATGGTGTTCGGCCAGGAAGGGCCAGGCCTCTCGGATGCGGCGCGGTCGGCGTCCGTGGCGACGGTCTCGATCGCGCAGTACGGGTCGACGAGGTCGATCAACGCCGGGGCGGCAGCCGCCATCGCGATGCATGCCTGGATCCGTCAGCATGCCGAATCGCCCCGGCTCTAGACCGTGCCTTTCGCCGAGACCGGGCTAGGTGACCAGAGACGGCCTCAATCTTGGGCGGGTACTCCGGTTTTGGCGTGGGTCGAATGGGGTCGGGGTGGTGTGGGCGCGCTGCAGCGGAGCCCGAGTCAGGATGGCGGCGGCGTGGCGGCCGGGAAGGTGGTGCCGTAGAAAGGTGACCGTGACCCAGAACCTGCTCGGCGAGCCGCCGGCCACCCTGTTGCCCGAGAACGACACCGCCCGCGCCTCCCTCGACGCCGGGACGCCGCCGCGCGCAGTCGCCGCCGCTCACCCAGACTTTCCGCTGGCCTGGGCGATGCTGGCGGAGGAAGCTCTCGCCGGTGGCGACCCGGTAGCGGGGTACGCCTATGCCCGCACCGGTTACCACCGCAGCCTCGACCAGCTGCGCCGCAACGGTTGGAAGGGACACGGCCCCGTGCCGTGGGAGCACGAGCCCAACCGCGGCTTCCTCCGCAGCCTCTACGCACTGGGTGCTGCGGCTGACGCAATCGGCGAGACACCTGAGGCCGAGCGCTGCCGGCAGTTCTTGGTCGACTCGAGCCCCGCCGCGGCTGCGGCGCTAGCTGCCCCATGAACGAGGAGTTCTTCGTTGTTGGGGGAGGGGTGTCCGGCGTCGCCTGCGCTCGCGTGCTTGCGGACGCCGGCCGCGCCGTCGTGGTGCGCGACCGCGGATACCGCATTGGTGGCCGGATGGCGGTCAAGACGATCGACGATCGCCCTGTTGACGTGGGGGCGAGCTACTTCACCGTCGCGGTGCCAGCCTTCCAGAAGGTGGTCGACCAGTGGCTCGACGTCGAGCTCGCCCACCCGTGGACCGACACCTTTCATGTCGGCGAACCGGGTGGCCTGATCGGTACGCGCACCGGACCGATGCGCTACGCAACGGCGCTGGGCCTGCGCTCCCTGATCGAGGACCTTGCCCTGGGGCTCGCGCTGGAGCAGCACGACGAAGCAGCTGAGGTCGAGCCAGGACCGTCGGTCGACGGTGTGCGCTACACCGGGGTTGCCCTCGCCATGCCAGGACCCCAGGCCCTCGACGTCCTCGCCGACTCCCTCCCCGCTGAGCGTGCGGCGTCCAGCGGCATGTGGGAGCCGTGCACGGCGGTCATCGCGACCTATGACTCCCGGGTCTGGCCAGACCTCGACGGCGTCTTCGTCAACGACTCACCGGTCCTCACCTTCATCGCCGATGACGGACGCCGCCGCGGTGACGATGCGCCAGTACTCGTTGCCCACGCGCATCCAGTCCTGTCGGCACGGCACCTCGACGACCCCGACGCTGTCATCACCCCAATACTGGCCGAGCTGGAGGGCGTCCTGGGAATCACGGCGAGCCCGTCTTCGGTGATCGCCAAGCGTTGGTCGCTGGCCAAGCCGGTGAACCCGCACGTTGAGCACTACTTCCTGGGCGAGAGCGGCGTCGGACTCTGCGGGGACGGCTGGCACGGCCCGTCCCGCATCGAGTCGGCCTACCTTTCTGGCCGAGCACTGGGGCGGGCGATGGCGAGCATGGGGCAAGACGCGGCCTGAGCGCGCAGCGGCGCAGATCCGCTACCCTCTGCGAGTAATCCCCCATATTCCGAGGGAGCTCCGCATGCCTGCGATTGTGCTGATCGGTGCCCAGTGGGGCGACGAGGGCAAAGGCAAGGCCACCGACCTGCTCGGCAAGCAGGTCGACTACGTAGTCAAGTTCAACGGTGGCAACAACGCTGGCCACACCGTGGTGATCCCGACGCCGGACGGGCCGCAGAAGTACGCGCTGCACCTCCTGCCGAGCGGCATCCTTACTCCGGGCGTGATCCCGGTGATCGGCAACGGCGTCGTTATCGACCCCGAAGTCCTTTTTCATGAGCTCGACGACCTCGCCGAGCGCGGTGTCGATGTCTCGCATCTGGTGGTCAGCGCCAACGCCCACCTGATTGCGCCGTACAACCGCACGATCGACAAGGTCGTGGAGCGCTTCCTCGGCAGCCGCAAGATCGGTACCACCGGCCGGGGCATCGGTCCGACGTATGCCGACAAGATGAACCGGATCGGCATCCGGGTGCAGGACCTCTTCGACGAGCACATTCTCCGCCAGAAAGTCGAAGGCGCCCTTGACCAGAAGAATCATCTGTTGGTGAAGGTCTACAACCGTCGGGCCATCGGCGTCGACGAGGTGGTCGAAGAGCTGCTCGGCCACGCTGACCGTCTGCGTCCGCTGGTGGCCGACACGTCGCTGTTGCTGAACGACGCGTTGGACGCGGGCGGCACCGTCCTGCTTGAGGGCGGACAGGCGACGCTCCTCGACGTCGACCACGGCACTTACCCGTTCGTCACGTCGTCCAACGCGACGTCGGGAGGTGCCTGCACCGGAAGCGGCATTCCACCAAACCGTGTGGAGCGCGTGATCGCCGTCGCCAAGGCATACGTGTCGCGCGTCGGGGAGGGCCCGTTCCCCACTGAGCTCTCCGACGACGACGGTGAGCGCCTTCGCGCCAACGGTCACGAGTTCGGCACGACCACAGGACGCCCCCGACGTTGCGGTTGGTACGACGCGGTCATCAGCCGGTACGCGGCGCGTGTCAACGGGGTCACCGACTTCGTGTTGACCAAGCTCGACGTGCTCAGCGGCTGGAAGCAGATCCCGGTGTGTGTTGCCTACGAGGTGGACGGCAAGCGCTTCGACGAGATGCCCATGTCGCAGAGCGACTTCCACCACGCCAAACCGGTCCTTGAGTACCTTCCGGGCTGGAGTGAGGACATCTCGGGTGCGCGCACGCTGGAAGACCTGCCCGCAAACGCGCGTGCCTACGTCGAGACCGTCGAGGCGATGTCAGGTGCGCAGATCTCCGCTGTCGGCGTCGGACCGGGGCGCGACGAGATCATCCAGCTCCGTCCTCTCGTGTGACCGGCCTATGGGAGTCGATGTTGGTGCAGTAGCCGTTGCCATGACACCAGATACTGCAACAACATCGGATGCCGGCGGATCGCCGACCGGCTGGACGGGGTCGTCGTCTGCGGTGCCGGTCGCTACCCGCGCGTGACGACGAGCGTCAACGCACCTCTACTGTTCGCGCATGGGCAACGCGACGATCAAGGCGGCCACCGGGGCTGACCAGGAGCGCATCGTCGCCGTCCTCGACGAGTGGTGGGGCGGACGCGAGATGTCAGGTCTGCTGCAGCCGCTCTTCCTGGAGAACTTCGCTCGGACGAGTCTGGTTGCCGACACTCCCGATGGGCAGCTTGCCGGCTTCTTGATCGGGTTCGTGTCGGCGGACGATCCAACCGTTGCCTACGTGCACTTCGTCGGTGTCGCCCCCCAACGTAGGGGCAACGGACTCGGACGCCAGCTCTATGAACGGTTCGACGCAAGCGTGGCCGAGCTCGGTGTGCGTCGGACGAGGTGCGTCTCATCGGTCGGGAACACGGCGTCCGTGGCGTTCCACGAGTCGATCGGTTTCAGCGTCGACGGCAACAAGCCGGATGGCGGAGTGGACGGCGGCGCGTACGTCCAGATGTCTCGCGCCGTCGCAGTTCCGGCGAGCCCGGTACGCGGGCGGGCGAGTTGGCCACCAGCAGCACAGACCGTTCTCACCGGTGAGTACGTCGAGGTCCGACCAACGGTGCCAGACGATGCCCTTGGACTCTTCGGCGCGTTAGACGACCCGCTTGCGTGGACGCATCTGACCGTGCCGCGTCCTGCCACTCCCGACGCGATGGGCGAGCTCGTGAGCGCGTCCATGGCCTCGATGTACCCATGGACGGTCCGGCTCCTTCGTCCGCTGGCCGGGCTTGCGGAAGGAACGGTTGTCGGGTGGTCGTCCTACCTCGAGGTGTCGCAGCCCGACGCGCGACTCGAGATCGGCTCGACGGCCTATGCGCCATCGGTTTGGGGATCGGTCGTGAACCCCGAGACCAAACTCTTGCTCCTCGGCCATGCTTTTGAAGACCTTGGGTTCGGCCGCGTCCAGCTCAAAACCGATATGCGCAACACCAGGTCGCAGGACGCCATCGCTCGGCTCGGGGCCGTGCGTGATGGTCTCTTGCGTCGCTATCAGCGGCGTCTTGACGGCTCGGTTCGCGACACGGTGATCTTCTCGGTCACCGACGAGGAGTGGCCGGCCGTGCGGGCCGATCTACAGGCACGGCTCAGCCGCTCGGCTTCGCGTAGTCGGTGAGGCCGAACCAGTCGATGGCAACGACCTGTTCGTCGCCGACGACCCAGGCGTCGTGGCCCTGGGGCAGCGAGACAACATCACCTGGATTGCTGTCGAACTCTCGACCGTCTGCCATCTTCACGTGCATGGTTCCCGCTAGTTGATATTGAAAGTGCGGTGCCTCGCACCATTGCGTCTGCGCGATGGGCTTGACGTGCTCGGACCAGCGCCAGCCGGGCTCGGCGATAAGGCGTCCCACTGATCCGGTGGCGGTGTGCACGAGTTCGACGCGGCCGTGCGGGAACTCGCGGATCTCGTCGGGCTTGTCGAAGGTGTGCTGCTCAACTTGTTGGGTCATGTCATCATCCTTGGGCCCCCCGTACCAGGGAACGCTTAGCCGCTCAGAGACACAAGATCATTTCGGGTGGTACGACCGACGTCGACCGTTTGCGGCGCGACTTCCGGCATCCGGCGGACTAGCCCTACCCTGGAGGCGTTCGCGCAAGCCCTCTGAGGAGTCGCCATGCCAAGCCCCACCCCTGACCCTGCCCGCGGTGAAGAGGTCGTCGCCCTCGACCGCAAGCACGTCTTCCACTCCTGGTCGGCGCAGGGTGCGCTCAACCCGATGGCCATCGCGGCCGCGGAGGGGTCGTACTTCTGGGACTACGCCGGGACGCGCTACCTCGACTTCTCGTCGCAGCTGGTGAACACCAACATCGGCCATCAGCACCCGAAGGTGGTCGCCGCGATCCAGGAGCAGGCCGCCAAGCTGACCACCGTCGCGCCGCAGCACGCTAACGACGCGCGTAGTGAGGCCGCGCGCCTCATCAGCGAGTTGGCGCCGTCGAACCACAAAAAGATCTTCTTCACCAACGGTGGCGCCGACGCCATCGAGAACGCTGTGCGCATGGCGCGTCTGCACACCGGACGCCACAAGGTGCTGTCGGCATACCGCAGCTACCACGGCAACACCTCGACGGCAGTCACTCTCACTGGCGACCCTCGTCGCTGGCCGAACGAGACCGGCATCGCCGGCATCGTCCACTTCTTCGGCCCCTACCCGTACCGCTCGGCTTTCTGGGCAGACAGCGACGAGCAGGAGGCTGACCGCGCACTCGAGCACCTCGAGTCGGTCATTCAGTTCGAAGGCCCCCAGACGATTGCAGCCCTCGCGCTGGAGAGCGTTGTCGGCACCGCCGGCGTCCTCATCCCACCTGCGCACTACCTCGCCGGAGTGCGCGAGCTCTGCACCAAGTACGGGATCATTTACATTGCCGACGAGGTCATGGCTGGGTTCGGTCGCACCGGTGACTGGTTCGCGTTCAACCACTTCGGCGTCGAGCCCGACCTCATCGCCTTCGCCAAGGGCGTCAACTCTGGCTACGTGCCAGTGGGTGGCGTCATTATCAGCGACGAGATCGCCGCGACCTTCGACGAGCGGGTGTTCCCGGGAGGGCTCACCTACTCGGGGCACCCGCTTGCTGCGGCGTCGATCGTCGGCACGATCAACGCGATGCGCGACGAAGGCATTGTCGAGAACGCGAAGGCGATCGGCGAGAACGTGCTCGGCCCTGGCCTGCGCGAGCTGGCCGAGCGGCACCCGGTGATCGGTGAGGTGCGCGGCATGGGCGTGTTCTGGGCGCTTGACCTGGTCAAGAGCCGCGAGACGCGCGAGATGCTGGTTCCGTACAACGCCGCAGGTGCGGCCAACGCGCCCATGGTTGACCTGATCGGTGCGTGCAAGAGCCGTGGCCTGATGCCGTTCACCAACTACAACCGGCTCCATGTGGTGCCGCCGTGCACGGTGTCGGAAACCGAGGCCAAGGAAGGCCTCGCCATCCTCGATGACGCGTTCGGCGACATCGCCAAGCACTACTCCGGCTAAACCCCTTGAGGGTGGGTAGGGTCGGCCGGGTGGATGTCCTCGTCATTGGATCCGGTGCCCGCGAGCACGCACTTTGTCGGGCGCTGAGCCTCGACCCCGACGTCGAGAGGGTGGTCTGCGCTCCGGGGAACGCGGGAACCACGGCCATCGCCAGCAACGTTGCGGTCGACGTCAGCGACTCCGATGCCATCGCTGCGTTGGCCGCGGCTGAGGCAGTCGACCTCGTGGTGATCGGCCCAGAGGTCCCACTCGTGGCTGGCGCTGCCGATGCGGTGCGCGCGTGCGGGATCGCGTGCTTCGGGCCGTCGGCTGCTGCCGCCGAGCTCGAGGGCTCGAAGGCGTTTGCGAAAGAGATCATGGCCGCCGCTGACGTCCCGACGGCCATGGCGCACATCTGCGAAACACCGGAAGAAGCCGCTGCCGCTCTCGACGCGTTCGGCCCGCCTTACGTCGTCAAAGACGACGGGTTGGCAGCTGGCAAGGGTGTCGTCGTCACCGACGACCGTGATGCCGCTGTTGCCCATGCCGCCTCGTGCGGCCGGGTCGTCATTGAGCAGTACCTCGACGGCCCCGAGGTCAGCCTCTTCTGCATCACCGACGGCACCACCGTCGTGCCGCTCGTCCCCGCGCAGGACTTCAAGCGGGTCGGCGACGGTGACTCTGGACCGAACACCGGAGGGATGGGCGCCTACTCACCCCTGCCGTGGGCGCCGGAGACCCTGGTGGACGACATCGTGCGCACCGTCGTACAGCCGACTGTCGACGAGATGCACCGGCGCGGCACTCCCTTCGCTGGTCTGCTCTACGCCGGGTTGGCGCTGACCTCACGGGGCCTGCGCACCGTTGAGTTCAACGCCCGCTTCGGAGACCCCGAGACGCAGGTCGTGCTTGCCCGGCTGCTGACTCCGTTGGGCGGTGTCCTAAAGGCTGCGGCCACTGGCCACCTGGCCGACCTGTCCGACCTGCGGTGGACGCCGAACGCCGCAGTCACCGTCGTGCTGGCTGCCGAGAACTACCCCGACACTCCACGGACGGGGGACCCGATCGAGGGCCTGGACGCAGCCGAAGCTGTTCCGGACGCATACGTCCTGCACGCGGGGACGCGGTCAACTGGCGGCAGCGTCGTCAGCTCCGGTGGCCGGGTGCTCTCGGTAGTCGGGACGGGAATCGACCTGGCCGCGGCTCGAACCGCGGCCTACGCGGCAGTGGAGGAGATCTCGCTGGCCGGCTCGCACCACCGCAGCGACATCGCCGAGCAGGCTGGGTCTCACGATCACATGCACTAGACGTGCATCATGCATGCGATTAGCATGCAGCCATGTCCAAGACTCTCCAGGTTCGCAATGTGCCGGACGAGGTCCACGAGGCGCTGCGTCGTCGAGCGAGCGAGTCCGGCGTCTCGCTCTCGGAGTACGTACTGCGCGAGATCCTGGTGAATGCGACCAAGCCGTCGAACGCCGATATTTTTGCTCGCTTGGCTCCATTGCGAGGCGACTTCTCGACTGCCGAGATCCTCGACGTGACCCACGCTGATCGCCGGTGATTGTCGTTGACGCCTCCGTCGTTGTCGCCGCTCTTACCACTGAGCGTGCTGTGGGTCCAGCTGCCCGTGAGGTCCTACTGACGCTGGCCCATGCCCTGGCCGCCCCCGCCCTCATCGACCTTGAGGTCGTCTCCGCGCTGAGGCGCATGGATGCCATGCCGCACTCGCCGGCCGGCCTTGCTGGCGCCGCTCTCGGAGGGCTGGAGTCACTGCGGGTTGAGCGGTGGCCGCATGAAGCCCTTCTTGGCCGGGTATGGCAGTTACGCCACAGCCTCACTCCGTACGACGCTTCGTACGTCGCGCTGGCCGAGCGGCTAGGCGCCACGTTGGTCACTGCCGACCGCGGGCATCTCGCGGCCCCGGGAGTCGAGTGCGATGTCCGAATGCTCAGCGCATGACCGATCAAGAACTCACCCTCAGCCGGCACCTCGACGCTGACGGCCGTCTGATCGCGATGCCGCGCAAGCGGGCCAACAGGCTGGTCGTCCTACGTCACATAGCGCTGGAGATGGAGCCGGGAGTGGACCACCAGGAGACCGCGGTCAACGCGCGACTGCGATCGTTCTCCGACGACGTCGCGATGCTGCGCCGCTACCTGGTCGAGGAGGGGCTGCTGGAGCGGCGCTCGCCCGGTATCTACCGACGGACATCTGAGGCGCAGGTACCTGACGAGTAGGGATTTCGGCCTCCCAGCGCATACCTGGGAGAATGCTCCAGTGACTCTGTCTCCCAAGCCGCAGATCCCCGACGTCCTCGCCTCGCGCTACGCATCAGAGGCGATGGCCCGCATCTGGTCCCCCGAGCACAAGGTCGCCCTCGAGCGACAGCTGTGGCTGGCCGTGCTGGAGGCGCAGCGCGCACTCGGGCTCGACGTCGCCCAGCAGGTCATCGACGATTACCGCGCCGTTATCGACACCGTCGACCTCGACTCGATCGCCGCGCGCGAACGCATGACGCGCCACGACGTCAAGGCACGCATCGAGGAGTTCTGCGCGCTCGCCGGTCACGAACACATCCACAAAGGTATGACGTCGCGCGACCTCACCGAGAACGTCGAGCAGCTGCAGGTGCGCTCGTCCCTGGTGCTCGTCCGGGACAAGACCGTCGCGACTCTCGCGCGGCTGGCGACACTGGCGTCCGAGCATGCGACGCTCGTGATGGCTGGGCGCTCGCACAACGTGGCAGCGCAGGCGACCACGCTCGGCAAGCGGTTTGCGTCAGCTGCTGACGAGCTGTTGGTTGCCTACCAACGCGTCGACAACCTGATCGGTCGATACCCGCTGCGCGGCATCAAGGGCCCGGTCGGCACCAGCCAGGACATGCTCGACCTGCTCGGTGGTGACGCCAGCAAGGTGGCCGAGCTCGAGATCGAGATCTCGCGCTACCTCGGCTTCGATCAGGTGCTTGACAGCGTTGGCCAGGTGTACCCGCGCTCACTCGACTACGACGTCGTCAGCGCGCTGGTCCAGTTGTCGGCGTCCCCGTCGTCGTTAGCCAAGACCATCCGGTTGATGGCCGGCAACGAGCTCGTCACGGAAGGCTTCAAGGCTGGCCAGGTCGGCTCGTCGGCCATGCCGCACAAGATGAACACTCGATCGTGTGAGCGGGTCAGTGGGTTTGCGGTGATCCTGCGCGGATACGCGTCGATGGTCGGCGAGCTGGCTGGCGACCAGTGGAACGAGGGCGATGTCTCCTGCTCGGTGGTGCGACGAGTTGCCATCGCTGATGCGTTCTTTGCGATCGACGGTCTGTTTGAGACATTTCTTACGGTGCTCGACGAGTTCGGTGTATTCCCTGCGGTCGTGCAGCGCGAGCTCGAGCGCTACCTGCCCTTCCTTGCCACCACCAAGGTTCTGATGGCTTCGGTACGTTCTGGTGTCGGACGCGAGGCGGCGCACGAGGTCATCAAGGAGCACGCTGTTGCCGTTGCGCTTGAGATGCGTGAGAAGGGCGTCGACCGCAACGACCTGCTGGGACGGTTGGCGTCCGATGAGCGCTTGGGCCTCACTGCGGCCGATCTCGAGCAGCTCGTCGCCGAACCCCTGACGTTCACCGGAACGGCCACCGACCAAGTGGCAGCCGTCGTGATGCGCGTTGCGGCCGTTGCTGACGAGTATCCGGAGGCAGCCGCCTACCGTCCGGGGGACATCCTGTGACGGCGGCCTCGATGGCCAATGTGCCAGCCGCCCGTGAGTTGCCTGGCGTCAAGGCCTTCTACTCCGGCAAGGTGCGCGACCTCTATGAGTACCCCGACGGCTCGCTGCTCTTTGTCGCAAGCGACCGGATGTCCGCCTACGACTGGGTGTTGCCGACGACGATCCCGGACAAGGGGCGCATCCTCACGGCAATGACGCTCTGGTGGTTCGATCAGCTCGCCGAACTGGTGCCGAACCACCTGCTGTCGACAGCCGTTCCGGATGCGGTCTCCGGCCGCGCGATGGTGACGCAGCGGCTCGACATGTTTTCGGTCGAGTGTGTGGCGCGTGGATACCTGACCGGCTCCGGGCTGACCGACTACAACGCGACTGGCCAGGTATGTGGCAACCCACTGCCAGCCGGGCTCGTCGACGGCTCGCGGTTGCCCGAGGCGATCTTCACCCCCGCGACCAAGGCCGACCTCGGTGACCATGACGAGAATGTCGATTTCGAAGCGGTCGTCAAGACCGTTGGGGCCGACGATGCCGAGGCCTTACGCGCGTTGACCTTGCGGATCTATGCCCGCGCTGAGGAGATCGCCCGAGAACGAGGCATCATCGTGGCTGACACGAAGTTCGAGTTCGGTCGCCGGTCGGTGTCCGACGAGATCGTGCTCGCCGACGAGGTGCTCACCCCCGACTCGTCGCGCTTCTGGCCAGCCGACCTTTGGGAGCCGGGACACCCGCAACCGCCGTTCGACAAGCAGTTCGTGCGCGACTGGCTGACGTCCCCGGCATCCGGTTGGGACCGGCACAGCGGGGAGGCTCCGCCCCCGCTGCCCGACGACGTGGTCGAGCAGACACACGCGAAGTACGTCGAGGCCTACGAGCGGCTCACCGGCCGGAGCTGGAGCTAGAGAGTCGTGAAGATTCCCGCTGGCTTCGATGGCCTGTTCGCCGATGACACCCGCGCCTTCCTCGCACTTGCGACGGTGCGGCCCGATGGGGCGCCTGTTGTTGCTCCTGTTTGGTTCGTCGCTGACGCCGAAGGGCTTTTCTTCAGCACAGGAACTGACTCGTTCAAGGCGCGCGACATGAGAGAGCGCCCTCAGGTGGCCGGGATGGTGATGGAGGAGGGAGAGCACGCACGCTATGTCTCGGTCAGGGGGACGGCGCATGAGGTGCTCGACCCTGATGCACAGGGCCTCAACGCGCAGGCGCTCTATCGCCGGATCGTCCGTCGCTACGAGGGGCACGATCCCGTGAGGGAGCACACCGACGTCTTCTTTCGGCTCGTCCCCACCAAGGTCACCGGCTACGACTACCGCGGCGACGACTACTAGTCCCCCAAGCCCGCCGATCGTCCCCTGGGTGCCACCCAAGCCCGTCGAGTGTGATCGTTGGTTTCCGCGCGCGCAGGTGAGCCCGTACCCTGGACGCATGACATGGATGGTGACCGGCGGAGCCGGCTATATCGGCGCTCACATCGTGAAGTCGCTCAAGGAGTCCGGCCACGGGGTCGTTGCCTTCGACGACCTGTCGACCGGTGAATCTCGCAAGGTGCCGTCAGACGTCCCCTTGGTCGAGGCGTCAGTGCTGGACGCCGTCGCTGTCGAGAAGGCTATCCGCGAGCACGACGTGACAGGCGTCGTGCACATGGCGGCCAAGAAGGCGGTCGGTGAGTCCGTCGAGCGGCCGCTCTACTACTACCGCGAAAACGTTGACGGCCTGCTCAGTCTGCTTGAGGCGATGGACGCCGCGGGCGTCAAGAAGATGGTCTACAGCTCCTCTGCGGCGACCTTCGGCATGCCCGACAGCGACGACCCGCTCACCGAGGAATTCCTCTGCCAACCGATCAATCCCTACGGCGAGACCAAGCTCATCGGTGAGTGGCTCATGCGTGACGTTGCCACGGCTGTCGGCCTCGACTGGATCTCGCTGCGCTACTTCAACGTTGCCGGGGCGGGCGGACCCGACCTCGGTGACACCGGCGTATTCAACCTGATCCCGATGGTGTTCCGCGCGCTGTCCACCGGAAAGAACCCGCAGGTATTCGGCTCCGACTACCCGACTCCAGACGGCTCATGTATCCGTGACTACATACACGTCACCGACCTCGCCGATGCCCACGTCGCGTCGGTCAAGCGCCTCGAGGGGGGTTCGGCAGCAGAGATCTTCAATGTCGGACGCGGCCAAGGTGTCTCGGTGATCGAGGTCATGGACGCGGTACGCGCAGCTACCGGCATCGAGTTCACCCACGACCTCGTCGACCGGCGGGCTGGAGACCCGGCGCGGCTCGTGGCGTCCGCTGACAAGATCCGCACCGACCTCGGTTGGTCGACGGAGAACGACCTGGCCGCCATGGTCACGAGCGCTTGGGAGGCGTGGCAGGCCAACCCGCCTAGCGCCTAGCCGGGGGGTTGCCCGATTCGGAGGCGGCCCGGTGGCGCCGATAGACTCATCCCACATCCCGCCCATCGAGCAGCCGGAGAAGCCCGTGGCTCGCGTCGTCGTCGACGTCATGCTTAAGCCGGAGATCCTCGACCCTCAAGGTCAGGCCGTCCTGGGGGCCCTTACCCGCCTCGGACACTCCGACATCGTCAGCGTCCGTCAGGGGAAGCGCTTCGAGATTCTTGTCGACGCCGCACCTGACGCCGCCGCCCTCGACCAGATCGCCAGCACGCTTCTGGCGAACACCGTCATCGAGGACTACACGATTCACGTCGAGGAGCAGTGATGTCGGCGCGGATCGGCGTCGTCACCTTTCCGGGCTCGCTCGACGACCAGGACGCCGCCCGCGCCGTGCGGATCGCCGGGGCCCAAGCAGTCTCGCTCTGGCACGGTGACGCTGACCTCAAGGGGGTGGACGCCGTCGTCCTGCCAGGTGGGTTCTCCTACGGCGACTATCTGCGCTGCGGGGCCATCGCCCGCTTCGCACCGGTGATGCAGAACGTCATCGATGCCGCTCGCGGTGGCCTGCCGGTGCTCGGTATCTGCAACGGGTTCCAGGTGCTGTGTGAGTCGCATCTGCTGCCTGGCGCCCTGATCCGAAACGACGTCCGCAAGTTCGTCTGCCGTGATCAGTTGCTGCGTGTTGAGACTGCGAACACCGCCTGGACGTCTGATTTCGCAGATGGACAGGAGATCCTCATTCCGCTGAAGAACGGCGAGGGGGGATTCGTCGCCGACCAGCGCACGCTCGACCAGCTCGAGGGCGAGGGTCGCGTCGTCTTCCGCTACCTGCACGACAATCCGAACGGCTCCTACCGCGACATCGCCGGTATCACGAACGACCGAGGCAACGTCGTCGGTCTGATGCCGCACCCTGAGCACGCTGTCGAAACGCTCACCGGCCCTTCGCTGGACGGGCTCGGGTTCTTCTCCTCTGTGATCAGCCAGCTGGTGGATGCATGACGCGGCACGTCGACACAGTCAAGGATGCGGAGACCACCCCCGAGACAGACCAGCCCTACGCAGACCTCGGCCTCAAGAGCGACGAGTACCAGCTGATCCGCGAGCACCTCGACCGCCGCCCCACCAGCAGTGAGCTCGCGATGTACTCGGTCATGTGGAGCGAGCACTGCTCCTACAAGTCGAGCAAGGTGCACCTACGTCAGTTCGGCGAGAAGGTTCCAGCTGAAGCGAAGGACATCCTGCTCGTGGGAATGGGCGAGAACGCT
Source organism: Actinomycetes bacterium (assembly GCA_027118455.1). Classification (GTDB taxonomy): domain Bacteria; phylum Actinomycetota; class Actinomycetes; order JAHEKZ01; family JAHEKZ01; genus JAHEKZ01. The sequence continues at coordinate 27,933 of JAJAYZ010000086.1, forward strand.
GGCGTCGTCGACGTCGGCAATGACCTTGCTGTGACGTTCAAGATCGAGTCGCACAACCACCCGTCCTACGTTGAGCCGTATCAAGGCGCAGCCACCGGCATCGGCGGAATCGTTCGTGACATTTTGACGATGGGTGCCCGCCCGGTGGCGGTCATGGATCCCTTGCGCTTTGGCCCGGCCGACGCACCCGAGACACACCGCGTCCTACCAGGAATCGTGGCTGGCATCGGCGGCTACGGAAACTGCCTGGGCCTGCCGAACATCGGCGGCGAGGTTGTCTTCGACCCCACCTACATCGGGAACCCCCTCGTCAACGCGCTCTGCGTCGGAGTCGTCCCGCACGACCGCATTCAGCTCTCCGCGGCGACCGGTCCCGGCAACCACGTCGTCCTCTTCGGCGCCAAGACCGGCGGCGACGGCATCGGTGGGGTCAGCGTCCTGGCGTCCGAGTCGTTTGACGACGGTGATGGCAGCGGGGGCCCCAACAAGCGGCCCAGCGTGCAGGTGGGTGACCCGTTTGCTGAGAAGGTATTGATCGAGGCTTGCCAAGAACTCTTCGAGCAGCAGCTCGTCGTGGGTATTCAAGACCTTGGCGGTGCTGGCATCTCGTGCGCAACCTCAGAGATGGCATCCAACGGTGACAGCGGGATGCACGTCTGGCTCGACCGCGTCCCGCTGCGCGACTCCACGCTCGCGCCTGAGGAGATCCTCATGAGCGAGTCGCAAGAACGCATGTGTGCCGTCGTCGCTCCAGCCAAGCTCGACGCGTTCATGGCCGTCTGCCGTAAGTGGGACGTGGAGGCGGTTGTCATCGGTGAGGTGAACGACTCCGGGCGACTGACGATCGAATGGCACGGTGACCAGATCGTCGATGTTCCGCCCAAGACTGTGGCGCACGACGGGCCGGTCTACGAGCGGCCGTATGCGCGTCCGATCTGGCAGGACGCACTGCAGGCGGACGCCCCGACGAAGCTGTCGCGTCCGTCGTCCGGCGATGAGTTGCGCGAGACGCTGTTGTCCCTTCTGGGCAGTCCCAACCTGGCGTCGAAATCATGGGTCACCGACCAGTACGACCGGTACGTGCTCGGCAACACGGTCCTTGCACAGCCGGAGGACTCCGGCATCGTGCGCATCAATGAAGACGGCCTCGGCATTGCGATCAGCACCGACGGCAATGGGCGCTACGGGAAGCTTGATCCTTACGCCGGCGCGCAGTTGGCGTTGGCTGAGGCGTATCGCAATGTCGCTACCACCGGCGCCAAGCCGTTGGCGGTCACCAACTGCCTCAACTTCGGGTCCCCCGAAGACAGTGACGTCATGTGGCAGTTCGCTGAGACGACGCGCGGGCTCGCCGATGCCTGCCTGCAGCTTGGCGTTCCCGTTACCGGGGGGAACGTGAGCTTCTACAACCAGACCGGCGAGACGGCGATCTTGCCAACGCCGGTCATCGGCGTTCTCGGTGTCATCGACGATGTCGCACGGCGCACACCCATGGCTTGGGACGCTGACGGCGATTCCATCTGGCTACTGGGCGAGACGGCAGATGAGTTCGGCGGATCTGAGTGGGCGCACCTCCGCGGCCACCTGGGTGGTCTTCCTCCGAAGGTTGACCTTGACCGTGAACGGCTGATCGCCGAAATCGCTGTCGCCGCATCGCGCGATGGTCTGCTTACTGCTGCGCACGACGTGTCCGTCGGTGGTCTGGGCGTCTCGCTCGCCGAGATGGCGCTGCGTTCGGGCAAGGGTGCGCGCATCTTCCTGCCCGATGGTCTCGATCCCTTTGTCGCGCTCTTCGCTGAGTCTGCCGGTCGTATCGTGTTCGTTGTCCCACGGAGTGAAGAGTTCCGGTTCACCGACATGTGCACTGCGCGAGGCGTTCCTGCAGCGAGGATCGGCGTGGTCGACTCCGAGCTCGGCGGCCTCGAGGTACAGGGTCATTTCATCGTGCCGATCGACGAGATGCGCACCACCAGCGAGGCCACCTTCCCCGCGCTGTTCGACTAGTGGCCGGGATCGACGGCGGCAAAGTTGCCGCGGCCTACCTCGACCAGTGGATGCTGACCCGCGATTGGTGTGCCGAAATCGAGGACTGGTCGGCTGCGAGCGCTATCGACGGCTGGACACTGCGTGACCTCGTCGCCCATTTCGGCCTGGTGGCGGACTCGATCCGGGCGGCTGTTGAAGTGCTCAGCGATGAGAAACCGCTTCGACTCGGCGACTACATCGCCACCTATGCCGACGATGCCGCTGCCATCGATGAACGAACCAGGGACGCGGCTTACGCGGAGGGCTTTCTCTTCGCGGTGGATGCGACGGCCGCCGTGGCCGAGCAGGCGATCGCGAGCGTCGAAGGCAACCCGGTGGTTGCGGCGCGGCGCGGTCCCATCCGCTGGGTCGACTTCCTTCGCACGCGCTGCATCGAACTGACGGTGCACAGTGACGATCTTGACCGTTCGGTCGCCGGCGAAGGCCCGCCAACGTCTCGACCGTGTCTCCAGGTCTCGACGCGGGCGCTGGCTGATGTCCTCAGCTGGCGAGCCCCAGGACGCAGCGTGGAGGTGCGGGTGCCGCCCTTTGCAGCCGTTCAGTGTATCGAGGGCCCGCGGCACACCCGAGGGACGCCGGCTGCCGTGGTCGAGATGGACCCCATCACGTTCTGCCGGCTTGCGGCTGGGCGCGTCTCGTGGCAGTCGGCGGTCGCCGCCGGTGGCGTCCGAGCGTCCGGCCTGCGGACGGATCTGGCGCCCTACCTCCCCCTGCTCTGAGCCTCCGTGGGTAGCGCGACAGTTCGAAATGTCCGAACCGGTGTGTCATGGCCCCAGTGGTTGGGGGACGGAGCGTGACGGGGAGCAGCCCCATGATCGCTCACCGTGACGGTGTGATAACAATTCGTGTCCGGCGTGGCCTTGGTTCTGTCGCCCTGTTCGCCGGAGACGTAGTGTGCGCCTGAGTCCAATGGGGAGATCGATATTCATGCCGGAAGCCATCCAGGTTTCCCCCGCAGCCAACGTCGGCGCCAAGCCAGTTGCGGTGACCTTGCGCGGGCTGAGCAAGAGCTTTGGGGACGTGGTCGCTGTCGACGGCGTCGACCTGGACATCTACGACGGCGAGTTCTTGACACTGCTCGGGCCGTCCGGGTCCGGCAAGACGACCGTCCTTCGCATGATCGCTGGTTTTGAGCTGCCGACGGGCGGGAGCGTCGAGCTCAATGGGCACGACGTCACCAACCGTGCTCCCTTCGAGCGGGACGTCAACACCGTCTTCCAGGACTACGCGCTCTTTCCGCACATGACAGTCGCCCAGAACGTCGAGTACGGGCTGCGCGTCAAGAAGGTGCCCAAGGGCGAGCGTCGTCAGCGTGCGCTGGAGGCGCTGGCCAGCGTCCAGCTAGCCGGTTTCGAGCAGCGCAAGCCTTCCGAGATGTCGGGAGGCCAGCGTCAGCGGGTCGCCCTCGCTCGAGCACTCGTGAACCGACCAAGCGTCCTGCTCCTGGATGAGCCGCTCGGCGCGCTTGACCTCAAGTTGCGTGAGCAGATGCAGGTTGAGCTCAAACAGCTGCAGCGCCAAGTGGGGATCACCTTCATCTTCGTCACGCACGACCAGGAAGAGGCGCTGACGATGTCCGACCGGATCGCGGTTTTCAACGCCGGGCGCATCGAGCAGGTGGGGACGCCGGCGGATGTGTACGAGCGTCCGCTCACCCCGTTCGTCGCCGGATTCGTTGGGACGTCGAACCTCCTGCAGGGAACGGTGGCTGAGAAGATCCTGGGAACCTCAGGAGTCTTCAGCATCCGGCCAGAGAAGATCCGCATCGCGAAGCCGCTCGACAGGCCCAGCACCGGTGAACACTCCGCGGCAGGAGTCGTCCGCGACGTGGTCTATGTCGGGGCGGCCACCCGCTTTGTCGTTGATCTAGAAGCCAGCGGCTACCTCGTGGCGTTGCAGCAGAACTTGCAGACGTCGTCGATGGATGTGCTGGGCATGCGCGGGCGCCAGGTGCAGCTGATTTGGCGTCGTGAGCACGAGACAGCGGTGGGCTAGCCAGCCGCTGACAACAGAACACGCAGGATTCCGGGAGCCGTCGGCTCTCGGGTTTTCAGAAGATGGATGGAGGATCCGGTGCAGAGAAAGCGTCTGCTAGCGGTAGGTGCGCTCGTCGCGTCTGCTTCGCTGGTGCTGGCCGCGTGCGGCAGCGACAACAACGGCGATTCTGGTAGTTCGGCGACACCGCCGGACAACCAGGCGCTCCAGGAGTTGGGGGCCAACGAGGGACAGCTCCGGGTTCTCGCCTGGCCTGGATACGCCGAGGACGGCCAGGCGTACAAGAACCAGGACTGGGTAACCCCCTTCGAGCAGGAGAGTGGTTGTGACGTCACCGTCACGACGTTCGGCACCTCGGACGAGTCCTTCACCAAGATGGATTCGAAGCAGTACGACGTGGTCTCGGCCTCAGGTGACGCATCGATGCGTCTGGTGTACGCCGGTCTTGTTGACCCGATCAATCTCGACCTGATCGACACCTACGGCGACATCTTTGATGACCTGAAGGACAAGCCGTGGAACTCCGTCGATGGCGTGCCCTACGGCGTGCCACACGGTCGCGGTGCCAACCTGCTCATGTACAACACCGACAAGGTCAAGCCAGCTCCAACGTCGTGGGCACCCACGTGGGACGCCAACAGCCCCTACGCAGGTCATATCACGGCCTACGACAACCCGATCTTCATCGCGGACGCTGCGCTCTACCTGAAGTCGACACAACCAGATCTCGGAATCGAGAACCCGTATGCCCTCGACGAGGCTCAGCTGACTGCAGCCAAGGAACTGCTGATGCAGCAGGCCCCGAACGTTGGCGAGTACTGGAGTGACGCCTTTGCGTCGATCGATTCTTGGGTCAAGGAGCGCAACTACATCGGTACGACGTGGCAGTACAACGCCAACTACGCCCAAGGCCAAGGTGCACCGGTTAAGGCGCTCCTGCCATCCGAGGGATCAACGGGATGGTCGGATACCTGGATGGTCGCGCACGATTCGCCGAACGTGAACTGTGCGTACGCGTGGGTCAACTACATCACCTCGCCAGGACCGCAGGCGCAGGTGGCTGAGTGGTTCGGCGAGGCACCGGCCAATTCCAAGGCCTGCGACCTCACCAAAGACCCGAACCACTGCGACGTCTACCACGCAAATGACGCCGCCTACTGGGAGGACGTCTACTACTGGGAGACGCCGACCCCGGACTGTGCCGACGGGCGGCCCGTCACCTGCACGAGCTACGCAGAGTGGAAGACCGCTTGGGACGAGGTCAGGGCCGGCTAGATCACGGAGCCCTCTCGGGTGTGGGTGGGGCCGCGGCCCCCCCCCCACCCCAGGCCGGGAGGCCTGGCGAACAAGATGACAACCCCGTCTGTTGGCGCCCCAGACCCCGTC
>JAJAYZ010000087.1 GCA_027118455.1 Actinomycetes bacterium
CTGGTTGTCGTTCTTGGTTCCACCCTGGTTGTCGTTCTTGGTTCCACCCTGGTTGTCGTTCTTGGTGCCACCCTGGTTGTCGTTCTTGGTGGGTTCGGCTGACGCGGTTCCAGACGGCTGCACCGTCGGCCCGGTGATGTTCGGCGTCGGGTCGGCCTGCTCCGGCTTGTCGCCGGAGGTGAGCAGCATCCAGGCCGCGAGCCCGATGGCGCCGAGGACCACCAGGACGCTTAGTACCGGCAACAGCAACGGTGAAGCGGGGGCTGCAGCTGGAACCCCGGACTCAGAGGCAGCGCGGTGCGAGCCTCTTGGCCGAGGCGGCGGCGAACCGGGCGTCGACATGCCCCTAGCTCAGACTGAGGCGCCAAGCCGCCGCGCGGACCGCGCCCGCTGGCGGGCTGCGCGGAGCCGACGGAGCCGCTTGATCAGCATCGGATCAAAGGTCAGTGCCTCAGGACGGTCGATCAGCGCGTTGAGCACTTGGTAGTACCGGGTGGCCGACATGTCGAAGAGCTCGCGGACTGCCGCCTCCTTGGCGCCGGCGTACTTCCACCACTGACGCTCAAAGGCGAGGACCTCCTGCTCCCGCTCGGTCAGCGTCGTGGCCCCAGCGGTCATGCCGGTGTTCACGTAAGCGGCTTCCATCAGCTTTTCTCTCCTTGCCTCGACGCGTTCTCTGCAGTGCTCGTGCTGGCCCATCGCCGCCCCGGCCTGGGTTGAGCTACCGGGGGTCTGAGATGGGGGTGCTGTGGCGGCCCAGGCTTCCCCTCCCGGGCCGCTGGCTCATCGTAGGCCCCAAATCCCAACGATGTCATTCACCCGGGGACGTTCATGGCGCGCGGCCACATTAGGGTTCGTGCATGTCTTGCTACGTCGTAGGCGCCGCGACCCAGGAACTCACCAGTGACCCGCTCGATCCGAGCCAGGTGGTCAGTGGAAACCCGCAGGTCAGCACCTACGAGCTGCTCGAAAGCGATGCGCTGGCCGTCGGCATCTGGCAGCACACCGTAGGGGTCTCGACCGATGTCGAGGTAGGCGAGATCTTCGTCGTGCTGGCCGGACGCGCCACGATCGAGGTCGCCGGTGGCCCCGCCCTGGAGGTCGGTCCCGGCGACGTCGGCGTCCTGGAGGCGGGGGCCGAGACTACCTGGACCATCCACGATGACCTCCGGAAGATCTACATCATTTGGCCATGACCCTCCCGGATCAGTGCCCCGACGGGTACGTCGCCGACGTTCGTGCGCAGGTCGGGAACCGGCTGCTGCTTCTGCCGGCGGTCTCGGTTCACATTCGCGACGACGTCGGACGACTCCTGCTCGTCCACCAGATCGACCGCCAGCAGTGGGGAACAGTCGGAGGCGCCGTCGAACCTGGCGAGTCCCCAGCTGACGCGGCTGTCCGCGAGGCGCGTGAGGAGACCGGGCTCGAGGTCGAGCTGACCGGGCTGGTGGCTGCGCTCGGCGGGCCTGGCTTCCAGATGACCTACCCCAACGGTGACGAGTGCGCTTACATCTCCATCGTCTTCGATGCGCGGGTGGTCGGCGGTGAGCTCGTGGCCGACGGCGTCGAGGTCTCCCAATGCGCGTGGTTCACCAAGGACGATCTCGAAACGGCCGACATCAGCACGGTGAGCCGCTCGGTGCTGCTGGCCGTTGGAGCGCTCCAACCGGCGGCAGCCACGCACCCGGAGTAGCGTCCCGGGCATGCCCGACACCTACCGGCGGCTCAGTCTCTGGCACGACCTCGCTCATGCTGCAGGCGACGACTTCGTGCCACGTGCCGCGCTCCCCGGCTCAGTCGACGCTGACGTCGCAATTGTAGGAGCGGGCTACACCGGGCTCTGGGCAGCGCACACGTTGCTCGAACGCGATCCAACCCTGCGCGTCGTCGTGATCGAGCGCGAGGTCGCCGGGTTCGGCGCATCCGGACGCAACGGTGGGTGGGCATCGGCGATCTTCCCGACCCCGTGGAAACGAATCGCGCGCGACTCCTCGCGCGATGCCGCCCGACGCATGCAGCACGCGCTCAACGACACCGTCGACGTCATCGGCGAAGTCGCTGCCAAAGAAGACATCGACTGTCACTACGCAAAGGGTGGGATTCTCTCGACCGCCCGCAACCAGGCGCAGTGGATCCGCGCGCAGGGCGAAGTGGCGTCCGCTCGCGAGTGGGGATTCGGTGCGGACTTCCTGCAGTTGTTGGACGCTAACGAGACCGCCGAACGGGTCGGCGTCTCGAATGCACTGGGTGCAACGTTCACTCCACATGGCGCTGCGATCCAACCAGCGATGCTTAACCGGGGCCTGGCCGTCGCGGTCGAACTCCAAGGCGCAACCATCTACGAACAGACGCCGGCCACGTCTGTCGAACCGGGCATCGTGCGCACGCCGTTCGGCGACGTGCGCGCCGAGATCGTCGTGCGCGCGACCGAGGGCTACACCCCCGACCTACCGGGAATGGCGCGCGACATCGTGCCGATGTACTCACTCATGGTGGCGACCGAGCCGCTGCCAGAGGATGTGCTCGCGTCCATCGGCCTGGCGTCTCGCGCGACGTTCAGCGACAAGCGGCACCTGCGCATCTACGGCCAGCGCACCGCCGACGGGCGCCTCGCCTTCGGCGGACGCGGGGCGCCGTACCACTACGGGTCACGGATCGACCCGGCGTTCGACCACGATGCGGGCGTGCACCAAATGCTGCGCGAGATCCTGGTCGACCTGTTCCCGGTGCTGCATGACTCAGAGTTCACGCACGCCTGGGGCGGCAACCTCGGCATCCCCCGCGACTGGTTCCCGTCCGTTGGCTTCGACCGGCGTACCGGATTCGCGTGGGCCGGCGGCTACGTGGGAGACGGCGTCACGACTGCGTGCTTGGCCGGACGCACGTTAGGCGACCTCATCACCGACACCGACTCCGAGCTCGTCACGTTGCCGTGGGTCGGACGCCGCTCACAAAAGTGGGAGCCGGAGCCGCTGCGGTGGACCGGCGTCAACGCGGTCACGCAGCTGATGGCGCAGGGCGACAGGAGCGAGGCGCGCACCGGAAAGCCGTCAGCAACGGTTGCGCGGTTCTGGAAGACCCTCGGCTTCTAGCCGACCGCCCCTCATTTCGGGGGCATGTCACATGGGTTCGGTCATTTCGAACCTTCGTATGACCCATCGGCTGGTGCCTCGACTGCAGCGTGCGGCGTTGGTTCGGTCATTTCGAACCCATGTGGCATGGCCCCCTTATGGGTCCTGGGGGGTCAGCCGGCCATGGTGTCGAGGATCAGTGCGACGTCGGCCTCCGTGGTACGCGGATTGACAACGGCGAAGCGCGTCACCGTCTCGCCGTAGTGCGTCGTCGGCAGCACGAAGGCGAAGTTCGCCGCCAGCAGGCGATCGGACCAGGCGTAGTAGTTCGCCTTGCTCCAGCCGATTCGCCGGAAGACCACCACCGAGAGATTGGGTTCGCGCACCAGCTCGAGGTATGACCGCCGCCGGACGCCGTCAGCCGCCGATCGAGCCACCGCCAGCGTGCGCTCAACGGCGTCGGTGTAGGCCTGTGTCCCGTGCGTGGCCAGGCTGAACCACAGGGGCAGACCCCGGGCACGGCGGGAGAGGTGCACCGCGTAGTCGCTGGGGTTGAACTCGTTGTCCTCGTTGATTGCTTCGAGGTAGCCGGCAGTCTGGGTGTGTGCTGCCTTGCCCAGGGTGGGGTCACGATAGATCAGCGCACAGGCGTCAAACGGAGCAAAGAGCCACTTGTGGGGATCGACGATCAGAGAGTCGACACCTTCGATGCCGTCGAAGATCGAGCGCGCGCTCGGAGCGCACAACGCCGCAAGCCCATAGGCACCGTCGACATGCACCCAGAGCCCACGTTCGCGGCCGACCTCCACGGCGCCCTTGATGTCGTCGACGACGCCATAGTTCGTCGTGCCACCTGTCGCGACGACCGCGAAGACGTTGTCGGTTCCGTGCTCGTCCAACGTGGTACGGAGCGCGTTGCCGGTCATGCGACCGTTCTCGTCGACCGGGACAACCACGATGTCGACGTCCATGACGCGGGCGGCGTGCTGCATCGACGAGTGCGCCTCGACGCTGCACGCGAAGGCCCATCGAGCGGGACGCGCGCCTTCACGACGCGCTGCAGCCGTGTGTCTGGCGGCGACGAGCGCTGACAGGTTGCCGTTGGTTCCCCCTTGCACGAAGCAGCCACCCGCCTCGGCCGGAAGGCCAGCGAGGTCGGCGATCCACCGCAGCGCCTGGTTCTCGGCGTACACGGCGCCCGCGCCCTCCAGCCACGAGCCGCCGTAGATCGACGAGGCACCGACGACCAGGTCGAACAGCGTTGCCGCCTCGGTGGGCGCAGCAGGGATGAACGAGAGGAAGCGCGGGTTGTCAACCGACAGGCAGGCCGGCGCTAACACCTCGGTGAAGACGCGCAACGCCTCGTCGCCTCCGAGGCCGTTCGGGGTGATGGTCTGACCCGCCGCCTCGTGCAGGAAAGCTGGCGGCTTCGCGCCGTCCAGGGGCACCGGATCCAGCCGCAACCGGTGGCGGGCGTAGTCGATGGCCTGTCGGAGGAGCCGCTCGGTGTCGGCGTCGAACGTATGCACGGCTGCACTGTACGGCCGCAGTGGTGTGCCTGGCAGGGCCAGCAACGGCCGAAGGCGACAAGTGGCGCCAGGTGGGCTAACGTTGCCTGAACCTACGGAACCGTAAGTTACGCCGTGTCGAAGGGAGCCCCACGTGCCCGCCTACACCGAAGACCAGCTCGCCGCCCGACTGCTTGCCGATCTCGAGCCAGTGGTGACCGGCGAGATCAACCGGCACATCACGATGGCCCGCGACTGGTACCCGCACGAATACGTGCCGTGGAGTGAGGGGCGTACCTTCGCCGGCGTCCTCGATGGCGATACGTGGGAGCCGGCCGAGCAGCGGTTCAGCGACGCCGCGCGCGCTGCCTTGATCGTCAACCTGCTCACCGAGGACAACCTGCCGAGCTACCACTTCGAGATCGCCAACCAGTTCACCCGTGAGGGCGCCTGGGGTGAGTGGGTGCACCGCTGGACGGCCGAGGAGGGCCGCCACGCGCAGGTCATCCGCGACTACTTGACGGTGACGCGTTCGGTCGACCCCAAAGAGCTCGAGGACCTCCGGATGGCCCACATGCAGACCGGGTTCACTGCGCTGCACCCGGGAATGCTTGGGGGGTTGGCGTACGTGTCGTTCCAGGAGCTGGCGACCCGGGTGTCGCACCGCAACACCGGCAAAGCGACCGGCGACCCGGTGGCCGAGCAGATGTTCGCCCGCATCGCGCTGGACGAAAACCTGCACATGATCTTCTACCGCAACATGCTCGGTGCCGCGTTCGAGTTGGCCCCTGACGACGTCATGGGTGCCGTACGCGACGTCGTCCTCGACTTCAAGATGCCAGGGCACGACATCCCAGGGTTCCGGCGCAAGGCGGTGCAGATCGCCGTCGAGGGGATCTACGACCTGCGTCAGCACAAGGACGAGGTGCTCATGCCGGTGCTACGTCACTGGAAGGTCTTCGAGCGCACCGACCTGGGGCCAGAGGGAGAGAAGGCGCGTCAGCAGGTGGCTGAGTTCCTCGATGACCTCGAGGTAACGGCCGCCCGCTTCGAAGAGAAGCGCGACGCCCTCAAGGCCCGCCTCGCCGCCCGCTAACCCCACGCAACGTGTGCGTTGACCGGTCCTATAGGGCCGGTGAGCCTTCACGTTGTGGGGAGTTCACGGCGCGGCAGCGGGGACCGCAGCTGGTCAGTTCACCGGTCCAACCCCGGTCCCACAAGACCGTGGCTACCTCGAAGAGCCGCCCCGCACGGCTCTTCGAGGTCAGCATGTCCGTAGCGGAGGGTGGCCTTGCCCTGACGCGTCCTCGAGGTAGCCCGTGCGGGCGCTCCACCCTGACGAGATACTTGTGCTCGAGCAGGCTCTCGACGCCTCCGATGACATCGGCAAGGACGTCCTTGATCAGTTGTCGGTGGCTCTGCCGCTTGCGGCGTCCCACGGTCTTCAGGATGACCCCAGCCGTGACCGCCTTGCTGCGGCAGGCGTCAGTCAGCAGTGCGACGACGTCGTGAGGTGACCGCATCTGAGCAACAAGACCGAGAACGGTGTCAGCCGCGGTGGTGATCGGCAACCCGTCATGCACCGTTGCCTTGGCCGGCAGCAGCCGACTTCGGTGGACTCGCACTCCCGAGGCTGCAACTTCAACGCGCGAAGCGGGAATTGATACGTGGACAATCGCCCCTGGACGTCGTCGGGTGAAACCATAGACTTTGGCCGCATTCCAGTGACTCAGAACTGCGCCGTCACCGCTGGCCAGAAGGGCGGCCCACCACCGAGACGCTGCGCCTGGACGCATGTTGCCAGTGAGATAGATGCCTTCATGGAGCCGAACCAACCGACCGGCGCTCAACTGCCGTCTGATCCCGTCATGGGTCACCCCAAGATCGGCGGCCTGACGCGCTGAGATCACCCCCCGCCTGCTGTCGTGCAAAGACCCGAAGCCTCTGGAGCTCGCGGGCTCCACTCGTAGGTTCGCTGCGCATCGCGCAACTGTGCCAAGGCTCTCGGTCGAATGCGTCCAGAACGATCCCGCTGTGGACACCACGTGTTAGCTGGCCGGTCCTATAGGGCCGGTGAACTCCCACGTTGTGGCAGGGGGTCAGGCGGTGGGGGCGCGGAGGGCGGTCAGCACCAATGCACGGGCCGTGACGCCGATTTCCGGCAGTCGCACCTGCTCGATCGTGGAGTGCGCATGACGCGCCTCGCCGGGGCCGTAGTGGATGCTTGGAATGCCGGCACCGTTGTAGAGGCGTAGGTCGCTGCCGTACGGCGCACCACGCCGACGCGGCCGGACGCCGCCCGTCACGTCGGCCACCGCGTCCTGCAGGGTCGGCAGCAGCCAGTGATCGTCGGCAGCACCGTCATCGCCAGCACCGGCGTAGCGACCGCTGGCGAACTGGCCGCCGCTCCAGGCCACCCGCACCGGGTGGTCGCGCAGCCACGGGTCGGCCGCGCTCGCCTCGGCGACCCGCTCCTCGAAGGCAGCTCTGGCCAATGCCACGTCTTCACCAAGTTGGACGCCGTACCGCCCCTCGGCAGTCAGTCGGTCAGGAACAGTCGACGACCAGTCGCCGGCGTCCACGCGGCCGACCATCAACGGATACGCGATCGGGTACTCCGCCATCAGCGGAGACACCTCCGCGTTTCGCTCACGTTCGAGATCTTGCAGCGCCTGGTAGACCGGAACGAACACGTCGAGCGCCGAGACACCCTCATATCGGGTGCTGCCGTGCGTGGCGGCGCCCGCAACCGTCAAAGTGAACGTCAATGCGCCACCGGTGGCGATGATGGCCGTCTCACTGGTCGGCTCGGTGATCACACACGCCCGTGCCGTGTGCCCGCGGCGCAGCGTCGCAAACGCCCCGAGACCGCCGTCCTCCTCACCGCCGACGGCGTGCACCGCGATCGGCCCGGGCAGCTGGACGCCCGAACGCACCAGTGCCTCGACCGCGATCAGGTTCGCGACAACGCCAGCCTTCATGTCGCACGCGCCCCGCCCGAACATCACGTCACCGGCAGCGCGCGCGGCGAACGGGTCGCCTGCCCATTGGCCGAGGTCACCTGGCGGGACGACGTCAGTGTGCCCCTGGAACGCGACGAACGGAACCTCGCCGGCAGCACCCGAGCCCCCCAGCACGCCAACCGTCCCCCATGCCTCCTCACGCGGTGCCTCCATCCCAGGAAACTCAGGGTCGGCCGTCAACGTGGTGAGGTCGACCTGCCAGTGGTCGACGTCGCAGCCCAGCGCCTCCAGTCGGTCGGCCACCCATCGCTGCGCCTCCGCCTCAGCGGCGCTACCCGTCACCGAAGGGATCGCGATCAGGTCGGCCAGCATCGCCGTCCACGTGGACGGCCCCAACGCGTCGACGGCGTCGAGCGCGGCCCGCTCGGCACCGGTCAGCGACGAAAGGGTCATGCGCGCCAGAGTGGCTGCGTCAGGCAGGTCGGCCCACCGTCACCCTTGACGGCCACCTCGGTGCCGGCGAACTCATGCACCTTCACCCCGGCGGCATCGAGCTTGGCGCGCACCTTGTCGTTGCCGGCGGCCAGCACCACTTCGCCGGGAGCCACCGCCAAGATGTTGGCCCCCTGCGTCAGCATCTCGTCTTCATCGACGGTGATCTGCGCGATCCCCCGCTCGTCGAGCAGCTCGAGCAGCGCCACCGGCGCCAGGTGCTCGTAGACCACGGCCAGGTCGTGCGCGATCGGCGAGATCACGCTCATCAGGTGCAGCACGGCGTCCGGCCCGAGGTAGTGCGGCAGGTCGACACTGATCACGCTGACGCCGTGCGGCTCGAGCAGCCCCCGGAACTGCGCAATCGCTGACGCATTCGTGCGGTAGCCGCGACCTACCACCAGGGTTCGCGCATCGAGCCACACCTTGTCGCCGCCGTCGCTGACGGCGTCGCCGGTCAGCGCACCGAGGATCGGGACGCCGCGCCGCTCGAAGTCGGCGCGCATCGCCGCCGGCTCCGGTGAACGCACCGGCTTGCGCATCTGCAGCAGGATCGATCCATGCGGCGTCATCACGGCTGGGTCGTGGGTATAGACCGCGTCGACCAGGCCGTCGATCGGATCGCCGACGAGCACCTCAGCACCAAACCCGCGCAGCAGCTGCACGAACTCAACGTGCTGGGTTACCAACAGGCCGCGATCGGGTTCGCGCCACTGGGCGTCGGCGACGAAATCCCCCACAGTGGTGGGAGCCCTGACAAAGACCTTCTTCAGGGGCGAGACCATGTCTGGCGTGCCCCAGCCGGTAAGTGCGCTCATGGCGCGACCGTAGTGGGCGCCACTGACGGCGTCGAGGCGGCCCGCTTGCCTGACCGTTCAGTCAGCGCATAGCGTCAGGGCTCTCCTGACAGAAGGCCCACGAGAAGGCGGTTACCAGTGCACGAGGTTCGCGGTGTTGTGTCCAAGGGCCAGGGTGCACCCGTCACGGTCGAGACGATCTTGGTTCCCGACCCCGGACCCGGTGAGGCGCTCGTCGACGTCCAGGCGTGCGGCGTCTGCCACACCGACCTGCACTACCGCGAGGGCGGCATCAACGACGACTTCCCGTTCCTGCTCGGCCACGAGGCAGCTGGCGTCGTCTCAGCCGTAGGTGAGGGCGTCACCGAGATCGCCCCAGGCGACTACGTCATCCTCAACTGGCGCGCGGTCTGCGGCCAGTGCCGCGCTTGCCGGCGCGGACGTCCCTGGTACTGCTTCGCCACGCACAACGCGACGCAAAAGATGACACTCGCGGACGGCACCGTACTCTCCCCCGCCCTCGGTATTGGCGCTTTCGTCGAGAAGACGCTTGTCGCCACCGGGCAATGCACAAAGGTCAATGCGAACGCCGCACCTGACGTCGCCGGTCTGCTTGGCTGCGGAGTGATGGCCGGCATCGGTGCAGCGATCAACACCGGTGGCGTCACCCGCGGAGACTCTGTCGCCGTGTTCGGCTGTGGCGGCGTCGGGGATGCCGCTATCGCCGGAGCCAAGCTCGCGGGCGCGCACACGATCATCGCCGTCGACGTCGACGACCGGAAACTTCAGTGGGCCAGCGAGTTCGGCGCAACGCACACCGTCAACGCCAAGAACGAGAACCCCGTTGACGCCATCAAGCGCATCACTGAGCACGGTGCTGACGTCTGCATCGAAGCGGTCGGCAGTCCGGCTACCTTCCAGCAGGCGTACGACGCACGCGAGCTGGCTGGCACGTTGGTGCTCGTCGGCGTTCCAACGCCCGACATGCAGTGGACCACTCCGCTGATTGACATCTTCGGACGCGGCGGATCGATCAAGTCTTCGTGGTACGGCGACTGCCTGCCCAGCCGCGACTTCCCGATGTTGATCGACCTCTATCTACAAGGACGCCTGCCGCTCGAGAAGTTCGTCTCCGAGAAGATCGGCATCGACGACGTCGAGGCCGCGTTCGCCAAGATGCACCACGGTGACGTCCTCCGTTCGGTGGTGATGTTCTCGTGACCGCGCGCATCGACCACCTCGTTACCTCTGGCACCTTCTCCCTCGACGGAGAGACGTTCGACGTCGACAACAACGTCTGGATCATCGGCGATGACGACGAATGTGTCGTGATCGATGCACCGCACGATGTCGACGCCATCATGGACGTCGTCGGCGACCGTCGCGTCAGGGCAATCGTCTGCACCCACGCACACGACGACCACGTTCGTTTCGCGCCCGAGCTCGCAGAGCGAACCGGCGCGCCGGTGATGCTGCACCCCGCCGACGAAGAGGTCTGGGTGCTCACCCACCCCGACCGCTCTGCTGACGACGACCTCGAGGACGGCGACGTGATCAGGGTCGCCGGTGTCCAGCTCGAGGTGCACCACACGCCTGGTCACGCACCAGGAGCGGTCTGCCTCTACTGCCCAGAGCTCGGCATGCTGTTCAGCGGCGACACGCTCTTCTCAGGTGGTCCCGGTGCCACGGGACGGTCGTTCTCCGACTTCGCGACCATCGTGGAGTCCATCGACTCACTCATCAAAGAACTCCCAGCCGAGACACTGGTTCACACCGGCCACGGCGACTCGACGACGCTCGCCGCGGAGGCGGCACATCGCCAGGAGTGGACCGACCCGAGCGCTTCCTAGGCTCTCGGCAGCGAAACTACGAGCAAGGCCCCCTGCTCCGATCGCTTCGCCTCCACCGATCCGCCGAGGGCGACGAACAGACGCCGACTCAGTGCAAGTCCTAGCCCTGCGCCTGGATGTCCTCCCGGTGCGCTGGCGCTGAATCCCGGCGAGAAGATCTGCTCGAGGTCGTCGGGCTCAATCCCGGGGCCGTCGTCGCGAATGTCGACGACCACCGAAGCAGCATCCCCGCGAATCTCGACATCGATCCGGGACGCCGCGAAGCGGAAGGCGTTGTCGAAGATGGGTGCCAGCGCCCGCTCCAGAACCCTTGGGTCGACCAAGGCATGGGTGCCCCCACTGACGGAGACAGCCGATAAGACCCGATCGGAAGCGCGGTCGGCCAATACGTCGTCGACAACCGGGACGACGTCACATCGCCCCGGCGCCGCGTCGCCGGGGCTCCGAGCGGTGTCCATCAGGATCTCGAGGATCTGGCTCATCTCAGATGTGCTCATCTCCAGGACAGCTAGACCCTGTTGGACCTTCTCAGACGACCGCGGTTGCTGACCCAGTAGCTCCAGCTCGGCCTGCATGCGGGCTATCGGGGTGCGCAGCTCGTGCGAGATCTCGGCGCTCAACCGCTCTTCGCTTCGCAGTGCCGACTCAAGGCGCTCCAACAGCCCGTCCAAGGTGGCTGCCAGATCCTCAAGTTCTTCAGGGCGACGCCCCGGTCCGAAACGACGGTGGGTGTCGTCGACGCTCCACTGTGCGCCTTGGTGGGTCATGTCTGCGACCGGCTGCAGCGCTCTCCCCACACCGACCCGAAGAGCGATCCAGACAGCAGCAATCAACAGGACCGCCAGCGCTGATGTGCCACCGAGCATCACTCGCGTCGTGGTCTGATAGGGGCTCAACGGAATCGAGGTCACTACGGTTCCGGCTTGCTTGCCTCGGATCAGCACGGGCTCGGCGTACCACCGAACAGCGACGTCGTCGTCGGTCTGGACGAACACTTTGCTCTGCCCGGCAAGCGCTGCGGCCCTCGCGTCCAGGTCTGACGCGCCAGCGGGACTTTCCAGGATCTGCTGCCCCTGAAAGATCCAGGTACCGACGTCGATCGCCGAGTCATTGCGCGAGTCCTGCACCGAGAGCTGACCGGAACCGTCGACGTTCACCGTGGCGGCGGCGGCTTGTGCGCGAGCTCGAAGAAGGTCATCTGCCTGGCCCCGCAACGACGTGACGACGGCCACGTTGACCAGCAAGGTCAGCACGATGATTCCCAGGCCGAGGACGAGCACTCCGGTCAGCGCCACTCGGTTGCGCAGACTCAAGGGTCGGTCAACCAGGCGCATTGCCGCACCTACACGAGTTGATAGCCGACACCGCGCACCGTCTCGAGGGTCATCTGCGACGGCAGCGACTCGGTCTTGCGTCGGATGCGGGCTACGTATTGGTCCAGAGTGTTGTCATGAACGATCGCCCCCGCCGGCCAGGCAGCAGATGTGAGCTCTCGTCGCCTCACCAGACGACCGCGTGAGCCCATCAGGACTGCGAGGATCCGGTACTCAGTTGGAGTCAATCCGACGGTGACGTCGCCGTCGACGAGAGAGTGCGCAGCCGGATCAAGGTGCGGTTGAGCCGGTTGGATGCGCGTCGCCGCAGATCGGCGCGCAAGCGCGATCACGCGAGCCACCAACTCTTCGAAGTGGAAGGGCTTCGGCAGATAGTCGTCGCCACCTACCGCGAAGCCGCTGATCAGGTCACCGACCTGACCCCGCGCGGTGAGAAAGAGCACCGGCGCGGTCACCCCCCTGGCGCGCAGGGCCTGGCACACGTCGCGTCCATCGGAGTCAGGAAGCCCGATATCCAAGACGATGACGTCGGCCCCTTCGGTGGGAGCATCCATGAACTGCAGGGCTGAGCGACCGTCAGGAACACCTACTGGAGCCAGGCCTTGCTCGGAGAGCCCGCGGCAGAGCGCTGAACGGAGCCCAGAATCGTCCTCGACGACGAGAACGCGAGTGGCCTCCATCCCATCAGTATCGCCTGACTCGGTGATCGGCGTGTCCTCGGCCGCGGGCATTCAGGTCAAATTCATGCACCCCCACCTACCGTCGACGACATGACACAGAACTCGCAGGCACTTCCCGCATACATCGCGCCACCGAAGATGCTGAACAAAGTGCCCGAGGTCATCCTCATCTTCTGGGTGATCAAGGTGCTCGCCACCACCGTCGGTGAGACGGCCGCCGACTTCCTCAACGCCAACGTCGGCCTCGGTCTGACCGGCACCAGCCTGGTGATGTCAGCCGTTCTCGCCGTCGTACTGGTCGTTCAGTTCTCTGCTCGTCGCTACATTCCAGCCGTCTACTGGCTCGCGGTGGCGCTCTTGAGCGTGGTGGGAACACTGATTACCGACAACCTCACCGACAACTTCGGCGTCGCACTGTTAGTGACGACCGCCCTGTTCAGCCTCGCCCTCGCCGCTACCTTTATGGGCTGGTACGCCAAAGAGGGGACGCTGTCGATCCACACCATCGTCACTACCCGACGCGAAGCGTTCTACTGGCTAGCGATTCTGTTCACCTTCGCCCTGGGAACTGCAGCCGGCGACCTTGTCGCCGAATCGCTGAATCTCGGGTATTCCGTGTCGACCTTGATCTTTGCCGGCCTGATCGGACTGGTCACCCTGGCTCGCTACGGCTTCGGGGTCAACGCCGTCCTCACGTTCTGGCTGGCCTACATCCTCACCCGACCGCTTGGTGCCTCGATCGGCGACTTGCTTTCACAACCGAAGGCCGACGGCGGCCTGGGGCTGGGAACCACCCTCACCTCCGCGCTCTTCCTCGTCACCATCATCGGGCTCGTCGGCTACCTGACGATGACGCACAAGGATGAGACCCACGAAGATTCAGCTGCGCTGGCGCTTTCGACCCCTCGATCCAAGGCTCGGCAGTCCAAGGCTCGGCGGCACCATGAGTTCCCGCACCCGCTCGGAACCCCCCTCCCTGAAGCGGAGTAGTGCGGTGAGCACCCTGCGTTCGGTCACCCGAACGCAGGGTGCGCCCCACCGCTTCGGTGAGATACCGTGATCACACGGAAACGGGGGGCGGAGGATCATGGGAACAACCGAGTCGACTCCACCAGTCGACCCAGAGATCGTCGACATGGTCGACCACGTGCGCAACCGGTACGGCGCCTACGGGCTGCGCCAGCTGATCGCCATCGCCACCGCCGAGGCCGAAGACACCGAGAACGCACTCGCCGAGCTCGCCGAGGCGAACTGAGCTACCCGGAAGTGGCCGATACCGGGGCCATGAAGTACTCCGGCCGCGACACATAGGTCTCGGAGATGAACATGACGCCAGCGTGCGTCACGAAGAACTCCCGCATGCCGGCAAGCACTCCGTCGAGCACTCCGTCCGGTAGCACCGCCACCAGCATCGTCGGCCCGGTGTGGTCGTTGAACATCAACCGTCCTTCGCTGCGGCCGTGGTGTCCGAAGCCGGACGCAGCAGGCACACCTGTCCACCCCGTGACGCCCTCGGCCACGAGCAGCTGCTCGACGAAGGGGACGTCCGAGGCATCGACGACGACCTCTAGTCTGGTCATCGGGGTGAGCCCGTTGCTGATCATCGTGTTGCTCCAATTGTGGTGATGGGTGGGTGAGACAGGTCGACTGCGGGTGAGACGGCTTCGGAGTCCTGGGCCGTGTTGGCAAACCACGGACGCCACTTGCCGCCGGTCAGGTAGCGCTGCGGCTCTGAGGTAGCCGGGTCGAGGACGACGAGCGAGACCCACTCATTGCCGAACAAGGCCTGCAGCACCGGGTTACGCGCAACAACGGCGGCGACGCGCTCCAGCGGTGCTTGAATCACCGTCATCAACCGCAGCGGCTGGTGGCGCAGATGGACACCGTCACCGTCGACGCGCTCGGCAACTGCCTGAAGCGGCAGCCCAGGCTTGAGGTCTCCGCGTGGGCCGGACAGAACTCCGATCCGCCCAACCAGGTTGTGCAACACCTTGGAGCCGGAACCAAAGTGGTCAGGATCAACGCTGCTGAAGTAGTACTGCGTGTTGATCCACTCCGCGACCACCATGGGCGCGGTCAGGATGACCTCGAGGGCCGCCCCACCCTCGTCGTCCTGCCACAGGTAGGAGTGGAGGAAGGCACGCCCGCCGAGGTCGCACCCTTCGGTGATCGACCGGTCCCCGATGATGAACGCAGCGTTGCCGGCGAGCCCCCACTCCGGACGCGTCTGCGCCCAGTCGGCAGCTCGTCGCTCGACGTGCCGCCGCGCCGCAGCCGGCGTCGCCGCCTGAGGGGCGTTCGGCAAGGTTCTGATGCGCTGCTCCGACAACGAGAGAGTTGCGCAGTCCAACATCACCCTCAGCTCAGCAACGTCTCGCCAGTGCGACGTCGGAACCTGGTCGGCGTCGAGGAGTGTCACTGTGTCGACTGTCGTGTCATGCTCGGCCGGTAGGAACCAGGTGGCGTCCGGGATGTTGATGCCGACCTGTGCGAGGCGGCCGCGCACGACGCCGGAGTTGAGAATGGTCGCCAACGCCCGAGCGTTCACGGCTCCTGGGTTACCCCCACACGCACCGCAGTCGTAGGCCGCCTCGAAGGGGTTGTTCTCGGTGTGACTGCCGTGGCCGGAAATCATCACCAATCGAGCGAAGTCTCGGGTGAGCCCCATGGTACGGAGAGCAGCCTCGGCCAAGAAGAGCTGCTCATCGGGCGAGAACCCGAGCCCATCGCGCGTCTCGTCGATGGTCTGACGAGTCAGAACACGTGGCTGCACCATGTCTCGGGTGGCCCGGCGCAACCTGAACCAGCCACGCGGCGAGGCCGTTCGAAGCAACGTCATGGGCGCCAGCAGCCAGCCGGCTGCCTCGGCGAACGAGTACGGGGCGTTCGGCGCCTTCTGCGCCGCGGTGGTCGAAGCAGATATCTGGCGCCAGGCACGGGCGCCGGTCAGCGCACGGTGCGCCATCGCGTGGTGCTGCGGCCCAGCCACCTCGTGGATGCCGTGGCGAGGTGTGAGAAGAACCGGGCACTGGGCCGTGCCACACGCGGCAGCGAGGGAGGTGTGCACGAAAGGGACGGCAAAGAAGCCGGCAAAGCCCAGCGTCTGCACCGAGCCAGCAGCCTCCAGCTGGCGTCGAAGCGGCTCGGAGCGAACGTCGATACAGAAGACGGCTTGAACGTCTGGACCGCTTTCAGTTTCCAGGGGGTGCGCCCGTGCCCGGCCGGCGAGCTCGGCCACCAGCGGGTCACGGAATGAGGCCTCGTGCGCGCCACGCCAGATCCGGGGTGCTGCCTGGTGGACGCCATCGGCGTACCGAAGCAGCGTGATCAGTGAGACGTCGTCCAGTGCCCCCAGCGACGCCGCGTCAAGGGCACCGGAGCGCGCAACTCGCTCGAGGTGAGCGACTGCGCGTTCGGTCGTTGCCGGGAACCCGTCAGAGACGTTCGCACGGAGCGAGCCGGCTGCACTGGAGTCCGCAGAGTCAGCCGATGGCCCTGCTGGGACGATGAGGCGCTCGACGCTCAGATGGATGGCGGCCAGGTCGAGCAGTGTGGCCGCGTCGCTTCCACTCTCTCGCTCGAGCCACGCAACATGCGACGCCCAACCCGGCAGCCGTGCGAATGTCGCGGCCAGGTACTCACTCCACTCGTTCTCCCCAATATCCATCGACGCGAGCAGGAGGGCGACCGACTCGTCGGAGCGCTCTGGCAGGGCCGCGACGGCTGCGGCAAAACCGTCAGCGCGCATGGATCTGTCGACGGCCACCGTCTGCACGAGAGTGCGCCAGCGAGAGAACAACGGACCCTTGGGCGCCGACCAACGTACGTCGTCGTCGGCAAGGAGGTACGCGAGCCAAGCGGCTACGGCATCGGCAATCTGGTCGTTCAAGGTGGTGCCGCGGTCGCGATCGGTCCGACCGGCGACGGTCATCGTGGCGCCCTCGTCGTGGAGCAGGTTCTCGACGCGCGATCCGAGTGACATCACGGCCGCTCGTGCGGCGTCCTGAAGCTCACCGGGCACACCAGCCTCGGTGGTGACCAGCATGTCGCGGGTGAGATCGACCAGCGAGGTTCGCGGCAGCATCGGCGGCACCGGCAGGGTGTCGATGCGCTCGAGGATGGCAGTGACAAGTGCGGTGTCACTGATCTCTCTGGCGGCATACAAACGTTGGTAGTGCGTGGTCGAGAGCGCCACTGCGCCACCGCGGAAGCCAGCCGCGCGCTGCGTTGCCACTTCGAAGGGCAGGTGCTCGAGCCCGGCCAACGGGTTGCTGGCAACGAACTGCCCCAGTGGCCATGCAGGGGCGACGATCTCCGACGCCGCAGCGACGCTGGCGCGGGCCCGCGCTCGCTCGACCGGCGTGATCGGCGCTGTCGGCTCATTGGTCGGAACGGCGAGACGCTTGCCGCCCCTCGGCGACATGGCCGCGGCAACGGCGCGCACGACGATGGCTGGTGCCCGCCCAGAGCGGGCTCGCCGGTCGACAACAACACCCAGCAAACCCAGCCCCAGCAAGAGCGAGACAAGGACCAGCATCACCGGTGCTGGGAGGGCAAAGCCGGTGGCCCCGATGACGGGGGTGAGCGCGGACTCGAACGCGGAGAGGGCTAGGACGTACGTCGTCAGGAGGCCAGCCACCCCGACCACCGCGGCCGCCCGCAGCCCGAACGGGGTCTGGAAGGCGGGATCGATGGCTCGGTAGATGAGCACCGCAGCGGTCGCGATGGCTGCCGCGTAGAAAACCACCGTCCCGACACCGTGCAAGGGGGGCGTCACGGTTGTTGCCACCGCGATCACTACGGCTGTCGGCACAAGCGCAGAGACGGCGACCCGAACGCGTCCAGCCTGCTGCGGGCTCGCATCTGCAGGGGACGTACGACTACGGCGCAGTGCGTTGATTCCGCTGCCTGCGCCGAGGAAGAGCGTTGCCTTGTAGAACCCGTGCCCGATCAGGTGGAAGAGCGCAGCCGCTGGTGCACCGAGACCCACCTGGATCGTCATGAAGCCCATCTGCGCCGACGTGGACGCGGCGAGCCGACCCTTGACGTCCGGTCGGACGGCGGCGATAGCTGTCGCAACGAGAATGCTCGCGGCGCCGATGAGCACCAGCGCGGCCAGCACCACCGGCGCTGCCGCGAAGACCGGCCACAGCAGAACGGCAAGGACTCCCGCGCCGTTGACGATGCCGGCGTGCAGCAGGGCTGACACCGGGGTGGGCGCAGCGGCAGTCTCGGGCAGCCAGCGGTGGGCGGGGAGCAGTGCTGAGCGGATCACGCCGGCGGCTGCAAGGAGTGCTGCTATCGCGGCGATCTGCGGGCCCGAGACTTCAGCAACCACGGTGCTCAGTTCGCCGCGGTCTGTAGTTCCGGTGGCAACGGCAAGTGAGATGAGACCGCCCAGCAGGATCAGGTCTCCCGCTGCCAGCCAGGCCGCGACATACCGTGCCGGGCGACGCGCCGCGTCCGTCAGGTGGCGCCAACCCACGAGTGCGATGAGCGACCAGGTGGCTGCGACCCACCCGATCCAGAGCAACGGCAGGGCAAGCGCGGTGACCGCCAGCGTCAACCCGAAGACCGCACCTGCCAGCCCCGCGGCGTATTGCCCGACGCGAGGTTCTCCGGCCAGCTGCCGGGTGGAGTAAGCGGCCACCACGGCGCCGACCCCCAGGATGAGAACCAGAAGTACGGCAGAGGCCAGGTCGAGACGGAGGGCGATGGCGTCGAAGCCGAGCGGCCGCAGGGTCACCGGACCGCCGATAGCCACGGCAACGAGCCCAGCCAGCACGCATGCAGCCAGGGTGTACAGCGTCCAACCCAGAACGCGCAGTGTCATCATGCGCACAGTTTTACCGGAACTATCTTTCGTCTGTCAAGCTAGGGGCGCTGCCACGCCGGGACATCGATGAGGTGTTGCGAGAAAGGGCGGATCCGCCGGGGGTGTCCCCCACACTCGCCACCCGGCGGATCCACTCCCCCGATTAGCCCCTAAGGGCCTTTCCATGGTGCCATCGGCCGCTACCTCTGCCGATCACCCGAACGGTGGACGGTGTTCACACCCGTCACTCCTGTCCCATTGCGAGAGCCGGCGATCGGATTCGAACCGATGACCTACCGCTTACAAGGCGGTTGCGCTACCAACTGCGCCACGCCGGCCGGAGAGCTCAGCCTACCGACGCTCCCGGCGGGCGAGTGAGGCACCAGACCCGCGTCCCGTCATCGAGGTCGAGCTCTGCAGTCACCTCGAACCCAAATCGGCCGTAGAACCCCACGTTGCTCTCAGTACCGGTCTCCAAAAACGTGGGAAGTCCAGCGGTGTCGGCGGCCTGAAGTCCAGGACGCAGCACCGCCGATCCATGTCCGCGACCGCGCGCCGCAGGGTCGGAGGCGATCACCCCGAGGTAGTAGTGGTCGGCCGTTGGCCCAAGGTCGTGTACCAGGGCGTCGTAGGCGTCGAGCCGTTGCCCGATGGTTGGCCCAAACTGGTCAGCAGCCGCACGCCACAGCGCCTCTTGCTCGATGGCGCCGAGGCTTGGTCCGCCCGGTGGGTCCCACATCGATACCGCGGCGATACGTGCATCAGCCTCCTCGACCCACACGATGCCACCGGCCAGCCGCAGATCCAGCAAGAAGGTGAGGAACTCACGCGCGTGCACCTGATAGGCGTCGCCGAAGAAGTGACCGAAGGCTGGCTCGGTGACGAAGGCCGCCTCGACGACATCAAGAATCGACTCGCGGTCAGCGTTGCACGCCGGGCGCACGACGCGCTGCGCATGTGGCTGCATGGAGCCAGTCTGCCGTGCTCAGCCGAGCAGCAGCCAGAGGGCTTGCAGGACAGCTGGCGTCACGACGGCAATCGCCGGGGACGGCCGCAGCCATCCGGTCGCAGCAACCGCACCGGCCCACGGCACGGTCACAGCAGCCATCGCCAGGACCGGCGTCCCGGTGGCGTCGCGCAGCAGTACCGCGAAGCCGGTGCCGAGGACGAGCACGGTGACCGCAGCTGCAGTAGCGACGACGACACCACGCGTCGCATGCCATGGCTCGATCTCGTCGCGCGAGACCAGCAGCCATAGCGACGTTGCCAGCACGGCAGCGGACGCGGCTGTGACAAGCAACAGGGTGACGACTTCGCGGTCCAAGATGTTGCCGACGCAGGGTTGTGCCAGCACCCACGCCCAGCCCGACGTCGCGCCGCCGAGCAGCGTCAGCGAGGCACCAGCAGCGAGGGCAGGAGCCACGGCGGTGGCGCGCGGCAACCGCAGCGTCATCGCCAGCCCAGCCAGCCCGATCAGGAGGGTCATGACCGCGGCGGCGGGGAGCACCTGGACGTCGTCGCCAGCACAGCCGTGCATCGCCCCTAGAGCCAGCGTCGCAGCCAGAACCAGGGCAGCGACGACGTGCACCAGCCCCACGTTGCGCATGCGCGGACGAACCCGTTGAACGCCCCGCGTGGGGGCGGCGACCACCTTGAACACCGGCTCCTCCTCGGCGTCCATCCTGGCCGACTACTCAAGACGTCCCGGCTCAGTTGGCGCCTGGTTCCCCCAGACGGCCGAACGGACGGGCCCCCGCCCGGTTCGCGCATCCCTGCGTGAGGTGAGTGGCGTCATAGGCCCACTCAACTCACGCAGGGATGGAACGGCGGCGGGTGAGTCAGGTGGAGCGGTGTTGCGCCAACGCGTAGAGGCCGATCCCGGCGGCGACGCTGGCGTTGAGCGACTCGGTGCCCCCGGTGATCGGGATGCCGGCGACGACGTCGCACCCGTCGCGCACCAACCGAGACAGACCAGCGCCCTCAGCGCCGATGACCAGCACCAGGGGGAGGTTGGCATCCACCTCGTCGATCGTGGTCTCAGCGTCGGCGTCCAGCCCGACGACAAAGAGCCCTGCCTTGCGGTAGGCGGCCAACGCCCGCGACAGGTTGGTGCACTGCGCCACCGGAACGCGCGCTGCCGCGCCTGACGCGGTCTTCCACGCCGACGCCGTCATGCTCGCCGCCCGACGGTCGGGCACCAAGACTCCGTGCGCGCCGAAGGCCGCCGCCGAGCGCACCACGGCACCGAGGTTGCGCGGATCGGTGACGTGATCGAGCGCCACGATCAGCGGCGTCTCGCGGGCATCGGCCGCCCGCTCGAGCAAGTCGTCAGCGTGTGCGTACTCATACGGCGGAACCTGCAGAATCAGCCCTTGATGCGTGAGCCCGTCAGCGAGTCGATCGAGCTCAATGCGCGGTGCCTCGAGCACCGGCAGGGACTGCTCATTGGCGAGGTCGACCGCATGGCGCACACGTTCGTCGGCGTCGATCCGCTCAGCCACGTACAGCGCCGTCGCCGGGATCTGCGCCGCCAACGAGTCGACCACTGAGTTACGTCCAACGACGTACTCCGGACCACCCTTTGGCGAACGGCCGCGTCCCGACGACGGACGCTTCCCGCTCTTCTCCGTGCTCTTGGCCGCCGATCTGGTTCGGCGCCCCGCCACGTGCTTGTCGCGCTCGGACGCCTTCGGCGTCGGGCCGCGTCCCTTCAACTGCTTACGGCGCTGCCCACCGCTGCCGACCTGCGGTCCCTTTTTCCCCTTACGGATCGCGCCTTTGCGATCTGAGTTGCCGGCCATCAGTTCTCCTCGAGCAGTGACCAGTGAGCGCCCTCTGCGGTGTCATCGATCGCGATGCCGGCGGCCGCAAGTGAGTCGCGAATCGCATCGGCGGTGGTGAAGTCTTTGTCGGCCCTGGCCTGATTGCGCGCGGCTAGCTGCGCGGTGACGAGCGCATCGACCACCTCGCGCAACTCGTTGCCGCCGCCAGCACGGCTGGCCCAGGGATCCGCGAGCGGATCGACGCCGAGGACGCCTAGCATCGCGCGGACGGACGCCAACGACCCACGCGTCGCGGCGTCATCGCCAGCCGTCAGCGCCTTGTTGCCATCGCGCGCCACCTCGTGCACCGCAGCGAGCGCCGCAGGGACGCCGAAGTCGTTGTCCATTGCTTGCTCGAAGTCGGCGCAGACGATTCCAGGTTCGGTTGATCCCACTCGCTCGGTGGCTCGACGCACGAACGACTCGAGCCGGCGGAACCCAGCACCAGCCTCCTGCAGCGCGCCCTCGCTGAACTCCATGTGCGAGCGGTAGTGCGAAGCGACGAGGTAGTAGCGCAGCTCGATCGGACGAACCCGCTGGACAACCTCGGTGACCAGCAGCGAGTTACCGAGCGACTTGCTCATCTTCTCGCCGCTCGTCGTCACCCAGTAGTTATGCAACCAGTACGTCGCGAAGTCGTCGCCGGCCGCCTTGCTCTGTGCGATCTCGTTCTCGTGGTGAGGGAAGACGAGGTCGAGCCCACCGCCGTGGATGTCGAACGCGCTACCGAGGTACTTGTGCACCATCGCCGAGCACTCCAGGTGCCAGCCGGGACGTCCCGCGCCCCACGGCGTCGGCCACGAAGGCTCGCCCGGCTTGGCCGACTTCCAGAGCGCGAAGTCGCGCGGGTCGCGCTTGGCATCCGACGTGCCATCGGCCGCTGGCAGCATCTCGTCGGGTCGCTGCCCAGAAAGCTCGCCGTACTGCGGCCAGGATGCGACGTCAAAGTAGACGTCGCCACCGGCTGGGTAGGCGTGGCCGGCGTCGATCAGCTGCTGCATGAGGACGATCATCTCGGGGACGTGGCCCGTCGCGCGTGGTTCGCCTGCAGGGGGAAGACAGCCGAGGACGTCGTACGCGGCGGCGAACGCGCGCTCGTTGCGCATCGCCAGCTGCCAGAACGGGATCCCCTCGTCGTCCGCCCTGGCGATGATTTTGTCGTCGATGTCGGTGACGTTGCGCACCAGGGTTACCTCGAACCCGCGGTGCGCGAACCAGCGGCTCATGACGTCAAAGACGATGCCGCTGCGAATGTGCCCGATGTGCGGCGGGGCCTGCACGGTGGCGCCGCAGAGGTAGATCGACACCTGACCAGGACGGAGCGGGGCGAACTCACGCGTCCGGCGAGCGGCGGTGTCGTAGAGCGAGATCGTCACCGGTGAAGGCTACCGGGATGCCCGTTGGCGGCGAGGGCCCGGATGAAAGCGCTGATATCTGCAGCGACGCGGCCGGGCTGCTCCCACAGAACAAGGTGACCAACCCCTTCGTACACAACGAGTGTCGAGCCGCCGATCCGCAGGGCAAGCGCATCCTGGTCTTGACGCGTCAGGAGCCCGTCGCGGTCACCCCAGATGATCAGCGTCGGGACGGTGATTCTTCCGATATCGGTAGGTGCCGGTGACGTAGTGAGACCCGCGAAACTGGCGCGCCACACGTCAGCGGGCATGAGCGTGGCATCACGGACCCGGTCGTCCAGGTACCACTGCGGCACCTCGTGGCAAAGCGGAAACAGTGCGAGGAACTCTCGCACCCAGCCCGGGTCGACGGGGTCGGTCAGGCGCTGGAGCTCGGCGGCGAGGGGATGCTGACCTCGCAAGCTGCGTGGCGACCCGACGAGCACCAGCCCCTCAACGCGGTCGGGTGCGCGCAGGACAAGCTGCTGGGCCACATATCCGCCACTCGACGAACCCACGAGTACCACGGAGCGCAATTCGACCGCGTCCATGAAGGCTTCGACGTCGGCCGCAAGTGAGTCGAGGTCGTAGCCATCTGTTGGTTTGTCCGCCAGACCGTGTCCACGCTGGTCGACCGCCACCAGATGAGGTGAGCCGGTCAGCTGCGGCATCAGCGGATCGAAGCTGCCGAGGGACTCACCCCATGCATGCAAGAGGAGGACCGAGCTGCCAGACCGATTGCCCTGCTCGATGTACGCCAGCGAGACACCCGTGCGGAGGTGAACCCGACGACTTGTCTGGTCCGAGCCCACGGCGTCCATAGTAGGCGCCGCTAGGGTGCCGGATCGGCCGCGGAGATGACGGCTACCGAGATGTCCACAGGATGAATGCACCGCTTTGTTCCGCCAGAGCGGGTGAAGCGTCGTTCTTGGGTCTAGCGGGGGACGAGCAGGGCGGTGGCGATGGCGGCGATACCCTCACCGCGTCCGGTGAGGCCGAGCCCGTCGGTGGTGGTTCCGCTCACCGATACGGGCGCATCACAGGCAGCACCGAGGGCCGCCTCGGCCTCCTGTCGTCGCGGTCCGATCTTGGGGCGCTCACCGATGACCTGCACGGCAACGTTGCCGATGGTGAACCCAGCCTCGCCCACCAGGCGCGCGCACTCGGCCAGCAGCCGGGCACCGGACGCCTCCGACCACTCGGGCCGGTCAGTGCCGAAGACCGTTCCGAGGTCACCCAACCCAGCCGCAGACAACAGCGCGTCGCAGCACGCATGGGCCGCAACGTCTCCGTCGGAGTGGCCACCGCAACCGGCCGGCTCCTCCGGCCACGCCAGCCCAGCGAGCGCCATGGGGCGACCGACTTCGAGCGGATGGACGTCGACACCGACGCCGACGCGGGGAGTTGGCACTAGTGCACCCCAGCCGAACGGCGGCGAGCCAACACCGCTTCGGCGAGCAGCAGGTCGATCGGACGCGTGACCTTGAAGCCATCCTCGGAGCCGGGGATCACCATGACCGGACGCCCAAAGTGCTCAACGAGCCCGGCGTCGTCGGAGGCGTCCTCGAGCCCTTGCTCGGCGGCATCCCGATGAGCGGACTCCAGCACGATGCGGGCAAATCCTTGCGGCGTCTGGGCTGCACGAAGTTGGGAGCGGTCAACGGTGGCCTCGACGCGACCTGCGGTGTCGACCTGCTTGATGGTGTCGGTGACCGGGACGGCTGGTACGACGGCGTCGGCACCGGAGCGGACTGCCGATGTGACGGCATCAATCACCTCGTCCGGAACCAGTGGACGTGCGGCGTCATGCACGAGTACGACGTCTACGTCGTCAGGGATCACCCGCAGGGCCAGCGCCACCGACTGCTGACGCGTCTGTCCACCCGTCACGACGTGTAGCTCGGTCTCACCGGCCACGGTCTGCAGCAGCCGGCCGACCCGAGACTCTTCGCCAGCAGGCGCCGCGACAACAATGACGTCGACCGACCTGGCCTCAGCCAGCGCGCGAACGGCATGGGCCAGCAACGGCTGTCCGGCAAGGTCGCGGAGCGCCTTTGGCTCGCCGGGACCGAGCCGATCGCCTCGGCCCGCTGCCGGGACGATGGCAGCCGCCCTCACCGGGTCGGCACCACCTCGTGCTTGTTCATGGGGACAGGTTCTCCTACTGGCCGGGAGAACACCAAACGTCCGTTGGCGGTGGTGAGCACGCTGGTGACCTGAACGAGCAGTTCGTGGCCGACGAACTCGCGTCCGCGCTCGACCACCACCATCGTGCCGTCATCGAGGTAGCCGACCCCCTGACCGGCCTCCTTGCCGGTCTTGGTGACCAGCACCATGGCCTCGTCACCAGCGGTCACCGGTGGGCGCAGGGCGAGAGCGAGGGCGTGCAGGTTGAGGACCCGGACACCGGCGATGCCGGCCGCCTTGGCCAGGTTGGTGTCGAGGGTGAGCAGGGCAGCGTCTTTGTCGATCGCCAGCCGCACCAGCTTGGCGTCCACCTCGGGGACGCCGGGGACGGTGGCGTCGAGCACCACCACCTCGATGCCTGGTTCGCGCTTGAGGGTCTCAAGAACCTCAAGGCCACGCCGACCCTTGCTGCGCCGCAGATCGTCACCGGCATCGGCGAAGCCCTGCAGCTCACCGATCACCGGTGCTGTCAGCAGAATCTGCCCGTGCAGGAACCCGGCGCGAACGACGTCAACGATGCGGCCGTCGATAGCGACGGACGTGTCGATGATCTTGGGGTAGGCCGCAGCCGCTGACGGCGGCGGAGCCATGCCGGCCTTGGCTCCGAACATGCCGATCATCGAGTCACGCTTGGACGCACCAACCCGGAAGCCGAGCAAGCCAAGGACGAATACGGCGAAGCCAAAGATCGAAATCGACAGCGCCGGCGTCCCGATGAAGAAGATCGGCCAGGCCACAGCTACTCCGACGAAGACCCCCACCACGCCCCCGAATACGCCACCAACGATGGTTTCCGCGGAGACCGAGCGACGGCGCGCCTCGGTGCGGGCGACGGCCGCGATGGTGCTGCGTCCGACGGTGCCGCCGATGGCGTAGCCGATGAACGAGCCGAGGACGACGCCGAGCAGGACGCCGTCGACGCCGGCGAACGCGGTCTCGTCGAGCTCCCACCGGGAGCCGAGCAGCGACCCAAGGCCGGCGAAGAAGACGACGACGAAGAGGCGCAGGAGTTCGACAACCCCGCTGGGGACGCGCGCGAGCCGAGGGCGTTTCATGCGGTACTGCTCCTTGAAGGCGGCCGGTGGGTGCCGAGCACCCTCGCCGAGCCGCCTGACCCCGCTAGCTGGCCAGCACCTCGTCGAGGATGGCCTCGGCCTTGTCCTCATTGGTCTTCTCGGCAAGTGCGAGCTCGGACACAAGGATTTGGCGAGCCTTTGCCAGCATTCGCTTCTCGCCGGCCGACAGGCCGCGGTCCTGCTCACGGCGGAAGAGATCGCGGACGACCTCAGCCACCTTGATGACGTCACCTGATGCGAGCTTCTCGAGGTTGGCCTTGTAGCGCCGCGACCAGTTGGTCGGCTCTTCGGTGTAAGGCATCCGGAGGACGGTGAAGACCCGCTCCAGACCAGCAGCGTCCACGACGTCGCGAACGCCAACGTATTCGGCGTTGTCGGCGGGCACCCGCACCGTGAGGTCGCCCTGAGCAACCTTCAGGACCAGGTAGATCCGCTCTTCACCCTTGATGACCCGGGTCTCCATGGCCTCGATCTTCGCAGCGCCGTGGTGGGGGTAGACGACCGTCTCGCCGACCTCGAACGTCATGTGGTGGTGTCCCCTCGTTGCGTCTAGGACTCAGGCGAGCCGACCTGGAGGGTCGGCTCGGTGTCGTCGGCCGGTTACGTAGGAAAAAACCCACGCGGATGTGCCGTCTGGAGTTGTGCTGACGCCTCTAGTCTAACACGTCCCTCAGTCGCGTTGACCGGCGTTTCCGCAGGTCAGAGGGTATTCGCGACGGGAGGAACCCGAAGCCAGGGGGTTGACAGAACAGGCACTGTCGTGGCACGCGCGCGGTCTGCAGCGCCCATCGACGGCGCGAAGGCCTGCTCGGCGTCGATCACACCAGTCGCACCCTGCGAGATCGGGGGCATACTTCCCCCATGAGCGGCTCGCATGGAGCCGGGCCAAGCCCGGACGGCCATCACGACGACCTGCTGCCCGAAGATCTGGCCGGGCTTACCCTTCACGCCCCAGACGATCCCCGCGACCTTGCCGCCGATCGGCGGGCCTGGCTGGCCGAGGAAGAGGGCGGTCCTGTTGCGGCACCGTCCGGCACCTGGGCCGAGCGGCGCGCAGCCCGACGCCGGAGGCTGGCGGTGACGGCAGGGGTGCTGGTGATCTCGCTCCTCGTCGTGGCCATCTCCAGCGCAGTTGGCGCATGGGTCGTCGGCCCACAGGCGTCCGCACCACCCGCGGGCCCCTTGGCCAGCAACGTGCCGGCACCCGGTGAGATCGGCGGGCTGCTGCCCGCGGAAGCGGTCTTGCAGGACGGATCGACGCCGATCGCCGCGCGGTCGCTGCGCCCGGCCGTGATCGTGCTCGTCCCTGACCAGTGCGACGAGTGCGAGCAGCTGTTGGCCACGGTGTCGCGTCAGGCAGGGTCCTTCGGCGTCTCGACAGTCGCCGTCGGGGGCACCGACCAAACGGACCAGCTCGCGGCGCTGTCCGAGACGGTTGGACCGCTTCAGCTGTCGACCTTCACCGACCCCACGAACACCCTGCGCGCGACATACGGGCTGACCGGGACCACGCTGCTGCTCGTGCGCGATGACGGCGTCGTGGTGGACGTCGTCCGCGACCCCGCTCCCGACACCCGGCTGGAGGGCGCATTGGTCGATCTGGCGCAGACCGGACCCAACCAAACCTGACGGCCGGGTAACCGCTCGTCGCCAGAAGGCCAGTGGCTACGCTGTCTGCCATGACGCGTTCGCTCACCTTCGCGACCCCTCGCCTGCTGCTGCCCATCGCCGCCGCGGCCGCTGGCCTCCTCGCCCTCAGTGGTTGTGCCGCGGGACAGTCAGCCCAGACCAACCAGCCGTACAACCCGTCAGACGGGCGTAACGTCAACATCCCTGAGGATGCCGGATTCGACGACCCGTACCTGGCGGTACGCAACGCTCTGGTCGTCAGCGACGGTGGTGCCGCTTCACTCACCGTCACGCTGGTGAACAACGGGCCCGAGACCGACGTCCTCAACGAGGCCAAAATCGGCGACCAAACAGCCGTCTTCGTCGGCGGGCCGGTTGAGATCGCGCCCGGCGAGAAGGTTGCGATCGGTGGGGGGTCCGAGCGCGTCGCGCTTGTTCAGGACGGTGGCGTCGAACCTGGTAACTGGACCCAGCTGACGCTCACCTTCACCAACGCTGGCAGCAACACCCTCGACGTCTTGGTGGTCCCCTCCGACGATGAGTACGCCGCCATTAGCGACTCCGCCTAACCCCCAGTTTCGGGGCCATGACACACCCGTTCGGAATGACCGAACCAGCGACGGCACCATCGATCCCCAGGAGCAAGTCTGTGGACGAATGGAGGGGCGTCAGTTCGAAATGACCGAACCCATGCGTCATGGCCCCGAAATGGGGGATGGATAGGGGGGCGGGGTCAGCCTTCGAACTTGTAGCCGAGGCCACGCAGCGTCACGATGTGACGCGGGTTCGCCGGGTCTTCCTCGATCTTGGCGCGCAGTCGCTTGACGTGGACGTCGAGCGTCTTGGTGTCGCCCACGTAGTCCGAGCCCCACACCCGGTCGATCAGCTGCATCCTGGTGAGGACGCGTCCGGCATTGCGCAGCAATATCTCCAGCAGCTCGAACTCCTTGAGCGGCAGCTTCAGGGTCTGGCCGCGCACGGTGACGACGTGGCGCTCGATATCCATCCGTACCGGCCCGCCCTCGAGCACCGGAGGCAGGAGCTCTTCGGCATCGCCGCCGCGGCGAAGCACAGCACGGATCCGGGCGACGAGCTCGCGGGACGAGAACGGCTTGGTGACGTAGTCGTCAGCTCCGAGCTCGAGACCGACGACCTTGTCGATCTCGCTGTCCTTGGCGGTGAGCATGATCACCGGCACGTTCGACCGCTGTCTGATCGTCCGACACACCTCGGTGCCCGGGATGCCCGGGAGCATCAGGTCGAGCAGCACCAGGTCGGCCCCGTTGCGCTCAAAGTCGTCGAGCGCGTCATGGCCGTTGGTGGCGACGGCGACGTCGTACCCCTCCTTCCGCAACATGTACGACAAGGCGTCGCTGAACGACTCCTCGTCCTCGACGACCAGCACTCGGGTCACGGGGTCTCCTCATCTGCTGTGAAGTCGGTCGGGCCTTGGTCGTGCCCGAGCGCGCGCCAGTCACCGCGGTGGGCGGGAAAGCGCAACGTGAACGTGGAGCCAGCACCCTCAGAACTCCACACGCCCACCTCACCACCATGGTTGGCAGCGACGTGCTTGACGATCGAAAGCCCCAGCCCGGTACCGCCGGTGATACGCGAACGAGCGGGGTCGACGCGATAGAAACGCTCGAAGATGCGCTCGAGGTCACGTTCGGGGATTCCGATCCCTTGGTCGGCGACGCTGATCTCGATGACGTCGTCGGCGAGATGCACGCCCACCGTGATGCGGGTGTGATCGGGGCTGTAGTTGATCGCGTTCGCCATCAGGTTGCGAAGCGCAGCGCTGATCTGGTCCTCGTCGCCGAGGATCGACAGGCCATGTTGCCCGCGAACCTCAAGGCGGATCTCGCGGGCCTCGGCCTCGAGGTGGGTGCTGTCGATGGCCTCGGCCACCACGTCGTCGACGTTGATGATCCGCGCCTCGCGTAGCGGGTCGTGGCTCTGCAGGCGCGAGAGCGAGATCAGGTCCTGCACCATCAGCGTCAGCCGGCTCGACTCATGCTGCATACGGAGGGCGAAGCGGCGCACCGCTTGCGGGTCGTCGGCAGATCCGGAGACCGCCTCGGAAAGAAGCGACAGCGCACCAACCGGAGTCTTCAGCTCGTGGCTGACATTGGCAACGAAGTCGCGACGTACCGCGTCCAACCGTCGAACCGCTGTCTGGTCCTCAGCGAGCAGCAGAACGTGGTCGCCCAGCGGGGCTAGGCGGACGTCCAGCACCAGCAGCTCAGTTCCCCGGTGCCCGCGTGGCACCTCGACCTCGAGGTCACGCACCTCACCGTCGCGACGTACCTGCCGCGCCAGCAGCACCAGGGTGTCGACGCGAAGCCGGCTCCCCCGAATCAGGCCGTAGGGCAACGCCGAAGGGCTGGAGCGAACCACCCGTTCGCGGCCGTCGAGGACGACCCAGGCCGACCGCAGCGCCGCGAGCACCGACTCGGCCCCCGGGGGCAGCGCAGGTGTTCCGGCGTCGAAAGACGTCGGTGACGGTTCGGACACGACTCAACAGTAGGACGCCGGGCGCCACTGTTCTTCTTGGCATGGGCAATTCTGCCTACCGTTTGAGAGATGTTCACCCCCTCGGGGGCCGCGGTTCACCGAGGCCCATCTACTGTTCACCCACGACCCTCTACGCTGAGGCCCATGCGCGAGCAGTATCACGAGCAACTGGCCGAGATCAGTGACCGCCTTGTCGAGATGACCCAGATGGTGGGCGACGCCATGGGTCGCTCAACGCGCGCGCTGCTCGAGGGCGACCTCCAGGCCGCCGAGTCGGTCATCGCCAGCGACATCGACATCGACGAACGGGCCGACGCCCTCGAAGAGCTCACCCTCGACGTCATTGCGCTCCAGGCACCCGTGGCAGGCGAGCTGCGCGTCCTGGTCGGAGCACTCCGCATTAGCACCACCCTCGAGCGCATGGGCGACCTCGCCGAGCACATTGCCAGGAGTGCGCGCCGCCGCTATCCCGATCTTGCCGTTCCCCAGGAACTACACGAAACCATCCGCGAGATGGGCGACCTCGCCGTGCGCCTGGTCTACGAGACGGGCGAGATCATCAAGACCGTCGACGTCGCGCATGCCTTGCGCCTTGAGGTCGAGGACGACCGCATGGACGAGCTGCACCGACAGATGTTCATGAAGATCTTGGCGCCGGAGTGGGCACACGGCGTCGAGAGCGCCATCGACGCAACGTTGCTCAGCCGGTTCTACGAGCGCTTCGCCGACCACGCAGTGTCCGTAGCCCGCCGCGTCGTCCACCAGGCCACCGGAATGCGGCCGCAGACGATGGAGCACGACTAGCAGCCGCCAGGAGTTAGTGGCCTTGGCTGGCCACCGCAGTGATCGCGGCCTTCGCTGCCTCAGGGTCGAGGTACTCCCCACCCGGCGTCGTTGGACGCAGGGAAGCATCGAGGTCATAGCGCAGCGGGATACCGGTGGGGATGTTGAGTCCGGTGATCGCGTCGTCGGAGATCTGGTCGAGGTGCTTGACCAAGGCACGCAGTGAGTTTCCGTGTGCGGTGACCAACACGGTCAACCCGGCTTGCAGGTCAGGAACGATCGCGTCGTACCAGTACGGGAGCATCCGTTCGAGGACGTCCTTGAGGCACTCCGACCGGGGCGTCAGCTCGGGCGGCAAGCCCGCGTACCGCGGGTCTCCCACCTGCGAGAACTCGTCGTCATCAGGCAGGGGCGGCGGCGGGGTGTCGTACGAACGGCGCCAAAGCATGAACTGCGCCTCACCGAACTGCGCGAGTGTCTGCTTCTTGTCCTTACCCTGCAAGGCGCCGTAGTGACGTTCGTTCAGGCGCCATGAGCGCCGCACCGGAATCCACTGCCGGTCGCACGCTTCAAGCGCCAGCTCAGAGGTTCGGATCGCGCGGCGCTGCACCGACGTGTGCAGGACATCTGGCAAGACACTCGCCGACTGCAGGAGATGACCACCACGCACCGCCTCGGCGGTGCCAACATCGGTGAGGCCGACGTCGACCCAACCGGTGAACACGTTCTTGGCGTTCCACTCACTTTGACCGTGGCGCAGCAGCACGAGCGTCGACATGCTGCGAGCGTACCGGGGCGGGACCAGGGCCTATTCGCCGATCCCTGCCACACCGCTAGCGTAGATGCATGACCCACTCAGACGCGCACACACACTCATACGGCAAGGGCGTCCAGGCCGAGCTCCGCGACCCAGCCCTCGCACTCCGGAAGGCGATCCCCGAGGTGTACGAGGGGTTCAACGCATTGCATTCCGCGGCCTACACCGACGGTGCTCTGGACCGGAAGACCAAAGAGCTGATCGCTCTGGCGCTGGCCACCAGCGATCACTGTGACGGCTGCATCGCATCTCACGCACGGGGAGCCGCCAAGGCCGGTGCAAGCGAGGCGGAGGTGGCTGAGGCGCTCGGAGTCTGCATCCAGATGATGGGCGGACCCGGCACGGTCTACGCTCCACGCGCGTTCGCGGCTTTCCGCGAGTTCGCCGAGACCTACGCTGCCCGCACCTGACCGCACCTGACCGCCGACGAGTACCGGTGGCTACGGCTGCCGAGGGTCGTCGTCGACGAGGTGGGCGAATGCCCGCAGATTCGCCAGCGACTCACCGCGTGAGACGCGCCACGCCCACTCGCGCCTGATGCTCGCCGCGAAACCAAGCTCGAGCAGGGCGTTGAATGAAGTGTCGGCCACATCCAGGATCCGACCGAGCAGTTGGTCGACCTCAGCCACTTTGACCGCAACCAATGGCAGTTGCGCGACGACGTAGACATCACCGAACTGGTCGATCCCGAAGGCGACACCCGGGTGCTTGGCGTTGTACTGCAGCAACCACCGGTGGACGCCATCGGAGTTCTCGTCAGGATGCCGCACAACGAACGCGTTGGCAGTGAGGCTGTGCGGGCCGACGACGAGCGAGACCGTCGTGCGCAGTTTGCGCTCACCCGGCAGGACGGCAACGAATGTCCCAGGCGTTGACTCTTCAAAGGAGACGTCGAGTTCTCTCAGTGCCTCGCGAACTGTCGCGGCCGCGTCCATTGGCACAATCTTGGGTGTCAGGACGCTGCGCGCTGCTGCTGACGTGATGCCAGCGCATCCCGGTAGACCGCCAGCGTTGCTTTGGCGGTGGCGTCCCAGCCGAACTCGGCCGCGTGCCGGACGGCTCCGGCCGACAATGCAGCACGGCGCTGCGGCTCAGCGATCAGTCGTTCCAGCACAGCGGCGTAGTGCTGCGGGTCGTGTCCGTCGACCAGGACACCGGAGACACCGTCGGAGACTGCGGTGCGAAGGCCACCAACTGAGGCTGCGACAACCGGCGTCCCGACGGCCTGCGACTCGATCGCCACCAGGCCGAACGACTCGTTGTAGGACGGCACCACGGTGACGTCGGCGGCCCGGTACCAGTCGACGAGGTCAGCCTGTGCGACAGGCGGGGCGAACCGAACGACGTCAGCGATGCCGAGCTGGCGGGCCAGCGCCTTGAGGTGGTGCGGTTGAGCCAGCCCCGACCCGCTCGGTCCACCGACAACGGCGACGACCAACTCCTCGCGCAGCGACGGCCGCTCGGCGAGCAGTTGAGCAGCTGCCCGGAGCAGAAGGTCGGGCGCCTTCAGCGGTTGGATACGGCCGACGAAGAGCAGCACGTGCGCCGAGGGGGCGAGCCCCAGTCGGCGACGCGCAGCCTGGCCGTCTCCTGGGGTGAAGACGCTGAGATCGACCCCGGGCGGAACGGTAGCGACCTGCGAAGGGTGCGCGTCGTAGAGGTCGACCAGTTGGGCAGCTTCTGCACTCGTGTTGGCGAGCAGCCGGTCGGCCGCGGCGACCACCGATGACTCACCAATGACGCGACCGGACGGCTCGGGTACGTCACCATCGGCGAGCAGGGCGTTCTTCACCTTGGCCATCGTGTGCATCGAGTGCACCAGCGGGACCTGCCAGCGGTCTTGGGCCATGGCGCCGACCTGACCGGAGAGCCAGTAGTGCGAGTGGACGAGGGCGAAGTGGCCGGGATCGTGCTGGGCCTCGACGCGCAGGACGCCGGAAGCAAACGGGCAGAGCAGCGCAGGCAGGTCTTCCTTAGCCATGGGCTCGAAGGGTCCTGCGGCAATGTGCCGCACCAGGACGCCTGGGGCGAGCTGGTCGGTGGCCGGCAGCGCGCCTGCGGTGGCGCGGGTAAAGATCTCGACATCGACGCCGAGATCGGCCAGACGTTTGGCGGTCTCCACGATGTAGACGTTCATGCCGCCGGCGTCGCCCGTACCAGGCTGGTCGAGGGGTGAGGTGTGGACCGAGAGCATCGCCACCCGCGACGGTGACACACGCCGGAGCATGCTCACGGTGAAGTCCCTTCGTCGCGTCGTACAGGGCCACCTTGCCCTGGATCGGTCGATCCGCCAGAAAAAGAATCGTCCACGGCCCAGAACCTGTCCCGATCCTGCCGCATTCCCCCACGTCAGGCCAACCGGCACCAGTGCGGCAACCACCCCCAGAACCACCAGAACTCCAAGAACGACGCGTTGACCAGCACAGGCGGAACAAACGCCGCCCTCATCACCGGTCATCAACGGTGTCAGGCACCCTTGGGGGGTGACCCTCCCCCCGCTGGTCTCCGAGCGCCTGACCCTCCGCGGCTGGGATCCCGACGACCCTCAGGACGTGGCGGCCGCCTACGACATCTACCGGCGTGACGAGGTCTCCCGCTGGCTGGGCGCCCACCCATCGCCGTGGAAAAGCGAGCAGGCAGCCCACGAACGGCTGCTGCGCTGGCAGTCAGTCGGCTTCGATGCCCCCGGCTTCGGCATCTGGGCCATCGTCCCGACCGGCGGTGACGGGCCGATCGGCTCGGCACTGCTCACGCGCCTGCCCGACTCCGAGGGCACGCTCACCGAGGACGTCGAGATCGGCTGGCACTTGCATCCCGACCACTGGGGCCACGGCTACGCCACCGAGGCCGCCGTCCTGTTGATGGCTCATGCCGACGAGACCCTCGGCATCACCAAGATCAACGCCCTCGCCTACCCCGGCAATGACGCGTCGGTCGCGGTGATGCAGCGCCTCGGAATGCACCATCGTGGCGAGACCGACCGCTGGTACGGCGTCCACCTGCAGTGGTGGTCAACACCTCTCGAACTGGCGGCGGAAACGGGGCCAGCATGAACGCCCGGTCGTCGTCGTCCAGCGGCTCGAGCAGCATTCCGAAGACCAGGAAGATCTGCTCCTGGGGAACTGACCCGCGCGCGTGCTCACCGACGGCGTTCCGCTCTTCCTGGGTCAACGTCACCGCGGCGAGCGGGACGACGAGACGCTCTTCGTCGTCCAGGTGAGCGCTCAGCACCGCCGTCAGGTTCTCGAGTGAGTCGGCCAGGGCGTCTCGAGTAACAGCGTTGGGATTCTGTCTCCAGGCGTCGAGCAGCTGACGCACCTGATGGATCGTGGCGTCGACGGCGGAGTGTTGGTCAGCCACCTCACGCACCATCTCTGCCTCGGCGGGCGCGGGAGACGTGGTTGGCTGAAGGCATGGCACACGACCACGGCCGCACCGAGCGCCTCGACCTCGCTGACGCGACAGTGCGCGAGTGGGACGCCGTTGTACTCGATGTCGACGACGACGGTTTGGTGCTGGATCGGTCGGCGTTCTACCCCGGTGGTGGTGGCCAGCCGCCCGACCACGGCGTCGTGCTGTGGGGCGGGGTCGAGACACGCATCGTCGGTACGCGCCGCGGTGACGACATCCGCCTGATCTGCGCCGAGGGCGACCCAGTCCCGCCTATGGGAACTGCGGTGCGCGGCGCGATCGAGGACGCCAGACGTTCGGCACTGATGCGCACGCACTCCGGCCTGCACCTGCTCTCGGGCGTGGTGTTCCGCGAGTACGGCTGCCTGGTGACCGGCGGAAACATGGAGCCGCTCGAAGCGCGGATGGACTTCGCACTTCCAGATGTTCCTGAGGGCTTCAAGGAGCGGGTCGCTCAAGCGTGCGCCGAAGAGATTGCTGCGGACCGTGCCATCGAGGTGAAGAACCTTCCTCGTGACGAAGCTTTCGCCATTCCCGACATCATCCGCACGGCAACGAACCTGCTGCCGCCCGACCTCGAGATCGTCCGCATCGTCGATATCGTCGGCCTCGACACCCAAGCCGACGGAGGCACCCACGTGGCGTCAACGCGTCAGATCGGCAGGATGCAGATCGTAAAAGTGGAGAGCAAAGGCAAGGGTTTCCGCCGCCTGCGCATCCGCCTGTCCGACTAAAGCTACAGGTCGAGCGCACACCCCCATCAACCCAGGGCGTCTCCACACCACGGCCAGGTCACGCCTGGTTGAGGAACGCCGAGACTGTCTCGCGAAGCGCTGAGCGCCTGCCCCAGACCCATGGGGTGTCGCTTACCTCAAGACGCGCCAGCGGGATCGCAGCCATCAACGCCTCGGCAGCTGAGACGGGGTGGACGGCATCGCCGCGCTGGGCCAAGACCAGTACCGACGCGGTGACGGCGCTGAGCGCGTCCAGGGACGGGAGCACC
This sequence comes from Actinomycetes bacterium, assembly GCA_027118455.1. Taxonomy (GTDB): domain Bacteria; phylum Actinomycetota; class Actinomycetes; order JAHEKZ01; family JAHEKZ01; genus JAHEKZ01. The sequence continues at coordinate 36,147 of JAJAYZ010000087.1, forward strand.
TGCTGACGCGGCAGGTGGCGCAACGCCCCCGAGACTGCGCCGCCGCCGAGTTCGGCGGCGTGACGCCGAGCCCAGAGCCGGACGTCGCTGCGGCCGCGCGCTGCCTCTGGCTGCATCCGTACCAAGGCGGCGCCGATCGCGATGGGGTCGTTCGCTTCAACGGCGTCGGCGAGGTCATCGGTGACGGCGAGTAGCTCGGCGTCGGGTTCGGCATCCGCCGGTCCGGGCAGTGCTAAAACCACGCGGTCGAAGCGTCCAGGCTCATCGGCGATCAGACGTAGCAGCGCTCCTGCACCGAGCGAGACGCCGAGTGCCCGCGTAGCACCCAGCGCGCCGGCAACAGTTCGCGCGTCAGCAGCGAGGCCGCCATACGTCCACCCGTCATAGGACTCCGGTGCCCGCGATCCCCCGTGCCCACGCAGGTCGACGAAGACGCGGGTGCCAGCCACGGCGCTGCCGAAGGGTCGCGTATCAGCGATGCTCTGCGCCAAGCCTGGGACGAACAGGGTCGTCGGATCGTCGCTTCCGGTCACGACGTGGTGCAGCGGCCCAACCGGGCCATCGATCACGGGCATGGCTACCAGGACGAAGTGTTCGGCGGGCGCCCGCCGGACATCCCGCGAACAGCCGGACGGACGTCGACGAGGTAGACCAGTGCGGCCACGAGGGCTGGAATTCCGAAGAACGACAGCAGCCCGAACAGATAGGGAAACAGCACCAGGGCAGATACACCGGTGATGGAAGCCCAAATCGGCTTCGTCAGCTTTCCCGCGGCGAGGAAGGCAGCGGTGGGCCGCATGAGGGCGTCGACAAACGTGAAGGCCGCGAGGGCGAACGCGCCGAACGACAGCACCAGGATAAGAAGCTTAATCAGACTCACCCGTACACGGTACGGGGTCGCTGCTGCGCCAGAGCAGGCCGCACCAGCGCCAGCGCGGTAAGGAGCCCGCCGCGCTGGAGGGGGAAAGTGCGCGGCGGGCCCCTACAGCGCTCTCGTCAGGTGAAGACCGAGCGCTGGTCTCGGTCAGGCCTCGGGGTTGGCCTTGGGCGCTGCGGTCTTCTTGGTGGTCTTGGCTGCGGTCTTCTTGGTGGTCTTGGCTGCGGTCTTTTTAGCAGCTGGCGCTCCGCCGACCTTGGCGGCCGGCGGCTGCGCGACCACCGGGGCGTCATCGGCAACGGCGTCCGACCACTCCGAGCTGCGCGCCTTGGTGACGACAGACTCACCGCGAGCGACCAGCGACTCGTAAGCCTCCTGGCCCTTGGTCGCCCAGAGCAGACCGGTTGCGGTCAGCGCGGCTGCGTCGATGTTGCGCGGGTCGATCTTGGCGACGTCGATCTTGCGTGGGTCGAACCTGCCGAGGTCGAGCGCCGAGACATCGATCCGCACGTCTTTGTCGCGCAGGTCGAGGTTGCTGGTATCGATGGCGATGAGCTTGGCCTGCAGGTCGCGAGCGGCCTCAACAGCAACGTCGCCGGCGCCGACGATCGCAAGCACCGGGCCGGGGACGTCGGGAAGGTCGGCGAGCGAGGACAGCGACGGCATCGCCGGCTTGGCAGGCATCGACGGGAGTGGGGGGAGGGTGGGCATGGGAGAGCCTCTCGGTTTCAACTGGCAGACCGCGGCGCGGCCGGTCGGGTGGTCTTCTTGGCTGGGGACTTTCTGGTGGTGCGCTTCGCCGTCGCTCCGGCGGAGGTCTTGGTGGTCTTGGCAGCTTTCTTCGTCGCCTTCTCGGCGATCCCCCTGGTGGTCTTCTTCGCGGTCCGCTTCGTGGTCTTCTTTGCTGCCTTCTTGGCCGGAGGACTCGCGACCTGCGTCGGCTCCGCCATCGCGGCAGCTGAGGCGAGCGCCTCGTTCTCTGCCAGGAAGGACGCGTAGATGTCGAGCAGCACCCGCTTCTGCCGCTCGGTGATCGCGACGTCGGAGACGAGCGCGGCCTCAACAGCCTGCGAGGTGCCGCGATCCTCGAGCAGACCGGCCTGGACGTAGAGCTGCTCAGCAGAGATCCGTAGCGCCTTGGCCAGCTGTTGCAGGATCTCAGCGCTGGGCCGACGCAGGCCCCGCTCGATCTGGCTCAGGTAGGGGTTGGAAACGCCGGCCTCCTGGGCCAGCCGGCGCAACGAAAGTTTGGCGTGCTGCCGCTGCTCCTTGAGGAAGTCGCCGATGTCGGCCCCGGAAGGGATCGATGCGGGAATCGCCGACGAGAGCACAGATGAGGCGGCAGACGCAGCAGATTGAGCGCCACCGATTGCGGGGCCAAGTGATGTACCCAGTGACGATGAACCCAGTGACGATGTACCCAGTGACGGGGGAACGGGAGCAACCATGGAGCCAGTCTAGGCGTGGGCGCTAGCAGATGCAAGCAGCGTGCTAGCGCTCGACGGTGTCCGGGAAGAACCGACGGCGGGCCCAGAGCGACACGTACACCAGCGCCACCAACACAGGCACCTCGATGAGCGGACCCACCGTCCCGGCCAGCGCCTCGCCGGAGGCCACTCCGAACGTCGCGATGCAGACGGCGATGGCAAGCTCGAAGTTGTTGCCAGCGGCGGTGAAGGCCAGCGTCGTCGTGCGCGTGTAGGGCAGCCCGATGCGCCACCCCAGGAAGAACGACCCCACCCACATGATCGCGAAGTACGCCAGTAGCGGCAGCGCAATCCGCAGGACGTCCCATGGCTCAGCGAGGATCGTCTCGCCTTGCAGAGCGAAGAGCACCACGATGGTGAAGAGCAGCCCGTACAACGCAAAGGGGCCGATCCGCGGGAGGAACTTCTCCTCATACCACTCACGTCCGCGACGGGCCTCGCCGATGCTGCGTGTCAGGTATCCCAGCACCAACGGGATACCGAGGAAGACCAGCACCGAGATCCCGATGTCGGACGCCGAGACGTCGAGCTCTTCCCCAGCGCCGAGCCCAAGCCACTCCGGGAGAATCTCGAGGTAGAACCATGCCAGCGCAGAGAACGCGAAGATCTGAAAGATCGAGTTGATGGCCACCAGAACAGCGGCAGCTTCGCGGTCGCCGCAGGCAAGGTCGTTCCAAATGAGCACCATGGCAATGCAGCGCGCCAGGCCGACGATGATCAGACCGGTCCGATACTCAGGAAGGTCAGCGAGGAAGATCCAGGCCAGCGTGAACATCAGCGCAGGACCAACCAACCAGTTCAGAACCAGCGAACTGACGAGCATGCGTCGGTCGCCGGTGGCGCGATTGAGCTCGCCGTAACGCACCTTGGCAAGCACCGGGTACATCATCAGCAGCAAGCCGAGCGCAATCGGCAGCGAGACGTTGCCGATCGACACCGCGTCGAGCGTGTCGTTGAGTCCGGGTGCCGCACTACCGAGCAGAAGCCCGGTGACCATCGCCAGCCCTATCCAGACCGGCAGATAGCGGTTGAGCGCCGACAGCTGATGCGCGACGTCGCGGGCCGACTCCGTTGAGGCCGGAGTGGTCACGTGCCGGCCCTCATCTCCATGGCCAGCACCTGGCGAAGCGCGGCCAGCTGTTCGGGCACCGCGCGGTAGTGCACCCACGTGCCGTGCTTGCGCGACGTCACGAGCCCAGCCTCGCGCAGCACCTTGAGGTGGTGGCTGACGGTGGGCTGGCTCTTGCCGACCGGAGCAGTCAGATCACAGGCACAGACCTCGCCGGACGGTGCAGCGGCAATGATGCTGAGCAGCCGAAGGCGCACCGGGTCGGAGAGCGCCTTGAACGCCTGCGCCAGCTGCGCCGACGACGCCGCATCGAGAGGGTCAAGGCCGAGGGGTGCGCAGCACAGGTCGTCAACCAGGAGCGGGAGGGAGGTGGTCATGAAGTGACTCTATCCATAGTTGTCGATGAATGTATCGACAACTATCGAATCAACGGACACGATCCTGAGCTCTCCGTCACTCTCATCCACGATGGCTGCGGCGCCGAAGACGTCTGCTGCCCGAGCTGAGGCGTCAGCCCAGCCTGGTCCGTCGGCGGCGCACCAACGTTGCTCCCATGAGCAGCAACGTGACTCCCCAGAGTGCCAGGCGGGCGACGTTCACGGTCGCAGTATCGGTGCCACCGTTACCCTCTGAGATCGTGTACGTGAACGAGTCAGTCCCCGACCAGTTCCACGTCGGGGTGTACGTCACCGACGTCCCAGCGAACGACACCGCACCGTTCGACGCCGAACCCATACCCGTCACCGTCAACGCGTTGCCATCAGGATCAGTGTCCTTCCCCCTCGGGTCGAACGACAGCGAAGCATCCTCATTGATCGCCTGGGAATCGTTCACAGCGTCCGGGGGGTCATTCACCGGGTTGACGGTCACGTTCACCGTGGCGGTCGAGCAGAGCGGTGTCGGGGCAGTCGAGTCGCAGATCTGGTAGGTGAAGCTGTCCGAGCCGTTGAAGTTGGCCGAGGGTGAGTACCGAATCTGGCCACCAACCACACTGGCGGTTCCGTCCGATGGCTGCGTTGCCACTGACAGGGAGGAGGGGTTGAGGTTTCCGTTGACATCGGAGTCGTTGGCGAGCACGTCGATGTCGACGTTGGTGTCCTCGTTGGTCGTACCATTGTCGTTGACCGCATCCGGGGCTATCGGCGCGTAGGTTGAGGTGAGCGACAGCAGGTTCGGCTCAGCGCCGCCATCGTCGTTGTAGTGGTAGGACGATCCCGAGAAGTCATAGATCATTCCGGAGACGTTCTGCGAGCCGGTTGCGAGCACCTTAAAGGTGATCGCCAGCGTCATCCCGCTGCCACCGACCTTGCCACCGGTGAATCCGTTGGGCCCGATGCAGCTGCGGTAGGTGCCGCTGGTCCTGTTGTTGTCCCACCCACAGGCGTTTGAGTACACCTGGGTGTTGGTTCCACCCGCTGGCGTCGGATAACTGGCGGTAAACGACTCGATCTGGAACATCGAGTTGTTGAAGTAGAACGCCGTCACCAGCTGCTCGTAGCCACCGGGTGCCGTCTTTGCTGTGACGTTGACGGTGCACGTGGATCCCACGTACACCGTCTCGGTAGCCGTGATGCAGCTGGCTCCGGGGTTGTTCACCAGTGCCAGCGCCGTGACCGCGTTGCGGTTCTGCGACACCAGCTTCTCGACGTAGATCTAACGGTTGGCCGGTGTGGAGACCGCAAAAACCGAATCGCCGGTCGCCGTGACCTGGAATTGGCGGGCCGTGTTGTACGCAGAAGAGTTGCGGGTCACCTGGACGTTGAAGTAGTAGTCACGGCAGGCGCCGGCGCCGAGTGACGCCGTGCTGAAGGACGTCGTGTTGGTCAGGTTGACGTAGGTGTTCGCGCTGAGCCAGCTCCAGTTGACCCCGACGTTGGCCACCGGGCTGGTACCGGTGTTGCAAACCCGGCCACCCACCGGGAAGACGTTCGGCCCCGCGTTCATAATCCGTTCCCCCACGTACGCATGCCAACACCCATCAGTCATAGCGGGACGCCCCCGCTTGACTGATCCCTTCGGGTGAAAAGCGGCAATGCTTAATGGGAGTCGGGAGAAGGTGAACGATTTGGCCTGGTTTTGGGCCTTTATGAGTCAGAAGGACTACACCGTTTAAGAGGAGTTGCGCTCCCCGGCAGCTATAAGCAGCGTGCAGTTCAGCCGATCAACGGACGGATCCGTCCGACGGGCTCACCGTGGCCGAGGACGGGGATCGTCCCCCAGCGCTCGAGGGCTGCGACATCGGCCCCGGGCTCGGACGCTGCGCCAAGCGCCAGCAGCGCAGCCACCAGCACAACCTGCCCAGCGCGGAATCCGCCGTCGGCGACCTTCACCACGGCTGTCCCGCCATCCGGCAGCGCCGCCACGTAGGTGGACTCAGCGCCGTCCTTGACCAGGAGCCCAGGCACCGCCCGCATCAGTCCGGTCACCTCAGATTGCTCACCGCCGACGAACTCCGGATGCGCGCGCATCGCGTCGGCCACCGCAGCCAGTTCGGTTGGACGCCCTCGTTCTCCGGCCGGGAGGTAGTCGCCGGAGCGTCTTTCGGCTGTTTCGGTGACAGCTCTGCGGTAGGCCGATGCCAAGGCCGGCATCGGCATCGCCCACGCGGGCGCACCGCAGCCGTCGACAGCGGTGTGCGAAACGGGCTCGGCGATCACTGACTCCACAAATGAGCGCAACGCCAGTTGGAGCGGGTGGTCGACGTCGAGGTACGTCGCTACGTCCCACCCGCAGACGACACACGTTGCAAGCATCGCCGCATGTTTGCCCGAGCACCCGTGCAGGATCGGTCGGGCGATCCCGTCGCCGCGAATCACATCGCGGCGCGCGTCGGCGTCCTCCGGAAGTGAGGGGGCCGTCTGCAGTGCCGACTCGTCGAGCCCGGCGGACGCCAGCAGCTCGCGCACAGCGTCAACATGCTTCGGCTCCCCCCAGTGGGAGGCCGCCGATAGCGCGAGCAACTCTCCCTCGAGCTCGAGCCCGAGATGGCGCATCCCAGCAGCCTGCATCAGCTTGTTGGCGCTGCGCGGATGAACCGGGGCGTCCACATCCCCGGCCGAGAGCAAGACTTCACCGGAGGCGCTGATGGCGAGCAACCGTCCAAAGTGGATGCCCTCATCGAAGCCGTTCCGCTCCACTGCGGCAAGCGGCATGTAGCCAGAGATTCCTTCGGTCATCGCGGCATCAGCGGACACTCGACGACCAGAAGTGGCACCCAGGGGGACATTCGGCGGGCTTGGGGGTCAGCGGCCGGCGAGCAGGTCGTCGACGGTCGCCTCACCTGACTGGTAGCGGCGGGCGATCTCGGCGGTGCACGCATCCATGACCTCTTGGACGCGGCGACGGTTGCGCGAGACGGCAGCTTCGTAGTGGGCCAGGCGCGAGAGCGACTCAGCCAACTCTTCGTCCGTGCGGTTGACGACGTCAGAGACACCAACGTCGGAGACCAGCTGCTCGACCGACCGACGGTGCTCGGCGACGCGCGACGGCTCAACGGTGGTGTGCCGCCCCATGCCGTGCGGGGCGCCTGCGGGTCCGTCGGCCAAGATGCCGGCGAGCTGGTCGACCAGCGACCCGCGCTCGTCGCCGGTGCGCCGGCTCAGCTCGGCGCGGACGATATCGATCCGACCCTGCAGCAGCCGGCGGACGTAGGAAAGGTCGGCCTCCTCCTGCTCGGCCTCATGACGTCGCGACCGCACGTCGGCAAGTTCTACCGACCCGAGGCCGACCAGAAACGTCTCGTCGAGCACGTGGTCGATCCGCCGACGTCCACCTGGCATCGGGTCGATGCCGGCGACCTCAGGCGCGTCGGTCGAGCTGGATTCGCTGCTCATGCGGGGACTCCTCGGCGATCCTTGACCTTCAGCAGGCTTCGGGCGTCGTCCGGCGTCATCGGCGGACGTTGAAAGAGTGTCGCAGCCTGGGCTGCACGCTCGACCAGCTGGGCGTTGTCTCGCACTGGAACGCCGCGCGCCCAGGTGACGACGTCCTCCAGGCCGACCCGCAGGTGGCCCCCCGTAGCCAGCGCGGCGTACATCACCGGCATCGTGGTCCGGCCCACCCCGGTGGCCGCCCACGAGGCCCCATCGGGCAGCGCCGCGACGGCGGTGATCAGCGCCGCAGCAGTGGCGGGCGGCCCCCCCCCCCCCGCCCACACCAGCACCAAATAAAAACACGCACCTATAAAAAAAAAAAATCCCCCCACCC
>JAJAYZ010000088.1 GCA_027118455.1 Actinomycetes bacterium
GAGCGGGGCCCTTCGATCTGAGGTGCAGAGGTGCTCAGGCGAGCCAGGGGTGCCGCTGCACGAACTCCAGCGACTGCCACCACTTGCCCAGACCCCAGGTGCGTTCTGCCGTGAAGAGCATCAGCACGATCACGAAGATCGCGTAGGCCAGGTGGTCCTCGGTGATCGGGTTGTTGGACTGGTTCGTACCCGCATCATCGGTGTACTGCGCCCACGGTGCAGCTGCGAGGTACATCATCATCAGCAGCACAGCGGCGCCGATCGATCCGATCCGCATGAAGATGCCCAGGACGAGGGTAATGCCCGCGCCGAGCAGGGCGAGCATGAAGGCCCAGTTGACCCATGATCCGGGGGAGAGAACGGGTCCATCGGCACCCATGACACCGGCGCTTTCGCCGAGCGAGTGGAAGAAGCCAGCGAAGGGGCCTTCGGGGTTGACGCCAAAGGTGAGGTATCCAAAGGTCGGGCTGCCATCGCCGAAGGCGAACTTCCATGCCTCCGCACTTGGAGTCGCGAAGCCAAGCCCGAACGTCTTGTCGAGGAACGCCCAGAGGAACACGAATCCAAGAGCGATTCTAGCGATTGCGGCCCAGTACTTGGTCGTGGCCGCTTGGGTGAAGCTGTGGTACCACGAGCCCTGACTGGCCTGGGTGACGCTGAGGTCTCCCTTGGCTGTGGTGGTCATCTCCGCCTCCTTGGATCCGAAATGCATGACGTCCTGTTCCTCAGGGTCCTCGTGAGTGGTTGCCTAGGCAAGGACCTTGGTCCCGCTGACATGCGCCAAAGGACCCGACCTGGTTTACTCCCCGGTAACTTCGACGGAGGGCAAGCACATGTCAGTGGAGGTCGGCCAGGAGGCCGCGGATTTCACGCTCTCCAGTCAGCATGGTGAACCGATTAGCCTGTCCTCATTCCGTGGGGAGAAGAAGGTCGTACTGATCTTCTTCCCGTGGGCATTCAGCGGCATCTGTACCGGTGAGCTCTGCGAGATCAGCGAGCGTCTGGAATCCTTCGATAACGACGAAACGGTGACACTCGCGGTGTCGTGCGATCAGAAGTTCGCCCTGCGCATCTTCGGCGAGCGCGAGGGCTACACGTTCCAGCTGCTGAGTGACCACTGGCCGCACGGAGCAGTGACGCAGGCATACGGCGTCTTCAACGACGATTTGGGCGTCGGCTACCGCGGCACCTTCATCATCGACAAGGCCGGTGTCATTCGGTACTCGGTCATAAATGGGATCGGGGACGCACGCGACCCTGCCGAGTACGAGAAGGTCCTCGCGTCGCTCGGCTAGGTCGGCGGTAGGCTCTCCCGGCGTTCGGGCGTATAGCTCAGTTGGTAGAGCTCCGGTCTTACAAACCGGCGGTCGGGGGTTCAAGTCCCTCTGCGCCCACCACGTGCGCGCCGCTGATCAGACACACAAACACGGCGTCCCGATGGCCCCGCGCTGGGTTTCTGGCCGACTCGCTCGCCTCGGCCGAGCCGGCCATTTGCCGTCACATCTCGCGTGAGCTGAGAACGCAGAACTCATTGCCCTCCGGATCGGCGAGAACCGTCCAGGACACATCAGCGTCCTGCCCGACATCGACGCGGTGTGCACCGAGGGCTTTGAGCCGCGCGATCTCGGCCGTTCGGTCTTGGCTGGTGTGGGGCGCGAAGTCCAGGTGCAGCCGGTTCTTGGTGATCTTTGGCCCGGGCACCTTGACGAAAACCAGACCCGGGCCTTGGCGACCCCACGGCGTTGTGCGGATGTCTTCCGGCGTTACCCACGACGGAATGATGACGTACTCATCCTCGGCGTCGTGGACGTTCGTCCACTGCAGCGCCTCGGCCCACCATGCTCCGAGCGATCGCGGATCTTGGCAGTCGATGACGGTGGTGTACCAGCGCAGCGCCACGCGCCCTCCCCAGGGTTGCCTGAGCAACTCCGTCCATTCGATCACATCAACGCTGGCCGGCGCCAGGCCACGAACATGTGCAGGTGGGTACTAGGCAGGACCCTGGGGACAGACCTCGTCCACGCAAAATCACCTCTCTATGTCGGGAGGCCGAGTGCGGCTCAGTGTGATGCAGCTTCGAGCGCCGGACATACGGCAAACGACTTACTCGGGTGTCCGATAGGCAGTTCGGGGGAGGTGCCCTCCCGCGCTAGGTTGGCCTTACTTAGCGCCGACAGGAAGTGCCCACATGCCGACCTGGCTCCTGCTGGCCGCCGCCATCGCCTTCGAGGTGACTGCGACGGCCTTCCTTCGCGTCACCGACGGATTCACGAAGCTCTGGCCATCCTTGGTGGTGATCGCGTGCTACAGCGTGTCCTTCTACCTTCTTGCCTTGATCCTGCGGACCGGGATCCCCGCTGGCATCGTCTACGCGGTTTGGTCAGCGTTTGGTATTGCTTTGGTGACGCTGGTCGGCATTGCAGCCTTCGACGACAAGATCACACCGGTGACCGGAGTCGGCTTGGCTGTCATCGTCGCCGGGGTCGTCTTGGTACAGATCGGACACGTCGGTGAAGTGGCCAGCTAGGGAGCAAACGATGGATGACGAGTCGTTGATTGCAGACCCAGGTGGGTACCTCGACGCGGGGTACGACCGACAAACACCAGAAGGCAACAACCTCCTGGTCGACTTTGCGATGGTGGAGACTGAGCTGTAGACCTCGTGGGGGCAGGCGGTCCAGGCTGACGTCGGGGGAGACGAGGAGGCGGGGAGTTCTGTGGGTTGACTCGGGGTCCGCAAACGCCTTCGGTAATCCGGTGCTCTGGACGCGACCGGTCGGCCCAGTTGCCGCCGGTGAGATGGTACGGCGACAAGCCGGGACCTTCTCACGTCGTAACGGTGCCCCTATCTGCTCTACAGCGCGTTCCCAACGCCGGACCTCCGCGAGTACGGGCTGCAGACTGTTGGTTATCCGCCGTGCATGGTTCGCGTACCAGGACTCCCGGTTGAGACTCGTCCCCACGCAGTTGGATTCTCAGTGACGCTGGTCGAGTCGCCGGAGCAGTTGGATGGCTTCGAGCGCACCTTCGTCGAGGCCCACCCGTTACTGGACCTACTGCCCTAGATCCCGGGGATCTTCATGGAGCGGCAACTCACCGCCCACCCACGCTGGCACCTCCGGTGTCAGCCGATCGGTGTACCGCTCCACGGGGTTTCGAGCGATGACGCGCTTCAGTATCTGGATTGGTATTGGTGGGTCGACGAGTAGTAGCTAGACGTCCTGCCACTCGCCATCGATCCACTCCGGTTCACCGTTCAGTAGTGGGACCATCTCGGCCTGCCACCACTTGTCTTGCTCTGGGTCATCGGCGAGTGCCTCGTACTGCGCCTTGGAGTCAAAGCGGACGGCAACGACGATTCGTCCGTCACCGGCAATGAGCACGCGCTGATCGACGTACCCGACAGCGTCGCGCTCCTTGGCCCATCGTTCCACTCGGGCCTGCATCTCGTCGACCGAGCCCTTGATGTTGGCAAGCATCACCGTTCCGTACATGGGGTGCCTCCTGTTGCCGTTGACAGCGCCCGGCCGCCACGGACGTCTCTTGGGGACAGTGGTACTCCTGATCGGGCCCGACTGGAACCGCCCGACGTGATCATCTCTGTCCAGCGGGCTTGCCCCACTACAGTTCCCAGGTGACCAGCCCCACCGTCGGCGATGTCGTTGCCGCACTCGATGCGTTGTATCCGCCCGAGACCGCCGAGGAGTGGGACGTTGTTGGCCTCACCTGCGGGGATCGGCAATCACCGGCCCGCCGGGTCATGTTTGCGATCGATCCGCTCCCATCTGTAGTCAATGAGGCGCTGGAGTGGGGAGCGGACCTGTTGGTCACACACCACCCGCTCTTCCTGCACCCGACGCACAGCGTCGCAACAGACACCTGGAAGGGGTCGCTGCTCCACCGGCTGATTCGTGGTGGCTGCGCGCTCTACACCGCGCACACCAACGCTGACGTGGCCCGTGGTGGGGTCAGCGACGCGCAGGCTGATGCGCTGGGCCTGGTCAACACTGAGCCGCTGCGCGTGTGGCCCCAGGAGCCGACGGACAAAATCGTCACCTTTGTTCCCCCCGACCATGCGGACGCCGTGATTGACGCCCTTCGACGGGCCGGCGCGGGAACGGTCGGCAACTACACCGGGTGCGCATGGAAAGTGTCCGGTACCGGAACGTTTACGCCTGGTGACGGGGCGAAACCGGTCATCGGCGAAGTCGGGCGCACCGAGGTCACCGCAGAGGTGCGCGTAGAGATGGTGGTGCCCCGGCGCGACCGAGGGTCAGCTGCCGCTGCCTTGCGCGCGGCTCATCCCTACGAGGAGGTTGGGGTCGACATCATCGAGCTGGTGGCCGCTCCGAGCGGTATCGGTTTGGGGCGAGTCGGCTCCCTGACCGGTCCCGTGACTCTGGCTGGGTTCGCACAGCGGGTTGCTGACGCGCTGCCGTCGACGCCCGGCGGTGTTCGGTTCCACGGCGACCCTGACGCGGTCGTCGCACGGGTGGCTGTCTGCGGCGGGTCCGGTGACAGCCTGCTGACGGACGCCGCTCGCGTCGGTGTCGACGCCTTCGTCACAGCTGATCTGCGACACCACCCGGCGTCAGAAGCTCTGTCGGCAGAGGGGCCAGCGCTCGTTGACCCCGGACACTGGGCGAGCGAATGGCCATGGCTGCCCGTGGCGGCCGACCACCTCATGCAGGCGCTGGCGCGGCATGACCTGAGCGCCACTACGGTGGAGACCCACATCTCAACCGTGGTGACTGACCCTGTGACCGGCTATGTCCGGTCTCGTCCCGAGGAGGACCGCTGAAGGCATCACCGGCAGAACAAGCCCGGCTGCTCGACCTGCAGGCGATCGACCAGACGCTGGCGCACCTCGAGCACCGTCGCCGCAACCTGCCTGAGGTTGCCGAGTTGAGTGAACTCGCAACTCAGCAGCAGTCGGTGCGTTCTCAGTTGGTGGTGGCGCAGACCGAGGCCAGCGACATCGGCCGCGAGCAGGACAAGCTCGAGTCAGACATTGACCAGGTACGGCAGCGCATGACGCGCGACCAGGACCGTCTGGACTCCGGGGCGATCACGTCGGCCAAGGACCTCGAGAGTCTCCAGCACGAAGTGGGATCCCTGCATAAGCGCCAGCGGGACCTCGAGGACGTCGAGCTAGAAGTCATGGAACGACTTGAAGAAGCCGAGAAGAAGGCGACTGCGCTCGGCGCCGAGCAGTCGCGCCTGGCTTCCTCCGTCGAAGACACCGAGCGACGACGAGTGGCCGCCCACGTCGCGATTGACAAGGACGTCGAGTTCGCCCAGCGACAGCGGGTAACCGTGCTTCCCGATATCGGAGAAGAGCTACTCACCTACTACGAGAAGCTTCGCGGAAAGCTTGATGGCATTGCAGCGGTCGCCATCAAGCAACGGCGGTGCGATGGATGTCGACTTGACCTGTCGGCCACAGATGTCGACCGGATCCGTGCGGCAGCTGAGGATGAGATCATCCGTTGTGAGGAATGCCGGAGGATCCAGGTTCGCACTGCTGAGTCAGGGCTCTAGGTTCGTGGGGCGCCGGCTGATTGTTGAGGCGGATGGAGGATCCCGAGGAAACCCAGGTCCGGCCGCCTACGGCACCGTTGTCAAGGACGCCGACTCTGGCGCCGTGCTCTTCGAAGAGGGCCGGACCATCGGCATAGCGACCAACAACGTGGCCGAGTACGACGGCCTGGTGGCTGGCTTGCGTGCAGCCGCTGCGATCGATGCGACCGCCACCGTCGAGGCGCGGCTGGACGCCAAGCTCGTTGTCGAGCAGATGAGCGGGCGTTGGAAGATCAAGCACGAGGACATGCGGGCGCGTGCCATTGAGGCTCGGGAAGCGTTCCCGTACGAGTCAGTGAAGTACACGTGGGTGCCGCGTGCACAGAACGGCCACGCCGATCGACTCGTGAACGAGGCCCTGGACGGGCGCATCAGCACCGCGGCCAAGGTTGAGTCGGCGCCAGACCGCCCAAACGTTCTGGCAGGATGGTCGTCTGCGCACCCGGTGGTCACCACGATGGCGCTGCTGCGACACGGCGAGACACCGCATACGGCCGAGAAGCGCTTCAGCGGTTGGGGTGGTGACGACCCCGCCTTGAATGCGGTAGGCATCGAACAGGCACACCGCGCAGGACGTCACCTCGCGGCGTCCGAGGACGCCGACCTCATCATCACCTCGCCAATGACTCGGACCAGACAGACGGCTGACGTGGTCGCCGAGCACCTCGGCGTCGATGTTGTTGTCGAGGACGACATTCGCGAGTGTGCCTTCGGTGAGTGGGACGCAATGACCTTCGCTGAGGTGCAGCAGCAGTCACCTGAGGAGCTGGGCCGCTGGTTGGCCTCGACAGCGGTGGCGCCACCAGGGGGCGAGTCGTTCGACGAGGTGGAGGCGCGAGTGCGGACAGCGCGCGACCGCATCATCGAACGCTACGAGGGTTCAACACTGGTGCTCGTGACCCACGTAACGCCGCTCAAGACGCTGCTACGGCTGGCTTTGGACGCCCCGTCGCACGCCTACTACCGGCTGGAGATTGGTCCGGCATCGTTGTCGACGATCAGCTGGTACGGCGACGGCAACGTCTCGGTGCGCAGTATCAACGAGTCACCCCACCTCGGTTGAGGGCTTAGGGCTCGTCCACCACGACGTCGAGTCCCCATGGCTTTCCTGGCCGACCGACGTGCAGTTCGGTGATGACGCCTTGGGCCTCGATCAACGCCGCGAGGGCCTCAACAGTTGAGGGAGTCTTTCCCTGGGAAGCCAAGGCGCGTATGAGCCGCCCCTTGGTCGCCTTGTTGTGGTGGCTGACTACCGCGCGCGATCCATCGGGTCGCTCCTGCAAGATGCGGGCGACCACCGTTCGTTCTGCGACTTCGGGATCGGGGGACCACATCTTGGCGTAGGTGCCCGACCTCAGGTCGAGGACGACCCCCTGGCCAGCGGCCTCGGGTATGGCGGTGGTCAGAGGCTTGCGCCAAAGGGCTGCGACCGATCCGAGCCGGGGGAGTGTGACATCTCCGGCGAGCCGATAGGCGGGGATCGCGTCGTCGAGGTGCACTGCACCCCATAAACCGGAGAAGACCAGTACCCACTGATCCACTCGACATCGGGCTGCGGCTGTCAGGGTGAGGTAGTCGAGCGCGGCGTAGAGGACTCCGGTGTAGACCTGCGACGCAGGAAGAGCCCGTGCATCGAGCAGTTCGCGATTCCGGGCCAGCTCGTCGGTCTGCCGAGGTGTGAGCCCCAGTACCTTGCAGGCTCGTGACTCGCGTCCGGTGGAAAGTTTCGCGAGCGCAGCGGCGATCCGTTCCCGCGTTGGCGTGAGCCCCGAGAGTGAGAGTGCACCGATGTCGAAAGGCAGTGCGTCGTCAGTGGAGGCCTTGCCCTGCGAGGGCGGCAGCAAGATGAGCACGGGGAATTACTCTAGGGAGTGTGCGGTTGGGCAGCGCTCCGGCGTACTCTGTGCCAGCGAGCGAGTTGGCCGGGCGGCCGCGGTCGATGGGAAACCATCGATCGAGGAAAGTCCGGGCTCCACAGGGCAAGGTGGTGGGTAACGCCCACCCGGGGTGACCCGCGGGACAGTGCCACAGAAAACAGACCGCCGTCCGGTCCGCCGGACGGTAAGGGTGAAACGGTGGTGTAAGAGACCACCAGCGCTACAGGCGACTGCAGCGGCTTGGTAAACCCCACCTGGAGCAAGGTCAAGAGGCGTCGGTTTCGGTCGGCGCTGCGCAGGCGTTCGAGGACGGCCCGTCCGAGCCTGCGGGTAGACCGCATGAGGTCGTCGGTAACGGCGGCCCCAGATGGATGGTCGCCCCGTGTGCCGCAAGGTAAACGGACAGAACCCGGCTTACAGGCCAACTCGCTCGCCTCCGGGTCGCGGACATGAAGCAGCCCCGACCGTGATGGCGAGATCACAGTCGGGGCTACAGATACCGCGAGCCACTCAGGGCTTGCGAGTTTCGCGTCAGGTCAGCCGGCGAACGCATCTTCGCCGATCGCCAGGCTGTGTCCTGGGGGTGAAGCTCTACTCAGACCAGTGGGGGCGGCATCGCTGCCACGCCTCGCGCTCGGCCCCGCGCAGACGGCGCATCTCTTCGAACGTGGCTTCGTCGACCTTCTTGGACTCCGCCTTGGCTGCGAACTTGCTGACCTGCTCGGTTGCTGCCTGCCAGTCGCGCAGGGCCTGGTCTTCTGAGGATGGGGCGGCCGTTCTTTGCGTTTCCATCACCCCACTGTAAACGCTGGTGGCCCGATCGCTGGCATCGTTGCAAGCCGACCGACGGATTCTCTATACAGAGACTGGGAAATCTCAGGTGCACAAAACCTTGCCACTGGAGATCTCCACGCCCAAGGCAGCGGTCGTCCCCGTTGTGCCGGATTCCACCAGATCCATTCGAAGTCCACGGTCCAGTCGTCGGACACTGCACCGGCACCGAATGGACGCTGTCCGATGTACTTCGTCGACAAGGCGGCAGTCACCACGATGGATACCAAGACGCGGGCGTGCATCTGAGGCCCCTAAGGATGGATTGGATCCAATCCTCGCACCGTGCCTCTAGGGCTTGCCGTCCCGGGTGCTACTCGGCCGAGGCTGAGGCCGGCTCAGGAACAGGGGCTGTACTGGCCGACTTCTCAAGGTCAGAGGTCTGCGTGGCGTGACCGTCGATCTCGACGTCGGCGACTGCGTCGGTGGTTGTCTCTGCCTCGCTCTTGGTTTTCTCAGTGCTCTCAGTGCGTGGCTCGATCTCGCTGTCTTGCCAAGCGGTGATGGCGCCCATGGTCGAGGCCAAGCTGAGGGCGGCGACCATGAGGCCAATGGCGCTCAAACCACCCCACAGAGCGGACTCGCCGAGTGCGACAGGCATGGCGTAACCGAAGAGGGCCGCAGTGACGATGCCGAGCAGCCAGAAGTCGATGGACCGAACCTTGGCGGGGGGAGCGTCCACGTGGCTGTGGGCGGCTGGGTCGCTGCCCGTCCAGAGGTCCTGCAGGACGCGGTAACCGATGACGAACCCGGCGATCGGGATGAACCAGCCGATGAGCGACATGGAGGAACCGTGGCGCTGACGTGACGCTGACGTCGCTGCAACGTGTGCATGCGCGCGGGCGACCCAGTTCAGGAAGGTCACGGCTGCACCGGTCCATACCGCGAGAGTGACAATGGCCACGCCGAGTACGACGGTCGTCATGATCCCGGAGGTGGCGCCTAGGACGGCGTTGAGTCCAACGAGGATCAGGTTCAGTGCGGCTGTTGCCACGATCAGCAGCTGGGCTGGGCGCAGGATCGTTGCGGTGGTTCCTGGCTCTCGCGGTGCCTTCGCGTCGGCCGCCGGAGATGTTGGGAGCTCGTCGAGGGCGTCACCATCAGCGGGTTCGAGGTCGGCTCCGGGGAGCGAGACTGGCTCTGACGACCCGGCCGGCTCAGAGGTGTCGACCAGGTCGGCCTTCGGCTCGACGACTGCTTCGGAGGCTGTTGCGGCAGCCACGCCGGTCAGTGCAGCAAGTGGCGCGGTGAGCGGGTCGATCTCTTGCTCGGGCTCTGAGTTGTCCTCAGCGGTGGGGGCGTCCAGAACCTCCTGGGCAACGGGCTCTTCGGGAGCCTCGTCAGCCTGGGCATGGGTGCTGGCGGCTTCGGGGCTGAGCGCTTGGCCTTGCCTGGCCATCATGCCGGCCAGGGCGTCCAACTGTGCGGCGACGTGATCGGGCTCTGAGGCAGTGGACTCTCCTGAGTCAACTGCCTCAGAGGTAGGCGCTCGATCGAGTTCGCCTTCTGCGGCTGGGTACTGCATCCCCGCCGGCCATCCACACATGCCGCAGCGTGGGACGCCGGTGAAGAGGACGGCAGTACAACGGTGACAGGCAGGGCTCGAGGAGGCCGCAGGCTTACGTGTGCGCATGGTGCGGGTATCGGACGATCTTGGCCCTGGCCTAACCCCTTGAAGCCTCCCGATCTTGGCCGAGGAGGTCGCCGGCCTGTGGATAACTCTGCTGCGGCGGGGTCAGGCGATGGTGAGAATCTCCGCGCCAGAGTCGGTGACCAAGAGGGTGTGCTCGAACTGGGCGGTGCGCTTGCGGTCTGCGGTCACGACGGTCCAGCCGTCGTCCCAGATCTCGTACTCGATGGTGCCGATGGTCAGCATCGGCTCGATCGTGAAGGTCATGCCCGACGCCATGACAGTGTCGTATCCAGGGTGGTCGTAGTGGGGGATGACCAAACCAGAGTGAAAGGACGTGCCGATGCCATGTCCGGTGAAGTCACGGACGACCCCGTAGCCAAAACGCTTGGCGTAGGCCTCGATGACGCGGCCGATGACGTTTACGGGACGCCCGGGCGCGACTGCCTTGATGGCGCGCATCATGGCCGCCTCGGTGCGCTCCACCAACAACCGGGACTCGTCGTCAACGTCACCCACCAGATACGTCGCGTCGGTGTCGCCGTGGACGCCGCCGATGAAGGCGGTGATGTCGATATTGACGATGTCACCGTCGCTGAGCTCGGTGCTGTCGGGGATCCCGTGGCAGATGACCTCGTTGATGGACGTGCAGAGCGACTTTGGGAAGTTCTTGTAGCCGAGAGTCGACGGGTAGGCGCCGTTGTCGCAGAGGAACTCGTGTCCGATCCGGTCGAGCTCGTCGGTGGTCACACCGGGGGCCACGGCGTGACCGACTTCACGGAGGGCTTGAGCGGCCAAGCGTCCTGCCACCCGCATGAGCTCGATCGCATCAGCGTCCTTGACCTCTGGCCCGGTGTACGGTCGCGGCTGTGGGCGGTCGACGTACTCCGGCCGAAAAATGTGGCCGGGGACGATCCGTCGGGGTGAGACCCGGCCGGGCGACAGAAGCGACATGATGAGGGCATTCTAGGTGGCTCAACGAGGAGGCGCGTCATGACGGCCGGTGAAGCCCCGCGGTACTGGTGGTGCCTTGATCACTCCACGGTGGAGACGGATGAGGGTTGTGCCAACTCGGTGCGACTGGGGCCCTTCGATGACTATGCGACCGCCGAGGACGCGCTGGAGATCGTTCGTCGGCGTACCGAGGCATGGGACAGCGATCCGAAATGGAACGACGGCGCAAAGGGCTGAGAACTGAGTGCTGAGAAGGCCGCACCAACGC
>JAJAYZ010000089.1 GCA_027118455.1 Actinomycetes bacterium
CCTCGGCGGGCCGGGGGGGGCCCCCGCCCGCGCGGCCCCCCGGCCCGTGGGGGGGTTTGGGGGGGCGCGGCGCGCCAAACGCGCCTCTTTAGTCGTCGATGGCGAGGCCACGACGTCTCCGGAGAAAGTGGGACAGCGAGGTGAAGATGGAGTCGGCGATCATCCCGATGATCAAGATCACGATCATCCACGCGATCACCTCGTCCATTCGGTTGAATTGACGGGCAAAGTCCAGATTCGCCCCGATGGAGGTGACACCCAACACGATGACGAGCAGTTCGCCAGCCATCAGCGAACGCCACGCGAACGCCCATCCTTGGCTGAGTCCGGCTACGTAGGACGGCATGGCAGCTGGCAGCACAATGTGACGGTAAAGAGTGAAGTTGCCGGCCCCCATCACTTTCCCGAGCCGCACGAATGTGGGCGGCACGTGATCGATTCCGGAGATGATGCCGTTTGCAATGCTCGGGGCTGCCCCCAACACGACCACGAACGTGATGGCGTTCTGGCTGCCGCCAAAGACGACGATGGCGAAGGGGAACCAGGCGATGGACGGCATCGTCTGGAGTCCGGTCACAAGCGAACCCACTGCCAGACGCAGCGTCCGGACCCGCGAGACCGCGATGCCGAGGGCGCTACCAATGATGAGGGCTGCGGTGTATCCGAAGGCGGCTCGCTGCAACGTTGTGGCGACGCTGTCCCAGAAGCGGGCCGTTTGCAGCAGCGTCCCCAGCTCGCTGAACACGGCGGACGGCGGCGGGAGCACGAAGGGGGGTCGCCACTCGATCCAGATCAGGAACTGCCAGAAGCCGATGACGATTGCGATCGCGAAGAGTTTGGGCCATGTCCAGGACCAGGAGCGGCCGGCGACGGCCAGCGGTGAAGGTCGGCGAGAGCTAGTGGTTTCAATTCTGGCCTTTCCCGTGGCCGGACGATCAATGACATCAAGCGACATGCGCAGCCACTTCCTCTCTGAGCGCCTCGGTCAGCTCGCTGGCCAGCTCGGCCACCTCCGCTGAGTCGATCCGTCGGGGCCGTGGGATCGTAATGCGCTGGTCGAGCTTGACCCGACCTGGCGAGCTCGACATCAGGATGACGCGGTCGGCGAGCCGAACAGCCTCGCGCATGTTGTGTGTGACGAAGAGAACGCAGAACTGGTGCTTTTCCCACACTCGTTCAATCTCATCGTGCATGTGGTCACGCGTCATGGCGTCGAGTGCGCCGAGTGGCTCATCCATCAGCACCACCTGGGCTTCCTGGGCAAGAACACGGGCGAGCGCGACGCGTTGACGCATACCACCGGACAACTCATGCGGTCGCTTGTCGGCCATCCCGCCGAGGCGTACGGTTTCAAGGAGTTCCTCGGCCCTTCCGGAACGCTCGGATCTCGGGACGCCGTGCAGCCGTAGGGCCAGTTCGATGTTGCGTCGAGCCGTCAACCACGGCAGCAGCGTCGCCTCCTGGAACATGAACGCGACCTGTCCGTTGACGTCCAGCTTGCCCTCGGTCGGTTGGTCGAGCCGGGCGACAAGATTGAGCAGGGTGCTCTTCCCGCAGCCGGAGGCTCCAACGACCGTGACGAACTCACCGGGCGCGACGTCGAGGTTGACCTCCTGAAGTGCCACGGTGCGGGTGTCGCGCTGGCCGAAGACCTTCGTGACCCCTGAGATGCTGAGTGCCGGCGGTGCGGCCCGAAACTCTCGGGCCCGCACCACCTCAGTTGCTGAGTTGGTCATGGCGTCACCTGTTTCTGGCCGGCCCTCTTGAGCGCGGCGTTGAGAGGGTCGAGGACGTACAGGGCGTCGAAGTTTCCGCCAGCACTGTCGATTCCACTTTGCTCGAGCAGGCCGACGTCCACCGCGTGAGCAGCGCTTGCAACCAGGGTTGGGGGAAGCGGGTTGGCGGTGAAAGTCACCTTTGACCAAGCCTGGTCGAGGATCTCGGTGTCCAGCGGGGAGCCGGTGAGCGCTTGCAGCGCTGTGTTCACGTCCTGCTTGGCGGTCTCCGGGTCCTTCTTGATGAGTTCTAGTGCCTGGACATGGGCGTCGAGGAAGGCGTCGACAGCCTCGGGGTGCTGCTGGAGGAATTCGGTACGCACCACCACATTCGTGGTCACGAACTCACCCTTCGGCCAGAGGGTGGCTTCGTCGACCAGCACCTTGGCCCCCTGCGCTTCGTACTGAGTCACAAACGGTTCCGGAACCCAGGCGCCGTCGATCTGACCTGTGCTAAAGGCGGTCAGGCCTTCGGAGTTCGACTGTGGCGCGATGTTGACGTCTCCACCCTCTTCGCTGGACGCGAGCCCGTTCTGCTTGAGCCAGTAGCGAAGTGCGACGTCCTGGGTGTTGCCGAGCTGCGGCGTGGCGAGAGTCTTGCCACTGAGGTCCTGTGGCGACGTGATGTCGCTGCTGACGACCAGAGCAGCCCCGCCGGACGCAGCCCCGGCGATCACGCGAACCGCGTCGCCTTGGGATTCTACGTAGGCGTTCACCGTCGGGTTGGGGCCTATGTAGGCGATGTCGAGCGAGCCGGCGAAGAGCGCGGTGACGGCGTCAGGACCAGCGTTGAAGATGGTTGGAGTCACCGTGATGTCCTGCTCGGCCAGAGCGTCCTTGAAGAAACCTTCCTGAACGCCGACCAGAGCTGCGGCGTGGGTGAAGTTGGGGAAGTACCCCACACGCAGGGTGGTGATGTCCTGTCCGGCGGCGGGAGACGTGCCGCCGGACGTGTCCGACTCGCCACCGCCGGCACTCGAGCATGCCGTCATGGTCAGAGCAGCGACGATGGCGGCGACACCGACGGCCAAGGGGGCGGTGCGGGTGCGGGTCCTGATCCCAAGCATTTAATGTTTCCTTTCGAGATTCTCTACATTGCCGATCGACACGATAGACAAAGTGGGAAAGGTTTGTCCAGTCGGTTGGACCTGACGCGCGGCGCGACCGGTAGCCTGCGCACATCCGGTTGCCGCACCTTTGGTCACCGAGCGGCCTCGCTAGGAGAGGAGCGCCATGGAGTCTGAAGACGTCACCCGTGGTCGCGAGCGGTTCGAGGATCGCTGGAGGCGGCAGCAGGGCCACTCCACCGACGCCGCGGGCCGGTCGACGCTCTCCGGGTCACCGCTCAAACCGGTCTACGCGCCTGACGACGTCGATGCCGGCAGCGCGCCGGGCTTGGAGCGGATCGGCTGGCCGGGTGAGTACCCCTTCACTCGCGGCATCTACACGACGGGCTACCTGGGCAAGCCCTGGACAGTGCGACAGTTCGCCGGGTTTGGATCGGCAGCCGACACCAACACCCGCTTTCGCCGTCTGCTGGACGGCGGAAGCGACGGCATCAGCGTCGCCTTCGACATGCCGACGCTCATGGGTCTGGACTCCGATGATCCCAGGGCTGCTGGCGAGGTTGGACACTGCGGAGTAGCGATCGACTCGGCACAGGACATGGAACGACTTCTGCGCGGTATCCCCCTCGATTCGGTGACGACGTCGATGACGATCAGCGGACCGGCCATCCCGCTCTTCTGCACCTACGTCGTGGCAGCAGAGCGTGCAGGTGTCGCCCCTGCTGGGCTGGAGGGAACGTTGCAGACCGACATCTTTAAGGAGTACATCTCGCAAAAGGAGTGGATCTTCCCGCCTGACCCGCACCTGCGCCTCATCGGCGACCTGCTCGAGTGGACGCAGCAGCACATGCCGCGCTACCACCCGATAAGCATCAGCGGCTACCACATACGAGAGGCGGGCGCGACGGCCGCGCAGGAGCTCGCGTTCACGCTTGCCGACGGTTTCGGTTACGTCGAGCTTGGACTGGCCCGCGGCCTATCGGTCGACGACTTTGCAGCCCGGCTCAGTTTCTTCTTCGACGCGCACATCGACTTCTTCGAAGAGATCGCCAAGTTCCGCGCTGGTCGCAGGATCTGGGCCAGGTGGATGCGCGACCGATACGGCGCCACGACCGAACGCGCCCAGTGGCTTCGCTTCCATACTCAGACGGCCGGGGTCTCGCTCACCGCGCAACAGCCGGAGAATAACGTTGTGCGCACCGCTGTTGAGGCGCTCGCCGCCATCTTGGGAGGCACCAACTCTTTGCACACCAACGCTCTCGACGAGGTCTTGGGTCTCCCGACCGAAGCGACGGCTGAGATTGCCTTGCGGACGCAGCATGTCTTGCTGGAAGAGACCGGCGTCGCATCGGTGATCGACCCCCTCGGTGGTTCATGGTTCGTGGAGGCATCCACCGATCGGATCGAGGCTGAGGTCGAGTCACTCCTGGCCGAGATTCAGGGGCTCGGCCACGACGGGTCCATGACCTCAGGGATCGTGGCCGGTATCGAGTCCGGTTGGTTCACGGGCCACATCTCGGACGCCGCACACGCGTACCAACGGAGCGTTGAAAGCGGTGAGCGTCGCGTGGTTGGCGTCAATGCCCACACCGATTCGGTGGCAGCACCTTTGGAGGTCCTGCAGATACCAGGCGAGGTCGAGACCGACCAGGTCGAGCGCCTCCGGCACAGGCGATCAGCCAGGGATGACCGCGTCGTCCGGAAGCGTCTGGATGACGTCGCTGTTTCTGCTCGAAGTAGTGCCAATGTGGTCGGGCCCATGTTGGACGCCGTTCGCGCGGAGGCCACCGTCGGAGAGCTCTGTGCGACGCTTCGCGAAGTATTCGGCGGGTACACCGAACCTCCCGACTTCTGAGCGGTGCGACAGAATGGTCTCATGACTGTGCCTCCGGGGTCTCCCGGCACTCCCGGCCCCAGCGGCGCTGCTGGCTTCAATCCCCACGGGGCCATCGACCTCGCCGTGCTCGCTCAGCAGCGTCAGGCGCGCGAGAAGGCCGAGGCGGCCCACGCGCAACGCGCGGCAGCCGGACCCGATGGTCCGATCGCAGCACCGTCAATCCCGGTGGTCGACGTTACCGACGCAACGTTCCAAACCGAGGTGCTCGAACGGTCGATGTCGGTCCCGGTCGTCATCGACTTCTGGGCTGAGTGGTGCGGCCCGTGCAAGCAGTTGTCGCCAATCCTGCAGCGACTGGCGACAGATGACGCGGGCGCGTGGGTGCTGGCCAAGGTTGACGTCGACGCCAACCCTCAACTCTCAGCCGCAGCGCAAGTGCAGAGCATCCCGACCACGCTGGTGGTGTGGCAAGGTCAGGTGATCCCCGGATTCACCGGAGCGCTCCCCGAGGCTCAGGTGCGCGACTTCCTCGACCAGGTCGTGGCGCTGGGTAGAGGCGACCCTTCCGGTGCGCCCGAGGCTGATGCTGCCACCGATGACCCCGAGCTCGTCGTCGCCGATGACGCACTCGCACGCGATGACCTCGACGCGGCCGAGGCCGCTTACCGCTCCATCCTCGTAACTCGTCCTGGCCACCCCGAGGCCAGGCAGGGGCTGGCAAGCGTCACCCTTCTGCGGCGCACTGCTGGTGTTGACTTCGGCACAGCGCGCACCTCAGCTGATGGAACTGACGACGTCGCGGCACACACCGTTGCCGCAGATCTCGAGCTGCTGGCCGGACAGGTGACCGAGTGCTTCGACCGGCTCATCGCGCTCGTGCGACGCACTGATGGTGCCGATCGAGATTCCGCAAAGGACCATCTACTCGAGCTCCTTGACCTTGTCGGCAACGATGATCCGCGGGTCCTGGCGGCGCGTCGATCGCTGGGCAACGCACTCTTCTAAGCGCAAAAGATCATTGCCCAACTGACGATTCACCCGTTTGGACGACTCCTTCCCCCGTGCGGAGTAGTCAGCGACCCCGCCCTCCCCGCCGAAGACCGGAATGTAGGTCTTGTCGAGGAGGACATTCATGGTCTCGCGTGCGTTGCGACCGATTGCTCTGATGGTGATTGCCGCTGCCATCACCGTCGGTATGTCCGCACCCTTGACTGCCAACAACTCAGCTGATGCGTCCGGTGATGGTTTCGATGTCGGCAACTGGAGCGATCCAGATGACAAGGACCACCGGATCAGGTGGAACCCATGCCAGCCCGCTGTGACCTTCGCTGTTAACGCGAAGCTCGCTGGTGGAACCGCATCAGCGCGGGACGCGGCTGTGGCAGATACGCGAGCCGCGTTCAAGCGTGTGTCGAACCGAACTGGCATCCCGTTCTCCTTCGCGGGACGCACGGCCGAGATTCCGACCAACGGCAAGGACCAGTCGTGGTCGGACCGGCAGAAGTCAGCAGAGATCGTCGTGGCCTGGGTGAACCAGTCACGTGCGAAGTTCCGCACGAACTTGATGTCTGACGGCGACGGCGGCTACCCGTCAGGAGTGGGCGGTTGGATGATGCGGGCCTGGACCAACTCTGACGGGAACTGGCAGGCAGCAATCGGACGTGGGTTCGTCGTGCTGAACGCGGCACACAACAGCACATACAAGGCGGGATTCGGATCTGGTGTGACGCGCGGCGCGCTACTTCTCCACGAGATCGGCCACGTGGTTGGACTCGGCCACGTCGGTTCCACAGCTGAGATCATGTACCCGACGATGCTCGACCGTCAGTACAGCAGGTACAAGACGGGCGATCGCGCTGGGCTCTCTCGGGTGGGCAAGTCGCTCGGATGCATCTCCGGGGCGTCAGACGCCTGGCCGCAGATCTAGCCTCAGCCAGCCCGGACCGCTTCGCCAACGAGCCCGAGCGGTGGTGAGCCGAGTTCCATCAGGGCATCGTAGAACCTACGAAGTGTGAAACCAACGCCCCACTTAAGGCGCGCGTCCTCCCTGGCGTCGAGAACCATCCACTTTCCCCAGCTGTAAACCCCGTATGACGGGTCGAACGTTCCCCTGCGTGCCTCTGCTCGCGCCGTCGCATCAAGGTATCAAGGTATCAAGGCATCAAGGCATCAAGGCATCAAGGCGTCAACGACAAAGGCCGCTGCCGCGTCGTCGACGTCCATCGCTCCGGTGTGTAGTGCCTATGGCACACCACAATCGCGTCACGCGAACGAGGGCTGCCAGTGCGACACCGATCTGGAATCGCGGGTCATCGGAGCGGAAACCCTCTTCGAGCATGAGCTCTTCGCCGTAGTGTGCCCGCCCTTCGGCAAAGCCCACTCCGAGCAACGATCGTCGTACGTCCCCAGGGGCATGTCGCATTGCTCGACCGTGCGCGTGGTGGCCAGGCGCCACCTCGTGGGCGGTGACCGTGGCGAGCGCGGTCTCGCTGAACATGGTGAGCCACTCGGCCTGTTCCGACGCTGGCCAACTCGGCTCGGGCAGCGTGATGTCGTAGTGGGAGGGACCATCGGCCTCGTAGGGCCCCGACCACGAAAGCATCGCCGTTGCCGACCTCCGCGATGGCGGTGCGACGCCAACGCTGCACTCACCATCGAGGTGGGTCAGGAACGCGCGCCCCCGACAGAAGGCGATCGTCTCGTCGGTGACGGCGGAGGCGGTTGACACGACATTGCCGGCGGATGGGTGGTCGGCGAGAAACTCGGCGACAGTCTGCTCGACAGGCGCTCCTGGAACCAGTTGCTGGCACCCTGCCGTCATCATGGTGCGCAGCCGGTCCCGTTCGCGCACCGCGCGTTCGGCCAGCGACGTCAGATCGACGGTGGGGACCGCCTCCTCGGCCCCCATCAGCTGCTCGAGAGCGGTTCGGCCCAGGGCAGTCTCGGGTGCGCCGTTGGCCGCTGAACCCCGCAGGTGCTCGACGAAGCGACGGTGCGCATCGAGGGCTGCATCCATGCCGGGGTCGTCCTGCGGTAACCCTTCGGCGGGGCCGGTAACAGCAGGTAGCAAGGCCCGGGCAACGGGCGCCGTTACCCGGTCGAGCGACTCGATCGCCATCTCGACGGCGTCCGGCCACTGAGCCAGGTGGCGGGTTCGAGCGGCGTCTCGCTCTGCTTCTGGAGCGTAAGCGCGGTCGTAGCAGGCGAGCTTGAGGTTCTCCGGATGGAGCAGCGGGTTGTGCCGGTGCATTTCGATGGCCCCAAACTGAACCATCGCAGATGTTTCGAATGCCGTCAGGTGCGCCTCGTCGTGCGGGTCCTCGATGGCCGCTTCACCGAAGTCTTGCCAGGGAGCTTTCGACGCATGCGGGGGAGAGGTCCTGGCTCTGCCCATCGTATTCGTGGCGTCCGGTCCCCTCGCGGGCCCCGGCCACCGACAGGTCAATGACCGCGCGCAGACGTGAGTCCGTGGAAGCGAGCGTAGGTGAGCGCCCGTTCGGTTCGTCGCCGCCCACGGGGGTGGCTGACCGGTGATGGGACTCACTGTTCCACCGGTGCCCTGGCGACGATTGGATCCAATACGTCTGGCAGAATGAGCGTCTAGTCAGTGACCGACCCGATCGGGTCGGCAAAAATCCACAACCGGCCCGACCGCAATTCGGGCACGGAGGTCGGCAGCAGGAGGTGCGTTCGTCGCCGTGAAAATCGTCGTGTGCGTCAAGCAGGTGCCCGATTCATGGGCGGAGAAGAAGCTCAACCCGGCCGACAACACCCTCGATCGCGAAGCCGCTGACGCGGTCGTGAACGAACTCGACGAGTACGCCGTCGAAGAGGCTCTCCAGATCCAGGAGCGGCTCGGTGGCGCAGAGGCGTGCACCGTCACTGTGCTGACCGTCGGGCCGGAGAAGGCGATCGAAAGCGTTCGCAAGGGTCTGCAGATGGGAGCCGATGACGGTGTCCATGTTGTCGACGATGCGCTCCACGGCAGCGACGCCCTGGCCACGTCAGCAGTCTTGGCAGCTGCCATTGACTCGCTCGGGCCCGACCTGGTGCTGATGGGCTCGGAGAGCACTGACGCGCGCATGTCCGTCGTTCCGGCGATGCTTGCTGAGCGCACTGGTCGCCCACAGTTGACCTTCGCCGGCAAGGTCGACCTCGATGGCGACACCGTTCGGATCCAGCGGGTGACCGACTACGGCTACGACGTTGTCGAAGCCAAGCTCCCCGCCCTGGTCAGTGTGGTCGAGAAGATCAACGAGCCGCGCTACCCCTCGTTCAAGGGGATCATGGCCGCCAAGAAGAAGCCGGTTCAGACGCTCGCGCTCGCCGACCTCGGCCTGGAGGCGGGAGTTGTCGGCCTCGCCGGGTCGCGGAGCTCAGTGCAGGACTTCGCCGCCCGTCCACCGCGTGCGGCTGGCACTGTCGTCACCGACGAGGGTGATGGCGGCACCAAGGTCGCCGACTTCCTCAGCGCCCAGAAGTTCATCTGACCAGCAGGTTCATCTGACAACCAGGCACACACGTCCGGGAGGACCCCATGGCTGAAGTACTGGTGCTCGCCGAGCACGCCGGCGGTGACGTCAAGAAGGTCACCTTTGAACTCCTCACTCTTGCTCGTACCCTTGGCGAGCCTGCTGCCGTTGCGATCGGTGAGGTCTCCGACGACGTCGTCGCAAGCCTGGCCGCAGGTGGCGCCGACACCATCTACGTCGCCAACGGTGCCGAGTACGCCGACCACGTGGTGGCACCCAAGGTGTCGGCGCTGCAGGCTGCACTGGCAGCATCCGGCGCAGTAGGCATCCTGGTGCCCGCGACCGCTGAGGGCAAAGAGATCGCGGCCCGCCTTGCGGTTCGCACCGGCGCGGGCATCATCACCGATGCCGTCGGAGTCGATGCCGGTTTCGTGGCTCAGCAGTCGGTGTTCGGTGGATCGACCCTGGTGCACTCGGTTGTCACCACCGGCACCCCGATCATCGCGGTGCGCCCCAACAGCGTCGCTGCTGAGCAGTACCCTGGGGCGGCCCGCCGCATTGACCTCGATGTCACCGTCGCCGACATCGACCGAGCCGCCACGGTCACCGATCGGGTGGCCCAGGAGCGGGCCGGACGTCCTGAACTCACCGAGGCGGCGATTGTTGTCTCCGGTGGGCGTGGTGTCGGGTCGCCTGAGGGATTTTCGGTCATCGAGTCGCTGGCTGACTCGCTCGGCGCAGCCGTAGGAGCCTCCCGAGCTGCGACTGACGCCGGGTGGTACCCGCACCAGTTCCAGGTTGGGCAGACCGGCAAGACCGTCTCGCCCCAGCTGTACATCGCCAACGGAATCTCAGGGGCGATTCAACATCGCGCCGGTATGCAGACCTCCAAGATGATCATTGCGGTCAACAAGGACGCCGAGGCGCCGATCTTCGACCTCGTCGACTTCGGAGTGGTCGGTGACCTGCACACCGTCTTGCCTCAGCTGACCGAGGAAGTCACTCGGCGGAGGGGCTGACTCCGACTCGCCTAGACTGGGGCGGCGATGGCCTACCTGGATCATGCTGCGACGACGCCGATGCTCCCGGCCGCGATGGCGGCTCTCACCAAGGAGCTCGGCGAGGTCGGCAACCCCTCGTCGCTGCACGCTGCTGGGCGCCGGGCGCGCCGGGCCGTCGAGGAGAGCCGTGAGGCCATCGCAGCTGCCTTCGGGGCACGCCCCAGCGAGGTCGTCTTCACCGCAGGGGGCACCGAGGCCGACAACCTGGCGGTCAAGGGGCTCTACTGGAGCCGCCAGAAGGAGCGTCCTCGGCCTCGGATCCTGGCCAGCAGCGTCGAGCACCACGCTGTCTTGGACCCCGTGCGCTGGCTCGTCGAGCACCAGGGGGCCGAGGTGGTCTGGCTTGAGGTCGACTCGGTGGGCCGCGTCGACGCCCGACAGGTTCACGAGGAGATCGCCAGCGACCCTGAGTCGGTCGCTCTGGTGACGGTGATGTGGGCCAACAACGAGGTCGGAACGGTGCAGCCGGTCGGTGAGTGCGCGGCTGCGGCCGCGCCATTCGGGGTGCCCATTCACTCCGACGCCGTCCAGGTCGCCGGTCACCTCCCGCTCGACTTTGCCGCGTCTGGCCTGGATGCAGTCACCCTCAGTGGACACAAGCTCGGCGGCCCCGTTGGCGTTGGGGCCCTTCTCCTCGGGCGGTCAGCAACTCCGGCACCGTTGATCCACGGCGGCGGTCAGGAGCGGGACGTAAGGTCGGGCACCCTCGACACTCCATCGATCGCGGGCTTTGCTGCTGCCGCGACCGAGGCGATCGACGCCCGCAGATCGCGCGAGGCGACCATCGCGGCGCTGCGCAACGAGTTGATCGCCGGAGTCATTGAACAGGTGCCTGACGCGCGATTGAACGGAGACCCACGCCTCGATGAGGATCACCGCCTGCCGGGCAACGCGCACCTGTCCTTCCCGGGGTGTGAGGGCGACTCGCTGCTGATGCTGTTGGATGCTCGCGGAGTGCACTGCTCCACGGGGTCTGCCTGCTCTGCCGGCGTTGCTGAGCCCAGCCATGTCCTGCTGGCCATTGGGTCGTCGCCGGCGGAGGCTCGTTCTTCACTGAGGTTCTCGCTTGGGCACACCTCGACACGTGCCGATGTCGATCAGCTGGTGGCCGTGATCGGGCCTGTCGTGGAACGGGCGAGGGCTGCCCGCGCGTCGACCGCGGCCCAGGTCTGACGGGCGGGTACGGATGCGCGTGCTTGCTGCACTCTCCGGTGGGGTTGACTCCGCAGTGGCTGCAGCGCGGGTGCGTGACGCCGGGCACGATGTCACCGCCGTCCACCTGGCGCTGAGCAGCAATCCGCAGACGTTCCGTTCCGGCGCGCGCGGATGTTGCAGCCTGGAAGACTCAAGGGACGCCCGGCGAGTGGCCGACGTCCTCGGGCTGCCCTACTACGTATGGGATCTCGCCGAGCAGTTCCGAGCCGAGGTGGTCGACGACTTCCTTTCTGAGTACGCGGCTGGGCGCACTCCTAACCCGTGTTTGCGCTGCAACGAGCGGATCAAGTTTGCCGCGGTTCTCGACCGTGCTGTTGGGTTAGGTTTTGATGTGGTGTGTACCGGACACTACGCGCAGATCCTCGACGGTCTCGACGGGCCAGAGCTTCACCGTGCGGTCGATCCGGACAAGGACCAGTCGTATGTGTTGGCCGTCCTCGACCGCGACCAGATCGGTAGGTCACTGTTCCCACTCGGCGACTCCCCGAAGGCGGAGGTGCGTCGGGAAGCAGCTGCTCGCGGTATCCTCGTTGCCGACAAGCCAGACAGCCACGACATCTGTTTCATCGCCGACGGTGACACCAAGGGGTTCCTGGCTTCGCATCTAGGTGAGCGGCCTGGCCACGTAGTCGACAGTGACGGTGTCGTGCTCGGCAACCACGACGGGGCGTATGCGTTCACTGTCGGTCAGCGAAAGGGCCTGGGGCTGACAGTGGCCACCCCCGACCGCCAGCCGCGTTACGTGCTTTCGATCGAGCCAACCACCAACATCGTCACCGTCGGTCCACGAGAGGCCCTCGGGGTCAACGAGATCGTCGCCGAGCGACCCCGCTGGTGTGGGGCGCAGGTGGTGAGCGGTGAGGTTTTCGCTGTGCAGTACCGCGCCCACGGCGAGACGGTGACAGCGACGGTGCATGTCGACTCCGGGCTACTGCGCGCGACGCTTGATGAGCCGGCGTCGGGAGTTGCTCCGGGGCAGACTCTGGTGCTCTACGACGGCACGCGGGTACGCGGCTCAGCGACGATTTCCGCCGCGTTGTGAGCGCTGCTCCTACCGGTATCGCCACCGGAATCGGCTCACTGCCCGGTGAAGAGCCGCGTGAAGCGATGGCTTTGATCGTTGATTCCCTTCCCGAGCTGCCGCACGTCCCAGAGCTTCCGGCGCGCGGACCTTGGGCGGACATGGTCGGACGAGCGGCGGCTGTTTTGGTCGATGTCCCAATCGAGTGGGAAGGGAGTCGCTGGCTGGCGACGGCCCGAGTTGGGCGTGATACGCACCGGGCGCGCGCCATGCTGTCCGAAGATTTGGACGCGGTCGAGGATCGGTTGCAGGGGTACGCCGGGCCGGCAAAGCTGCAGATCTGTGGGCCGCTGACCCTTGCCGCCGTCCTCGAACTGCGTGGGGGAGAGGCTGCAGTCAGCGATCCGGTCGCAACCACCGACCTCGCCGCCAGCCTCGCCGAGGGTTTGACCGCCCACATCCATGACCTTCAACGCCGGGTGCCCGGCGCCGAGTGGGTGGTCCAGGTGGACGAGCCGGCGCTGAGCTCGGTGACAGCAGGTGCGATCCCGCGCGCGAGCGGGTGGGGGGCCATCGCAGCGGTCCCTTCGGTGGATGCGGTGCGTTGGTTGTCCGAAGTCACCGAAGCTGTCGAGCAGACAGGCGCGGCGGTTGTCCTGCACAGCTGCGCGACCACACCTGACTGGGGGGTGTTGACCGCTGGCTCCGGAAGCGGGGCGCGCGCGATCAGTTTCGATCTCGCAGCCATCTCGCTGCTGGAAGCGGCGCCTGTGCTCGAGCAATGGCTGGACACAGGCGGTTCTCTTTGGCTCGGCGTCGACCCTGTCGGAAGTGGCGTCGCCGACGGTCTGGAAATCGCGTACGCGCGGCTGGTCGAGGTTCGATCGGTGCTGGGTGTCGATCCCGAGCACTTCGCCAAGGTGGTCGCCGTCACGCCGCCGTGCGGACTCGGTGGGTCTGTCGATGTCGCAGCCGCGTCCTACGCTGGCGTGCGAACGCTGATGCGCCGCCTGCGGGGGGACTCGGCGTTCAAGGACTCGGCGTTCAAGGACTCAGCGTTCCGAGACTCAGCGTCTGAAGACCGGGCGTTCGACGAAACGGAGGGTGCATGAGCCAGGTGTCCGGCGATGGTCCCGGCGCTGTCCACGGAGATGGTCCCGGCGCTGTGGCACGCGAGTTCCAGTCGCTGGTTGAGCAGGTCTTCGCGCACCGCCATCGCTACTACGAGCTCGATGCGCCGACGGTCTCTGATGACGAGTACGACGCGTTGGAGCGCCGCTTGCGAGAGATTGAGCGCGAGCATCCCGAACTCGCCACTGGCTCCTCACCGACTGCCACGGTCGGCGGGGCTCGCTCGGAGATGTTCGAGCCAGTCGAGCACCTGGAGCGGATGTACTCGCTCGACAACGTCTTCGACCGGGGAGAGCTCGAGGCCTGGGCGCAGCGCGTCGAGAATGGACTGAGCGCTTTCCCGCCGATGCTCTGTGAGTTGAAAGTCGATGGTCTAGCGGTCGACCTGGTCTACCGGGACGGTCGGTTGCAGTCCCTGGCTACCCGCGGAGACGGCCGCACGGGTGAGGACGTCACATACAACGCACGTTTCATTGCCTCTATCCCTGCCCAATTAGAGGCCAGTGATCCCGAGCTTCCCGTTCCCGCGCTGCTGGAGGTCAGGGGTGAGGTCTTCTTCCCGGTCACCACCTTCGACGAGATCAACGCGCATGTGATGGAACAGGGACGCACTCCCTTTGCGAACCCGCGCAATGCGGCTGCTGGCACGCTGCGTCAGCGCGTCGACCGTCGTCTCGACGATCTTGCGGATGCACGACATCGCCGCGAGGCGGCGCTGGCAGCAGGTCAGTCTGCCGACCGAATCGATCAGCGAATCGTGCGGCTGGCCGCTGACGCCGAGCGCGCTTCAGGTCAGCTGGGCGGCCTTCAGCTGGTGGTGCATGGGATTGGCGCGCGCACCGGCTTCGACCCGCAGGCTCAGTCGCAGTCGTACGCTGCGGTCGCCTCCTGGGGGTTGCCAACGTCGCGGCACACCAAGGTGCACCCAAACCTCGAAAAGGTGATGACGTACATCGACCACTTCCACGAGCATCGCCACGACGTGGAGCATGAGATCGACGGCGTCGTCATCAAGGTCGACTCGATCAACGATCAGCAGCAACTCGGGGCCACTTCTCGTGCGCCGCGGTGGGCCATCGCCTACAAGTACCCAGCCGAGGTAGTGACGACAACCCTCGAAGACATCGGCGTCAACGTCGGTCGCACCGGACGAGTCACTCCGTACGGCGTCATGATCCCGGTTCGGGTGGCGGGGTCAACGGTACAGATGGCAACGCTGCACAACGCTTCGGAGGTAGCGCGGAAAGGCGTGCTCATCGGCGACCGGGTCTTCCTTCGCAAGGCCGGTGACGTGATCCCCGAGATCATCGGTCCTGTCGTTGAGGTTCGGGACGGTAGCGAGCGCGCCTTCGTCATGCCGATCAAGTGTCCGGAGTGCTCCACACAACTGGCCTACGAGAAAGAGGGCGACGCCGATATCCGCTGCCCCAACGCCCGCACGTGTCCGGCGCAGCTGCGCGAGCGGCTCTTTCACATGGCCGGACGCGGGGCCTTCGACATTGAAGGGCTGGGCTATAAGGCCGCGGTAGCCCTTCTTGATTGCGAACTTGCCACTGACGAAGGTGACGTCTTTGCTCTCGATGCCGCAGCACTGGCCACCTGTCCGTTCTTCACCCGCGCGACGTCGGATGGTCCCCAGCTCTCGGCGAACGCTGGGCTGCTCCTCGACCAGCTCGCGGTGGCTCGTGGCCGGCCGCTCTGGCGGGTCCTCGTCGCGCTGTCCATCAGACATGTCGGGCCGACCGCAGCCCAGGCACTGGCCCGGACGCTGCTCTCGATGCAGGCCATCGTCGACGCTGACCACGACACTCTGGCCGGTATCGACGGAGTGGGGCCGGTCATCGCCGACGCCGTCATTGAGTGGTTTGCCGTGGACTGGCACCGCGCCATCGTCGACAGCTGGCGAGCGGCCGGCGTTCAGATGTCAGATCCACAACCTGAGCTGGTCGGGGCGGCAACGCTCGCTGGCCTGACACTGGTGGTCACCGGCACGTTGACCACGATGACGCGCGAAGAGGCTCAAGAGGCGGTGGCAGCGGCCGGCGCCAAGGCAGCTGGCTCGGTCTCGCAGAAGACCGACTATCTGGTCGCCGGGGCGAGCGCCGGGTCCAAGCTCGCGAAGGCGGAGAGCCTGGGGGTGCGTGTCCTTGATGAGGAGCAGTTCGCCCGATTGCTCGCCGGCGGCCCCGAAGCGCTCACCTGAACGGGTGAACAGAATGTAGTTGAGTGACTACAGATTGTTACTGACTCAGTACCATGGGCGAGGCATCATGAACTGGGGAGCGGGAGGTGGGCGATGGACGACGCCGATACCCTCATCGACGCTCCCGACCAGCCGGAGCGTCCGAGCCTGGTGCGCCCCTCGATGTTTGCCGCCGGCTGGTGGATCGCCGTAGCCGGTGGCCTCACCCTGGTCGGGTACGCGGTCGTTCGGACCATCCCCGACCTGTCGGCTGCCGAACCGGCCTTCTGGGTGATCGCCGGACTCCTGCTGCTGTTCGAGTTCAGCCCCGTCATCATCGGGAGCGGGTACGACAGCCAGGGTGTTGCCACCAGCGACGCATTCGTCTTGGCCACCCTCTACCTCTATGGACCATGGACAGCGATTGCGCTGATCTCCTGTGCGACTCTTCTGTCGGAGATTCTCAAGCGCAAACCACTGTGGAAGATCCCCTACAACATTGGCCAGTTCGCACTGAGTGTCGGTGCTGCCGCACTGATCATGGAGCTGTGGCAGGGGTCCAGGGGCGAGCCCATCCCAACGCTCGCTGACCCGCTGACCGGACTCCAGCCGATCGACCTCACCTGGATCGTTGCCGGCTGGCTCGCCTTCTTCTTGGTGAACAACACCCTGTTCTCGATGATGGCCAACCCTGGCCGGACTTTTGCCGACGACTTCTTCGATGACTTCGGCTACTACTTCTTTACGACAACCGCAGTCCTGGCGGTTTCGCCGGTCGTCGTCTTCGTCTCAGCCGAGCCGGCATTCCTCCCATTGCTCCTCCTGCCGCTCTACGCCGTTCGGAAGACCGCATCGATCTCGCGTGAAAAAGAGCACCAGGCCCTCCATGACTCACTGACCGGGCTGCCCAACCGCAAGATGATTCTCACCGAGCTCGCCGCTCGCCTCGATGAGGCACGGCGTCGCGAGGTAAATATCGCTTTTTGCTTGCTCGACCTCGACCGGTTCAAAGAGGTCAACGACACGCTCGGCCACCAGGTGGGTGACCGTCTACTCGCTGTGGTTGCACAACGGATCCAGGGGGCCTTGCGGCCTAACGACATGGTTGCTCGGCTCGGCGGAGATGAGTACGCGATTCTCCTCGACCCCGTCCGCAACGCAGATGCCGCAGTAGAGGTTGCACATCGCGTTCGTCAGGCTCTTACTCGTCCGTTCCACGTCGAGGGGATGCTCTTCGAGCTCGAGGCCAGTATCGGCGTCGCGGTCTCCCCTGAGCACGGTGAGGACGTCGACCCGATCGTACGTCGGGCTGATGTCGCCATGTACTTGGCGAAGGAGGAACGTACTGGCGTCGAGGTGTATGTCGCCGATCGTGACCGGAACTCCGCCAGCCGACTGGCCCTTCTGGGCGGGCTCCGCACGGCTCTGGAGAACGGCGAACTTCAGGTGCACTACCAGCCGAAGGTGTCGCTCAGCTCTGGTGCTGTCGTTGGGGTGGAGGCGCTCGTGCGCTGGCACCACCCCCAGCGCGGGTTGGTCATGCCCGATGAGTTCATTCCGATGGCCGAGCACTCCGGTCTCATGGCGCCCCTCACCGAGCACGTCATCGATGAGTCCCTGGCGCAGGTGGCCAAGTGGAAGATGGCCGGGCTCGAGGTGCCTGTTGCCGTCAACGTCTCGATGCGCGACCTGCACGGACGCGATCTCGTCGCGGTGGTGGCGAGCGCACTCGAGCGCCACGACCTCCCGGCGTCGATGCTGGTGCTCGAGCTCACCGAGCGCGTCCTCACCCGCGACTCCGGCGAGGTCAACGCCACCTTGAACTCGCTGCGCCACCTGGGTGTTGCCGCCTCGTTGGACGACTTCGGGACGGGCTACTCATCGATGGTGCTGCTCAAGAAGCTGCCGATCGCTGAGATCAAGATCGACCGATCCTTCGTCTCGCGCCTGACTGCCGACCCAGGTGATGTCACCATCGTTGCCTCAATCGTCGATCTGGCTCACGGTCTGGGAATGACAGCGGTCGCTGAAGGCGTGGAGTCAGAAGAGGTGTGGGACCTGCTGCAGGGGCTTGGATGCGATGCGGTGCAGGGCTGGTACGTGAGCCGTCCCCTGGACTCCGAGAACGCCACGGCGTGGCTGTTGCGTCATCCGTCACAGCAGCGCGCCCTGCGAGTTCTGCGTGGTGGGGGCGAAGGGGTCGGCGGCAGGGCCTAACGTCATCCGTAGGATGACCGGTGCACGTGATGCACCCCCAGTACATCCACCCCCGGTAGCCCACCAATGGCAGGAGTCCTATGCCTGCGCTCGACCGTGATGACATCGCCCACCTGGCGCGACTGTCGCGCCTCCAGCTGACCGACTCCGAGCTCGACCAGTACGGCGGGCAGCTTGACGTGATACTAAGCGCTGTCGCCCGGGTGGCTGAGGTCGCCGCCGATGACGTACCTCCAACGACGCATGCGGTTCCCGTCGTCAATGTTGCACGTCCAGATGTCATCGTCCCCTGCCTTGCGCGCGAGGACGTCCTCGCCGGTGCCCCCGCCGCAGAAGACGATCGGTTTCGAGTGCCGCGCATCCTGGACCAGGAGGAGCAGTGAGCGACCTGACCCTCCTCGGGGCAGCCGAGACCGCCGCGGTGATTGCGAGTGGTGAGGTCTCGGCCCGCGATGTCGCGAGCGCACATCTGGACCGGATCGAGCAGACCGACGCCGCCGTGCACGCCTTCCTGCACGTGGACCGCGACTTCACGCTGGCGCAGGCCGGCGCCGTTGACCAAGCGCGCAGTGATGGGGCGGCTCTCGGTGCGCTTGCCGGCGTCCCGCTGGCCCTCAAAGACGTCTTCACCATGAAGGGTGCTCCGACCACCTGTGGGTCGAAGATCCTCGAAGGCTGGCGGCCACCCTATGACTCGACTGTGGTCGAGCGGCTCAAGGCTGGCGGCATCGTCGTTCTCGGCAAGACGAACATGGACGAGTTTGCGATGGGCTCATCGACGGAGAACTCCGCGTACGGAGTCACCCGCAACCCCTGGAACCTCGACCGAATCCCTGGTGGATCCTCCGGAGGGTCGAGCGCAGCGGTCGCCGCCCGCCAAGCGCCGCTCGCCATTGGTACTGACACCGGTGGCTCGATCCGACAGCCAGCTGCAGTTACTGGGATCGTCGGTGTGAAGCCAACCTACGGAGGCGTCTCTCGCTACGGGCTGGTTGCCTTCTCGTCATCGCTGGATCAGGGTGGACCGTTGGCCCGTTCGGTGCTCGACGCTGCGCTGCTCCACGAAGTCATCGCCGGTCACGACCCAAGAGATGCCACATCGATCGAGGCGCCGGTTCCTCCGGTCGTTGCAGCGGCCCGCGGCGAGCTCGGTGGCGTCGCAGGAATGAAGGTCGGCATCGTCGCCCAGCTTCAAGGGGAGGGTTATCAGCCAGGAGTTCAGGCAAGATTCGCTGAGGTTGTCGAACTGCTGACTGCGCTGGGTGCTGAGGTTGTCGAGGTGTCGTGCCCTTCCTTCGACTACGCGCTCCCCGCCTACTACCTCATCGCGCCGAGCGAGTGTTCGAGCAACCTGGCCCGCTTTGACGGCATGCGCTACGGACTTCGGGCCGGCGACGATGGCGAGAACGGCGTTGAGCAGGTGATGGCCATCACTCGCGCGGCCGGTTTTGGCCCGGAGGTCAAGCGCCGCATCATGCTGGGCACGTATGCCCTTTCGGCTGGCTACTACGACGCCTATTACGGGCAGGCGCAGAAGGTCCGCACGCTCATTCGGCGCGACTTCGAATCGGCGTACGCGAAGGTGGACGTGTTGCTCTCGCCGACGACGCCTACGGTGGCCTTTCCGATCGGCGAGCGGGCCGACGACCCGATTGCGATGTATAAAGCCGACCTGGCCACCCTTCCGTCGAGCCTCTACGGAGGGCCGGCGATGAGCCTTCCTGCTGGCCTCGGTGACGACGACCTGCCAGTTGGCGTCCAGCTCATGGCGGCCGTCCAACGCGACGAGCAGGTGTATCGCGTCGGTGCGGTTCTTGAGGCCACCCTTCAGCAACGCTGGGGTGGATCGCTGCTCGATCGAGTTCCCGAGCTCGCGACGGGAGGTGCAGCGTGACCCGTGACACGGCTGAGCCGCTGATGTCTTTCGAAGATGCCATCGCCACCTTCGACCCGGTCATGGGCTTTGAGGTGCATGTCGAGCTCAACACGCTGACAAAGATGTTCTGCGGTTGCCCGACCGAGTTCGGTGCACCGCCGAACACGCAGGTTTGCCCCGTATGCCTTGGGCTCCCTGGTGCACTTCCTGTCGTCAACGAGAAGGCGGTCGAGTCCGCCATACGCATTGGCCTTGCCCTGGGATGCTCGATTGCCGAGTGGTCGCGCTTCGCGCGGAAGAACTACTTCTACCCAGATATGCCCAAGGACTTTCAGACGTCGCAGTACGACGAGCCGATCGCCTTCAACGGAGCGCTAGAAATCCTGGTCGAGACCGAGGGCGGCCGCCGCTCAGTGACGGTGGAGATCGAGCGGGCTCACATGGAAGAGGACACCGGCAAGATCTTGCACGTCGGCGGTGCAACGGGCCGAATCCATGGCGCTGACTACTCATTGATCGACTACAACCGGGCTGGCGTCCCGCTCATCGAGATCGTCACGAAGCCGATCGAGGTTGAGCCGGTTTTGGCGCCAGCCGTTGCCAGGGCGTACGTCACCGAGCTGCGCGAGTTGATCGTGGCGCTCGGTGTCTCCGACGCGCACATGCACCAGGGTTCGATGCGTGTGGACGCAAACCTGTCACTGAAGCCGCGGGGCCGCGCAGAGTTTGGAACCAGGACCGAGACTAAGAATGTCAACTCGATTCGTTCGGTCGAGCGCGCCGTTCGCTTCGAGATCCAGCGCCAGGCCGCTGTGTTGCAGTCAGGAGGAACGATCATCCAGGAGACGCGGCACTTCCATGAGAGCGACGGCTCGACCACATCTGGACGCGTGAAGGAGGAGGCGGAGGACTACCGCTACTTCCCCGAGCCAGATCTCACACCTGTCGCCCCAGATGCGACCTGGATCGAGACGTTGCGCGCGACATTGCCAGAACCTCCGCTAAAGCGTCGCGCCAGAATTCGCGAAGAATGGGGGATCACCGAGCACGACATGCAGTCGCTGATCAACGCCGGTGCCCTTGAGCTCGTGGAACAGACCGTAGCTCTCGGAGCCGACTCCGCGGACGCCCGGAAATGGTGGATGGGTGAGATTGCCCGTATCTCCAACGAGCGTGGGCTTGATATCGTCCAGCTACCCATCACGCCAGCCGACGTTTACCGGATCATCACGCTGACGTCGAACGGCTCGCTGAACGACAAGCTGGCTCGACAGGTGATCGAGGGAGTGCTCGCCGGTGAAGGCGGGCCTGACGAAGTCGTCGCGGCGCGCGGCCTTGCCGTCGTCTCTGACGACGGTGCACTGCTCGAAGCAGTTGACGCCGCACTCGCAGCACAACCAGACGTCGCTGCCAAGATCCGCGATGGCAAAGTCCAGGCAGCGGGCGCGATCGTTGGCGCCGTCATGAAGGCGACCGCAGGCAAGGCGGACGCAGGGCGCGTCCGCGAGTTGATCTTGGAGCGTGTTGGTGCGTCACCAAGCTGAGCGTCAAGCCTGCCGACTGTCCCGCTAAGCGCCACTTCCGCGCGTCGGGTGTGTGCCCGGCTCAGGGTCCGCGGGGGTGGCTGGGCAGTCGTTGACCCGCTGGGCCGATGATTTCGATGGGGCCGTGTGTTCCGCGGGAGGGGTCTGTCAGTTGCAGGGTCCAGCCACCTTCGTGGACGGCTCGGTGGTGGTGGCGGCAC
>JAJAYZ010000090.1 GCA_027118455.1 Actinomycetes bacterium
AACGAGAACCTCACAGCATGAGTACCGAATCGATGGACGGTGGTCGCTGTCGCCGCTACTCATCTGCGCTACTCAACTGCCTACCAACGAGCGCTGTCACCGTGAACCAACTCGACCAGAACCCACGCTAGACCAAGGGTCGGACAACCACCGAAGAGCTTATCCAGACGCGGTGCAGAACTCCTATCGCTCCGCGAGGAAGTCGCCGGGCTCACGCGACACGCGGGCAGTTGACGCTGTTGCTGCATAGCCGATGGCGACTGCTCCCATCGGCTGCCAGTTCGTTGGCAGGTCGAGTACTTCGCGCGCGACGTCACAGCAGAAGAGTGTCGACGAGACCCATGCCGACCCAACTCCTCGCGCCGCCAACGACACTAAGAAGTTCTCGATTCCCGCTCCCATGGCGAGCAGGAACATCGCCTGCTCTGCCGTGGTGCGTCTGGCATCGGGGTAAACGTGGGAGCCGTCATTGACGAGGCAGGGCACCACAAGCGACGGAGCCGTACGCAACACATCACCCCTGGCGATGCGCCGTCCAATGGACACCTCATCGACTCCATCAGCCCGCAGATCCGCCCGCCACTGCACAGCCATCGCGTTGAGTAGCCCGGTTCGGCGCTGATCGGAGACGAGCACGAACCGCCACGGTGTGGTGTGGTGCGGTGCTGGTGCGGTGATCGCATCGGCCACTGCAGCGGTGACGACTTCGCGCGGAACTACCGCATCGGTGAACGAGCGAACGGTGCGACGCGAACGCACCACATCAAGCGAG
Organism: Actinomycetes bacterium; assembly: GCA_027118455.1. Taxonomy (GTDB): domain Bacteria; phylum Actinomycetota; class Actinomycetes; order JAHEKZ01; family JAHEKZ01; genus JAHEKZ01. The sequence continues at coordinate 773 of JAJAYZ010000090.1, forward strand.
CCAAGCGGGAACAGGTCTTCGCCGCGGGGGCGCACAATCGCACGTGCACCGGGCCCATCAGCCTCCTGAACGAGGTGACCCAGCCCGCGCACGACGGCGACCGGCGTCCCCGCAGCCTTCCCCATGACGAGCTCGGCAGCAGCGGCGATCTCGTCGGCAACGGCCGGCACCGTCACTTCCAGCATCCTCCCGTGCATGTCGGGCGTGCCCCGGAGGTCCTGGAGTGGGGTGACGCCCGCGGCACCGATCGCGATGTCGGTCTGGCCGAGACGCCACGGACGTCCGGCGGTGTCGGTGACGATCACGCCAAGCGGGCAACCAACGGCTGCTTGAAGCGACACACGCAGTGCCCGCGCCGACGCGTCAGGATCTTCAGGCAAGAGCACTATCGATCCTGCCGCGACGTTGCTGGCGTCGACACCGGCCGCCGCGAGTACGAGGCCATGCCGCGTCTCGACGATCGTGAGGCCGTCGCGCTCGGCGACGATGCGCACGGTCTCTCCGACGACGACGTCATCGCGGTCGCCTGCGACCACTCGCCCTTCGGCCTTGCTCACCGCCTTGCTCGACACCACCACGATGTCGCCGTCCTGCAGCCCCGCATGGGACGAGACGATCAGCGCTGCAAGGTCTTGGCCCGTTGTGATCTCCGGCAGCCCCTCGAGTGCGACGACGTGGAAACTGCCCATGCGGCTCAGCGACGAAGCTCGATGGCGAGGTCGAGTGCAGCACCAGCAATCGCCGCAGCGTCTTCGATTGCGGTCATCAGTAGCGGCCGGGAGCGTTGGATGACTCCGGCAGGTGCCGACGTCGACGCATCCTCTTCGGCGACCAGCCAGCCATCGAGTAGACCTCCGGCGATGCGCGCGCCGTAGTGGCCAGCAACGGCGGCCGCCGAGGTACCGACACCGATGGCAGACAGGCATGCGTCTGCCATCCCACGAACGGGGGCGTCACCGATGATCGGCGAGACCCCGACTACAGGTGCGGCCGTCGAGCGCAGCGCGTCGCCGATACCTGCGATCTGAAGGATTGCCCCGATGCTGACGACCGGGTTCGACGGCGGAAGCAGCACCACGTCGGAGTCGCGCAACGCGTCTAGGACGGTCGCTGTCGGCTTGGCTTCAGCCGCACCGAGGTAGACGAACTCCTGGGCCGTGCGCTTGGCCTGCTCGCGCACCCACCACTCCTGGAAGTGCAACGCTTCACGTGCCCCGCTGTCGTCAAGCACGACCACATGGGTCTCGACCGGATCGTCGCTCATCGGCAGCAGTCGAACCCCAGGTTGCCAGCGGGTGCAAAGGGCGGCCGTGACGTCCGTGAGCGACCAGCCGGCGCGCAGCATCTGGGTTCGCACGATGTGGGTGGCGATGTCGCGGTCGCCGAGGGTGAACCAGTCGGGCGGTACTTCGTACGCTGCCAGCTCGGTGCTGACATTGAACGTCTCATCCGCGCGCCCCCAGCCCTGCTCATCGTGGATACCTCCGCCAAGGGTGTACATCACCGTGTCCAGGTCGGGGCAGACCCGGAGGCCGAACAGGGTGATGTCGTCGGCAGTGTTGCCGATCACCGTGATGTCGGCACCGGCCCAAGTGTCCGCGCGCGTCCGCAAGTGTTCTCGGAGACCCCGCAGAAAGCGGGCGCCACCGATGCCCCCTGTCAGGGCGGTGATTCGCATGGCAGCATCTTGTCAGTGAGCAGACCTGCGGATCTCTCGGCCCTGGCTCAGTGCTGGACCGACGCTTTGGCGGCGTGGGCTATCCCGCCGCACATTGTGGACGCCGCAACGCGCGATCCTTGGATGCTGCCGGTCCTATGCTTTTCTGGCCGCGCTGATCGAGCGGTAAATGATCCAGCTGGTGTCTCGTTCGAACGGGCCGCCGAGGCCCTCCGGGAAAATCCTGGCTCCGTCCTCGACGTCGGTGCAGGGGCAGGTGCGGCTTCGCTTCCCTTGGCTGCCTGGGCGACGACGATCACCGCCGTCGACGGCAAGGCCCCGATGCTGGAGGCATTTGCCGAGCGCGCAGCCGCTGCAGGAGTCGATCACCGCGAGGTTCTTGGCAGCTGGCCTGCCGCCGCGGCTGACGTCGTCCCGCATGACGTCGTGGTGGTGCATCACGTTGTCTACAACGTGGCCGACATCGTGCCCTTTCTCGGCGCGCTTGACGCCAAGGCGAAGCGCCGCGTGGTTCTCGAACTGCCGCCGCACCACCCGCTCTCGTGGATGAACCCGCTCTGGAAACAGTTCCATGGCGTCGATCGGCCCGTAGTCCCGATCGCCGGTGACCTCGTGGAGATCCTTGGCGCCATGGACGTTGCCGACCTGCGTACGGACTACTGGCAACAGTTTGACCCCGCCGCCGCTGATGGCTCCGACAGCGAATCGCTCGATGAACGCTCAGCGCTGGTGGCGCAGCGGCTCTGCCTGAGCGAGGCGCGTGAACCAGACGTTGCTGCTGCGCTGACCGACATCGACCCCGGCTACCACCGTGACGTCGTCACGATCAGCTGGACGCCGGGATCAGCATCTCGAAACGGCACCCACCGCTGACGTTCTGGACGCCGACGGCTCCGCCATGGGCGGTGACGATTCCCTCAACGATGGCCAGCCCCAGACCGGCGCCGCCATCTGGATCCGGTGTCCTTGCCTGGTCGCCGCGGAAGCCAGCCTCGAAGACGCGGGCGAGGTCTGCGTCAGAGATACCCCCACACGCGTCGGTCACGGTGACTCTTGCGGTGCCGCTGACGACCGACGCCGCCACCTGCACCGTGCCGTCATGAGGGGTGTGGCGAATGGCATTGCTGACCAAGTTGGCGATCGCCCGACGCAGTTCGCGCTCGTCGGCATTGACCATGTCCACGCCTATCACCTCCGCCTGCGCGGTGATGTGCACGCCGCGGGAAGCAGCCAAAGGGGCAGCGGCCGCGACCACGTCACCCACAACGTCAGCGAGTGAGATTTGCTCGCGCACCAGGCGTAGCGCGCCAGCGTTGATGCGTGAGAGTTCGAACAGGTCGTCGACCATCGCGGTGAGACGGTCCACCTCGGTGCGCATCTGGCGGTGGTAACGGTCGGGGTCTGGGGCAACGCCGTCCTCGAGCGCTTCGGTCATCGCACGCATTCCGGCAAGCGGGGTCCGGAGGTCGTGCGAGACCCACGCCACCAGCTCGCGTCGAGTCCGCTCGGCCTCCTCCGCTCGGGCGCGCTCCTCGGCGAGATCGCGCGAGTGCTTCTCAATCTGGTCGACCCGTCGTGCCAGGAGTAGCCCGATGCCAACAGCGACGACACCGGCGGCGGCGCAAACCACCAGGACGACGCCGAGGTCATGGGAGGAGAGGAACATCCGCTGAGCGGTGGCCACGACACCGACCACTACTGCGACAACTGCAGTCACTGGCGCGAGCCAGGCCAGAGTGCGGGCCGAACGACGTCCGAGCAAGTGCAGGAGCACCAGACCGACCGCGCCGACGATGGTGCTGCTGAGGACGGCGGTCAGCGTCACCGCAGCCCACGGGTTCACGGTGTTGCCTCCACGCGGTCCCAGCGGTAGCCAACGCCCCATATGGTCACCAGACGGACAGGAGTGGTGGGCAGCGGCTCGACCTTTTCGCGCAGCCTTCTGACGTGCACCGTCACGGTGGATTGGTCGCCGAACGACCAGCCCCAGACTTTCTCCATCAGCTCAGCTCTGGTGAAGGCGCGCGCCGGGTTCGCCAGGAGGAATGCCAGCAGGTCGAACTCACGGCTCGTCAGTGGGAGGGGCTCTCCTGCCCTTGCGGCAGTGTGTGCGGTGGTGTCGAGAACGAGGTCGCCGTCCCGGAGCACCGGGCCCTGATGAATCGCTCCTGGATCAGCTGGCTCGCGAGCAGCTCGGCGTAGTACCGACTGCACGCGCAACACCAGCTCGCGAGGGCTGAACGGCTTGGTGACGTAGTCGTCTGCACCGACTTCGAGCCCAAGCACTCGGTCGACCTCGTCGCCGAGTGCGGTGAGCATGATCACGGGAGTGTCAGAGCTCGTGCGGATCCGCCGGCAGACCTCCAACCCGTCGAGGTCTGGAAGCATCAGGTCGAGGACCACCAGATCAGGAGACTCAGTGGTGAATGCAGTCAGTGCTGAAGCTCCGTCTGGGGCGTGCACAGCGCGCATTCCAGCCCGCTCGAGGTACGTGACCACAACTTCGGCAACCGTTCGGTCGTCGTCGACCACGAGCACGGTTGCTGGCGCGGTCGCAGGGCCGCTTGCTCGACCGGAGGTACCTGGCAAGGCCGAGTGGGAGGGGGTGCTCACGCCGCCAGCGTAAGTGCGCCGCACCCTGAGCACCTGCCCTCGGGGCGGCGTCCGAAGATCGTAAGAACCTCGTTGGCCCCGTTGGCCCCGTTGGCCCCGGTGGGACGGCAGTGACCGGACCATCCCCGAACGCTGACGTACGCTCGGCGGATGCCCCCATCGCCGCCTGGCCCTTCGCCCACCGCGGCACAGACCAATCGGGCACTCCGCCGTGCCGTGCAGGGCAAAGAGCTCGATGCGGGGGAGGCTGCAGCGCTGATGGCCGCCAGGGGCTGTGGGCTCGATGCCCTGTTGCTCCTCGCTGGCGGGCTGCGGGACCGCGGCCTCACTGACGCCGGACGCCCTGGCGTCATCACCTACTCCCGCAAGGTCTTCATCCCGCTCACCCGGCTCTGCCGCGACAGGTGCCACTACTGCACGTTCGTCGCAGCGCCCGGTGACCTCCCCGCGCCGTTCCTGTCACCTGATGAGGTGCTGGCCATCGCGCGGGCCGGAGCCGCCGAGGAGTGCAAGGAAGCGCTCTTCACCCTGGGGGATCGGCCCGAGGAGCGTTGGCCCCAGGCCAGGGCCTGGTTGGCCGAAGCTGGGTACGCCAACACCATCGACTACGTCCGAGCGATGGCCGTTCTGGTGCTTGAGGAGACCGGGTTGCTGCCGCATCTGAACCCCGGAGTCATGACCTGGGACGAGCTGCTGCGTCTGAAGCCGGTCGCGCCGTCCATGGGGCTCATGCTCGAGACGACGAGTCAGAGGTTGTGGTCCGCGCCAGGGTCACCGCACCACGGGTCACCCGACAAGGAACCGGCGGTCCGGCTCGCAGTTCTGGAGAACGCTGGACGACTGTCCGTCCCGTTCACGACCGGGGTTCTGGTAGGGATTGGCGAGACCCTCGTCGAGCGCGCTGAGACGGTGCTGGCCATTCGGTCGGCCCATCGACGCCATGGCCATGTGCAGGAGGTCATCGTCCAGAACTTCAGGGCAAAGGCCGGAACCGCCATGGCCGGTGTCGAGGATGCGGGGTCTGATGACTTCCTGGCAACGGTCGCAGCTGCGCGCGTGCTCCTGGGGCCTTCCATGCGCCTTCAGGTTCCTCCCAACCTCTCCGACCCCGACGCGCTGCCGAGTCTGCTTGCCGCTGGGATCGACGACTGGGGAGGCGTCAGCCCGATAACTCCCGACCACGTCAACCCTGAGCGGCCTTGGCCACATCTGCAGACACTGGCCGACCAGACCGCCGCTAGTGGCTTCGTGCTGCGCGAGCGCCTCACCGTCCACCCTTCCTATGCACGCCGGGGTGAGCGCTGGGTCGACCCGCGTGTTCAACCCCACGTTGACGCGCTCGCTGACGATGGCGGCCTCGCCCATAACGGCGTTCGACCCCAAGGGATGCCGTGGCAGGAGCCCGATCGACTCGGGGACCTCGGCCGGGTCGACCTGCACCTGGCCATTGACTCCGAAGGTCGGCGCACAGTGGCGCGCAGCGATGTCGAAGAAGCCTTCGGCTCGTGGGACGACGTCGCAGCGGCTGCCAGCTCCCAGGCGCCGAGCCCGATTGCTTCTGACGTTCGCGACGCGCTCCGCGTCGCCGAACGTGATCCTGCGGCACTGTTGTTGCCCCAGAACGAGAGGCACGCGCTGGCGGTTCTGACCGCTCAAGGCGCTGAGCTCGACGTCGTGGCTGCACTCGCTGACGAGTTGCGTCGAGAGGTGGTGGGGGACGAGGTCACGTACGTCGTGAACCGCAACATCAACTTCACGAACATCTGCTACACCGGCTGCCGTTTCTGCGCGTTCGCCCAGCGTCGAACCGACGCCGACGCCTACTCTCTATCGATCGACGAGGTGGTCGAGCGAGCCGTGGAGGCCTGGGATCTCGGCGCTACCGAGGTCTGTCTCCAGGGTGGCATCGACCCGCAGATCCCGGCGACCCACTACGTCGATCTCGTGCGGGCAATCACGACTGCGCTTCCCGAGATGCACGTGCATGCCTTCAGCCCGATGGAGATCGCGACCGGCGCCGCTCATGACGGTTCGTCCATTCCGGACTTCTTGGCTGCGCTCCAAGAAGCGGGGCTCGGGTCGCTGCCCGGAACGGCGGCGGAGATCCTCGACGACGACGTCCGCTGGCTTCTGACGAAGGGGAAACTACCGACCTCGACCTGGGTCGAGGTCGTTGAGTCCGCGCACTGGCTCGGGCTGCCCACCAGCAGCACGATGATGTTCGGGCATGTTGATCGCCCCGACCACTGGCTCACCCACCTTCGGGTGTTGGCGGCCGTTCAGGACAACGCGATGACGCATGGGCACGCTGGTTTCACCGAGTTCGTGCCGCTGCCGTACGTGCATCGGTCTGCGCCGCTGTATCTGGCTGGCATCGGACGCGCTGGTCCGACTTCGGCGGAGACCAGGGCCGTGCATGCCGCAGCCCGGCTGCTTCTGCACGAACGCATCGACCACATCCAGGTTTCGTGGGTCAAGCTGGGTGCTTCTGGGGCGCAGACGATGCTCAGGTCGGGGGCCGACGACCTGGGCGGGACGCTCATGGAGGAGACGATCAGCCGGATGGCCGGAAGTGCCAACGGGTCGGCAACTCCGGTCGCCGAGTTAGTTTCCTGGGCTGCCGAAGTCGGACGCCCGGCTCGGCAGCGGACGACAACCTACGGTCCGGTCTCGCAAGAAAGGTCCGAACGGTCCACCGACACCGGAGGTGTCCTTCCCAAGCCGTCCCTAGCGCGCTGACCTGCGACGATGCCGCGAAGGCCAGTGCCTTCGGTGACGGCTCGGTCACACTGCGTGTCGTTCTCGTGGAACGAATAGCAGAGAAAGTGTTGACAGGAGGGCAACGACACCCCTGTAATTCCACGCATGTCGTTCGACCAGCCCGTGGCCGGACGACACCCGTTGGGTCGAGGAGGAACGGTGACCGAGGCCATCAGTCTGATGGAAGAGCAAGATCCTGAGCTGTGGTGGCAGGAGCGAGCGCTGTGTGCGCAGACCGACCCGGAGGCTTTCTTCCCGGAGAAGGGTGGGTCGACCCGCGAGGCGAAGAAGGTGTGCCTCGGCTGTGACGTGCGTGGCGACTGCCTGGAGTACGCGTTGGGCCACGATGAGCGCTTTGGAATCTGGGGTGGCCTCTCCGAGCGCGAGCGCCGGCGGCTCAAGAAAGAAGCGGTGTAGCCAGAGCCCCCGCCTGGCCCGCTCACGCCAGGTCGTCGCACCGCGGTGCTGCCGATCGGCTGACGGCACGTAGGGTGGGACGCCGACCATGAGCCGAGACGTCCCACTCCCCGAAACACCCGACGACGCCGGCGTCGTCGCGGTGCTCGTCGCTCACGACGGGGAGAGTTTCTTGCCGCGAACACTTGCGGCCCTTGCGGCGCTCGACCCAGCTCCGGGCGCCGTCATTGCTGTCGACACTGGATCTGAGGATGCCACTGCGTCGCTGCTAACACAGGCGGGGTTGGTCAACCGCGTCATGACGCTCCCCGCTGACACTGGGTTCGCAGCTGCCGTGCACGCCGGCGTCGAGGCAGCCCCGGCATCGGGCTGGCTCTGGATCCTGCATGACGACAGCGCCCCCGAGCCGGACGCCCTGGCTGCGCTGCTACGCAACGCTGCCGACCAGCCCTCGGTTGCGGTGTGGGGGCCGAAGGTGCTCGGGTGGGACGAACCACGGCGACTGCTCGAGGTGGGGGTGTCCATCTCACGCGCGGGGCGGCGGCACACCGGGCTCGAGCGTGGCGAGCAAGACCAGGGGCAGTACGACGGTCAACGTGACACCCTTGCCGTTGGCAGCGCTGGGCTCTTGGTACGCCGCGACCTCTGGAGCGACCTCGGCGGGTTCGACCGGTCGCTGCCCTTCTTCCGGGAGGACGTCGACTTCGGCTGGCGGGTCAACCTCGCTGGTCATCGGGTGGCAGTGGCCAGCGACGCAGTCGTGCACCACGCCGAGGCCATGGCGAGGGGGCGGCGCTCTCGCGTCATAGCCGATCCGCACAGCACCGACCGAGCCAGTGCGCTCTACACCCTTCTGGCAAACGGCCGGGGCTCCACCGTGCTGCTTCGGTGGCTGTGGCTCCTCCTCCTGACCCTCGTTCGGGCGCTCGGCAACGTGCTCGGCAAAGCTCCGCGGGAGGCGGCAGCTGAGATGAGTGCGGTGGGCGCGGTGCTGATGCGGCCTCAGCGGCTGCGGGTGGCCAGGCGCGCCCGCAAGCGGTGGCGGTTGGTCAAGGCCAGCAGCCTCCAGTCGCTCTTCCCGCCGCCTGGTCAACAGGTCCGACACAGCCTCGAGACGCTGGCCGGCTCGCTCAGTGTCGAGACCGACGTTGCGCCGAGCACGATCTTGGAGTCCGGGCCATCCGACGATGACCTCGATGCCTTCGTGGGAACCGGGACCGGCCGGCTTCGCAGCTGGGTCCGGCGACCTGCCGTGCTCTTGTTCGTCGGTTTGGTGGCGGTGCAGCTGATCGCCTGGCGCGGTCTCTACCGCGATGGGGTGCTGCGCGGCGGCGCGTTGCTCCCCATGCCGACCGGGGCATCGGACGTGTGGCAGCAGTACGCGGCCGCGTGGCACCCAGTCACGATGGGCAGTGACACGATGGCGCACCCGTCGACAGCGGTGCTGGGTCTGCTCGCCACCTTGCTGCTTGGCCACGCGACGTGGGTGGTGCCGACCGTGCTGGTCCTCGGGCCACCGTTGGCTGGGCTTCTTGCCTACCTGGTCATCGACTCGCTCGGGCTCTCGGTTCGGCTCCGGGTGTGGGTCGGTGCCGCCTACGCGCTCAACCCGGTCTTCCTGGCGGCAACGGCTCAGGGTCGCTGGACCACCGTGCTGGTCGGAGTCCTGGTGCCACTGGCTGCCGTGGCGGCTGCCCGAGCTGTGGGCCTCGGGGGGCGGCCAGCTTCGACAAGAGCGGCTGCCGCTGCAGTGCTGCTGATCGCTGCCATGGTGGCGCTTGCCCCACCGCTCATCGTGTCGCTGGCCGCTCTCTGCGTGGTGCTCGCCTTGTTGGCCACCGGTCCGCGTGCCCAACTCGCCGCACTTTCGATGGTGATTGGCCCGCTGCTGCTGCTCCTGCCGTGGTGGCCGGTTGCCGCCGCTGATCCGGCCGTGCTGCTTCTGGAGCCTGGGTTGCCCTGGGTCGGTGACGACGAATCCGCCTGGCATGCGGTCTTCTTCGATGCTGGAGGCTGGTGGTCTGCGCCATGGTGGTTCGGGCTCGGCTTGGTGGTTGCGTCCCTGGCGGCCGTACTCCGAGCCCAGCTGAGGCGTCCGGTTCGAGCTGCGCTTGTCGTCGTGGGAGTCAGCCTCACCTGGGCGCTGGTGCTCGAAGCCTTGGTGGTGACGCCGGACACGAGCGCGGTACCCGTTGCTGTGTGGAGCGGCTCAGTGCTGGTGTTGGCGGTCGCGGCCGGCTTGGTCGCCATCGCCACAGCGGCCATGGGCACCAGGGTCCGGTTGCAGCGAGCGGCCTTCACCTGGCGTCAACCGGCGCTGGCGGTAGTTGTGGCGATGGCCGCGGTGAGCCCGATCATCTGGGGAGTGGCCTGGATGGGACGCGGCGCCACCGATCCGTTGGACCGCGGCGGGGCCAACCCGCTGCCGGCTTTCGTGCGCGCACAGTCCGGCCTGCCCGAACAGATTCGCACCTTGGTGTTGCAGCCTGCGTCCGGTCGGTTGGCTTACACCGTTCTACGGTCGAGGGACGCGCAGTGGGGGGACGTCGAGACCGCTCCTCCTGTCGACCAGCTGACGTCGTTGGATCGCGTGGTTTCCGACCTTGCATCAGGCGCAGGCAGTGCGCCGGTTGACGAGTTGGCCGACCGTGCCGTGCAGTACGTCCTTGCTGTCGCTCCTGTCGATCCTGACCTCGAGGTCGCCCTGGACTCCGCTCCGGGGCTATTGCGAATCGCCAACCCCGATGAGTCCTCGCTCTGGAGGGTCGAACAGCCCACCGGCCGGGTACGGATGCTCGTGAACGGAGAGCGTGCCGTGCTCGCCTCGGAGGTCCCAGACGACCCGGCCGCCGTCGCCGTCGACGTCCCTGCTGCGGACACCGATCGCCTACTCGAGCTGGCCGAGCTCGCTGACGACGGCTGGGTGGCCACTGCGTCCACGGAGGCTGGGACGCGTGAGCTGCCGACCAGCGGGGCGTCGGACTGGGCCCAGCGGTTCGTCGCTGGAGCCGCTCCAACCCAGGTGCAGATGTCGGTCGATGATCCCTGGCGGTTGGTGCTGGTGTTGGGCCAGTTGCTGGCCGTCGTCGCCCTCGTTCTGATCGCATTGCCCGGTCGTCGGCGCGTGGACGAGGAGGCGGTATGAGCGTGCGGGCCGGCCACCCATGGGGTCGTCCGGCTGTGCATCTGCTGGTGGTCGTGGTGCTAGTTGTCGCGGCCGCGACGGCGGCAACGGTGTTCGGTGCTGATCGCTCGGCACCTGCTGCTGTGACGCCACAGCTGGTCCCGGTGACGCAGACGACGGTGGCCTGCCCAGGACTGCGCTCGCGCAAGGGATTCACCGAGTCGGCCGTTGCGGCAGCAACGCCACCGGAGGTTCCTGGAATCGACCCGAACGCTTCTGGCAGTGGTGTCGTGCGCACCCTCGTTCCTGTTGAGTCAAAGGAGGAGACGCTGATCAGCCTTCGCGAACCCGGTGACCGAGGAACCTACATCGGGCGCAACGGTGAACGCGACCTAGTGACCGGCGCTGCGTCAGGTGCGCTGGCTCCGGGATTCTCGGTGACGCAGACCGAACGCACGGTAGACGGTCAAGGTCGCGGCTTGGCCTCGACGCAGTGTCAGCCGACCGGCACCGACTTCTGGTTCGTCGGGCCGGCCTCCGGTGTCGGTGACCGCGCCGTCCTGGTCCTCACCAACCCTGAGTCTGCGACGGCAACGGTTGACGTGACCTTCCATGGGCGAGGCGGGCTCGTCGACGCGCCAGGGGCCAGAGGGGTCCAGGTGCAACCACGCACCAGTGTCGAGGTGCGGCTCGACCGGGTGGCGCCCGGCGAGAAGGTTCTGGCTGTTCAGGTGCAAGTACGGGTCGGGCGGTTGACGGCTGCGATCACCGAGACCGACGTCTTCGGTTTCGAGCCGCGCGGCACCGATTGGTTTCCTCAAGCGGTAGCGCCAGCAACTGACCTCGTGGTTCCCGGCGTTCCGGCCGTCAACCAAGGCCGCGAAAGTCAGGTGCACCTCGACATCGTCGCGCCGGAAGAGGCTGCCGTCGTCACCCTCACGATCATCACGCCAGAGGGCTCGTTCACGCCCCAAGGCGCTGACGTGATCGACGTGCCAGCTGCTGGCGTTGCGTCGGTTGATCTCACCGAGGCTTTGCGGGGTGACCCCGCGGCGATCGTGATCTCGTCCGACGCCCCCGTCACGGCCGGGGCGCGAGTGGAGCTGAAGAACCCCGATCTCTTCGGTGACGTGCTCTACCTGGCCGCCGCCAACCCGCTCGATGCCCCTGCGGTGGTTCCGGACAACCGCACCTCTGCCGATCTGCAGACCCGACTCATCCTGACCGCGCCAGCGGCAGATGCGACCGCGGTTGTCACCGGATTCGCCGGCGGCAAGGAGTGGACCGCCGCCCGCGTCGACCTTTCTGCGGGAACTACGCAGGTGGTCACGGTGGAGCCGCCTCAAGCCAAGGGTGCCAAGGGCGCTAAGGGCAACGACAAGAAGGTCGAGTCGTACGGGCTGGTGGTGACCCCTGGTGGTGATGGACCGCTCTACGGGGTGCGCATGCTCGACGAGGAGGGTCCTCGGGGCCCCTTGGTGACGTCCTTCCCACTCACGACGGCGCGCCTTCTCGCCCAGGTGGCCGAGGCCTTTCCGGAGATCGCTGTGGGGTCAACGGGCTGACCGCCTCGAACTTCGGCGGGCAGGGCCAGTCGGCCTCGGGGTCAGTTGGCCTCGGGGTCGAGATCCTGGGCGTCGAGGCCGACAGCCGTAGCCAACTGCTCGGCCATCGCCTGACGGACCAGGCTGGTGAGCGACACGCCGGTGCCGTCGGCCCAGAGCAGGAGCGGTCGGGCGAACAGCGTGATGACGATTGCCCCCTCCGATGTTGTCTGGTGCCCGGCGAGGAGCGCACCGCCCGTGACGTCGGAAGGCTCGCTCTGGTCGATCTGGTCTCCAGGGGGAAGCGGTGCGACGGTGATGTCGAAGGCGGGAATGGCCGACTCCGAGTGCCCGGCACCGGTGAGGCGAGCGAGGCGGATGGCTGCTGCGTCGACAACCGGCGCCAGGCGTCCCAGACCGACGCCCGACCGGGGGGAGACACCACCGGTCACGCGCAGGCTGCGCCCGTGCCGGTGTCTTCTGACCACGGTCACCACCCTAGGCACCAGGCAGCAGGTGCTGGCGGTGAGGACGACACGGCAGTCGGCAGGGCGGGAAATCACCGATTCGGCGGGTCCAGACCGGTACCGTCACGCCGTGAGTCCCATGAGGCGTTGCTCGCGCAGTGCGTGCAACCGCACCGCCGTGATGACGCTCACGTACGTCTACGCAGACTCCACCGCCGTTCTGGGGCCGCTCGCGACCTATGCCGAGCCGCACTGCTACGACCTCTGTGAGGTCCATGGCGGGCGGCTCACGGCCCCCCGCGGCTGGGAGATCGTCCGACTGTCTCCTGACCCCGCGATGCTTGGGCCGAGCAGCGACGACCTCGAGGCGCTTGCTGATGCCGTTCGCGAGGCGGGGCGTCCCGATGTTCTAGCACCGGGTACCGGCCACGACCCAGTGCGCGGGGCAGCGCCTGAGCACGGCCGTCGAGGGCACCTGTGGGTGCTCCCGCCCCTGGAGGACTCCGAGGTCTGACCGGCGCCAGCCCGCTGGTGAGGATCTGTCCGTTTTGCGTGTTATGCCGGGAACCTCCCTGGATTCAACCTCGACGTGCCATTCTGCCGATAGGTCCCCAGCGATAACGGTCCGCCGCCCGTACGGTCCGCCTGGCACCTGCCGGGATCGCACTGGAGGAGGAGATCCCATGGCCCGCTCGTCATCGCAGCCCTTGACCATCCCGCTCGGTTCGCTCACCCAAGCCGGCGCCCGCCCCGATATCATCTGCGCCGAGTGCGGGAGTGAACGCATCACGCACCTCGCGATGACGCTGACCGATGGGACGCCGGTGGAGTTCGTCTCGTGTCACCGCTGCGAGCACAAGACTTGGGTGGACGCCAGCGGCGTCCACCACCGCGAGCTGCCGGTGACAACCGTCCTCGACAAGACCCGCAAACCCCGCTGACCTCGTGACCGCCCCACCATCAACGGCTCGGTAGGGTCCACCGTTGTGACTTCTGAACCCGAAGCCTGCGCTCCCGTCGACGCCGGGATATTGGCGTCGATCATCAAGGCCTACGACATCCGTGGCGTCGTGCCCCACCAGCTCGATGCGACCCTTTGTCGCGCCGTCGGCGCCGCATTTGTGCAGGTCTTGGCGGCCGAGGGGAATGTCTCCGGGATGGTGGTCGGGCACGACATGCGTCCAACCTCGCCAGAGTTGGCTGCTGCCTTTGCCAATGGTGTCGCATCTGCGGGTGTCGACGTCACTCTCATCGGGTTGGCGAGCACCGACGAGCTCTACTGCGCGTCTGGCCTGCTGGGTCTGCCTGGTGCGATGTTCACCGCAAGTCACAACCCTGCTCAGTACAACGGCATCAAGCTGTGTCGCGCCTACGCCGCCCCGGTCGGTGAGGAGTCAGGACTGGCAACGATCAGGGACGCTCTGGCTCTGGGTGTCAGCGGTTCCGGAGAGCCGAGGGGAATGATCACCGAACGAGACATGCTCGCCGACTACGTCGCGCACCTTCGGTCGCTGGTCGACCTTGCCAACGTACGGCCGATGACGGTCGTGATCGATGCCGGCAACGGCATGGCAGGTCTGACCGCACCTGCGGTCTTCGACGGCCTCCCGCTGATGATGATTCCGCTCTATTTCGAGCTCGACGGCACTTTCCCGAACCACGAGGCCAACCCCATCGAACCGGAGAACCTGCGTGATCTGCAGGCCGCCGTGATCGAGCACGGGGCTGACATCGGCCTGGCGTTCGATGGGGACGCCGACCGCTGTTTCGTGGTCGACGAGCGCGGCGAGATCGTTTCACCGAGCGTGCTAGCGGCGCTCATCGCTGACCGCGAGCTTGCCCGCGACCCGGGTGGAACAGTCATCTACAACCTCATCACCAGCCAGACCGTGCCCGAAGTTGTGGCCGAAGCTGGAGGTACGGCGGTTCGCACGCGCGTCGGTCACTCGTTCATCAAGGGCGTGATGGCCGAGACCGGTGCGATCTTCGGTGGCGAGCACTCTGGGCACTTCTACTTCCGAGACTTCTGGCGCGCCGACTCTGGGATGCTCGCGGGGCTGCACGCCCTGGCGGCGTTGGGAGAAGCCACTGTCCCGCTTTCGCAGTTGCTGGCCCCCTACGATCGCTACGCAGCGAGCGGTGAGATCAACTCGACCGTCGATGATCAGGCTGCGGTCCTCGCAACGCTCAAAGAGAGCTGGGCGACGCGGCCAGGTGTCACCATCGACGAACTCGATGGCCTCACCGTGACTGGCGATGCGTCCACCGATTCCTGGTGGTTCAACGTGCGCGCCAGTAACACCGAGCTGCTATTGCGACTCAACGTCGAAGCGAAAGCGCCGCAGACGATGGCCGCCGTGCGCGATGAGGTGCTTCGTCAGATCCGAGGTGGCTCGTGATGACCGAAGCATCGAACATCGATCCCGAGCTCCTCACGATCATCGTCTGCCCTCAGTGCCACGGGCAGTTGCAGGCGATCCCCGAAACAGGACCGGTCGAGACGCTCGCCTGCTCGGACGAGAGCTGCGGCTTGCACTATCCCGTTC
This sequence comes from Actinomycetes bacterium, assembly GCA_027118455.1. Taxonomy (GTDB): domain Bacteria; phylum Actinomycetota; class Actinomycetes; order JAHEKZ01; family JAHEKZ01; genus JAHEKZ01. The sequence continues at coordinate 15,922 of JAJAYZ010000090.1, forward strand.
GTGATGGCATTCCCATTCTCTTAGTCGATGAGGCCGGCCATGGCAGCTGACACCGACGCGCACGTCAGCCCTGTCGATCTCGACGACCTTGAGTCCGTACGTGCAGCAGACCCAGGCGGCATGCTCGACGCCGTCGCCTCAGCAGGCGAACAGGTACGACAGGCTTTGGTGGCTTGCGAGCAGTCAGGGGTCGTCGGGGTGAGGCACGGTGGCCGACCTCGGGCAGTGGTCGTCACCGGAATGGGTGGATCTGGGATCGCCGGACACGTGCTCCAAGCGGCGGCAGGCCCTGAGTGCCCGGTCCCGGTAGAACGTGTGCGTGGCTGGACCTTGCCAGCCTGGGTAGGTGCCGACGACCTGGTGATTGCGGTCTCGAGCTCTGGGCGAACGGCCGAGACGATGGCATGCACTCGCACCGCTATCGAACGGGGCGCACGCACGGTCGTCGTTGCGGCGGAGGGCTCGCCTTTGGTCGAGCTCGCGATCGCCGCGAACATCCCCTGGGTGCCGGTTCCTTCTGGGCGTCCACCCCGGGCCAATCTCTGGGCGTTGTCGGTCCCACTTCTGGTTGCTGCAGACGCTTTGGGAGTTGTTGACGCCGAGCCAGCGCGGCTCGAAGCTGTCGCCGACCTGCTGGACGGGCTGGCGGTTGAGTGCGCGCCGACGGTGTCGATCGATCAGAACCCGGCCAAGAAGCTTGCAGCAGAGCTCGTGGGGACGCTGCCGATGATCTGGGGCAGCAGCGACCTCGCGGGGATCGCGGCGTACCGGCTCTTGTGTCAGCTGGCCGAGAACGCCAAGTACCCCGCGGTCAACGGGGTGCTGCCCGAGGCACTGCACAATCAGGTGGTGACCTTCAGCGCGCCGACGGCATCGGGCCTTCCGATCCGGCTCGTTCTCCTTAGGGACACGGTCGAGCAGTGGGAGGTAGCCGTCGCGGCCGACGAGGCTGAGGCTCTTGCCGGCGAGTGCGGGGTCTCGGTGAGCCGGATGGTGGCCGTTGGTGAGCACCCATTGGAGCGGATGGCCAGCCTCTGCGCGGTCGGTGACTTCGCCAGCGTGTACCTCGCGCTGCTGGGTGGGGTCGACCCGACGCCGATTCCTCCGATCGAGGTGCTCAAGACGCGTTTGCAGGAGCGGCAGAGCCAGCGGTGAGTGCCGAAAGCGGAACCCGGGCGATCATCGCCGCGTTGCTGGCCAATCTCGGCATCGCGATCACCAAGTTTCTGGCGTTCCTGGTGTCGGGTTCGTCGTCGATGTTGGCCGAGTCGGTGCACTCGTTAGCCGACTCTGGCAACCAGCTGCTGTTGCTGGTAGGCGGTCGTCGATCGCGGCGGTCGGCAACCCCCGAGCATCCTTTCGGCTACGGGCGCGAGCGATACCTCTACGCATTTGTGGTTTCGATCGTCCTGTTCAGCGTTGGTGGGCTCTTCTCTGTGTACGAGGGCATTCACAAGATTCGACATCCCGAAGAGCTCACCAACCTCTTGGTTCCCATCGTTGTGCTTCTTGTGGCCATCGCCCTCGAGTCGTTCTCGCTGCGCACGGCTGTCGTCGAGTCGAACAAGGTGCGGCGAGGACAGACGTGGGTGCAGTTCGTCCGCCGCGCCAAGGCGCCCGAGTTGCCTGTCGTTCTTCTCGAGGACGTCGGAGCGCTCGTCGGTCTGGTGCTGGCTTTGGTAGGTGTCGGCCTGGCTGCCGTCACCGGTGCATCGATCTGGGACGGCCTTGGAAGCATCGCCATCGGCCTCCTGTTGATGGTTATCGCCGTCGTCCTGGGGATTGAGACCAAGAGCCTGCTCCTCGGCGAAGGGGTTTCTCCGGCAGAGGTCGAGGCGATCACTGCCGCTGTTCTCGGGGTCGAGACAATCGAGCGTCTGATCCACCTCAAGACGCTCTTCCTAGGGCCCGACGAGCTGCTCGTGGCTGCCAAGATCTCACTGCGGCCCGACGTGTCGGTCGCTGAGGTGGCGGCGGCGATCAACGAGGCCGAAGTGCGAGTCCGCGCCGCCGTTGTCGTCGGCACGATCATCTACCTTGAGCCAGATGTCTTTGCCGGGCGCACCGAACCCGCACCCGACGCATGAGGTCGTAGGGCGGTGGGACGCCGATCCCGGTACGCTGTGGAGCGTGACTGCTCCTACGCTTCCTGCTCCCACGTCCACAATGGCCCTCGACTTCAAGGTGGCCGACCTCTCGCTCGCTGAGTTCGGCCGCAAAGAGATCAGGCTCGCCGAACACGAGATGCCGGGCCTGATGGCCATCCGCCGTGAGTTCGCCGATGTCCAGCCGCTAGCTGGAGCGCGGATCACTGGCTCGCTGCATATGACGGTGCAGACAGCAGTGCTCATCGAGACGTTGACGGCGCTAGGTGCCGATGTGCGATGGGCCAGTTGCAACATCTTCTCAACCCAGGATCACGCGGCGGCGGCTGCCGTGGTGGGGGCGACGGGTTCGGTCGACGCGCCAGTGGGTGTCCCCGTCTTCGCCTGGAAGGGTGAGACCCTCGAGGAGTACTGGTGGTGCACCGAGCAGGCCCTGTCCTGGCCAGGTCAGGCCGACGGCGAAGGCCCGAACATGATCCTCGACGACGGCGGCGACGCGACAATGCTCCTTCACAAGGGCGTTGAGTTCGAGAAGGCGGGTAGCGCTCCGGACCCATCGACCGCCGACAGCGAAGAGTTCGAGGTGGTCCTTCGGCTGCTCAACCGCACGCTGATCGAGAGCCCCAACAAGTGGACCCAGGTGGCCAGGGAAATCCGCGGTGTCACCGAGGAGACCACGACCGGCGTGCACCGCCTCTACCAAATGCTCGATGGCGGCGGGCTGCTCTTCCCCGCCATCAACGTGAACGACTCGGTGACCAAGAGCAAGTTCGACAACAAGTACGGATGCCGCCACTCGCTCATCGATGGCATCAACCGCGCTACTGACACCCTGATCGGGGGTAAGACCGCGGTTGTCTTCGGCTACGGAGACGTCGGCAAGGGGTCTGCTGAGTCACTGCGTGGACAAGGTGCCCGGGTGATGGTCACTGAGATCGACCCGATCTGCGCGCTCCAGGCTGCGATGGACGGCTACCAGGTCGTGCGCTTGGACGAAGTCGTTGCCACCGCCGACATCTTCATCACCGCTACCGGCAACAAGGACGTCATCACCGTTGCCGACATCCAGCGCATGAAGCATCAGGCGATCGTCGGAAACATCGGACACTTCGACAACGAGATCGACATGGGCGGGCTCGCCACCTATGCCGGAGTGCGACGCGAGAACATCAAGCCTCAGGTCGACCTCTGGCACTTCCCGGACGGGCATGCAGTCATCGTGCTGAGCGAAGGTCGGTTGCTCAACCTCGGCAACGCAACCGGCCATCCGAGTTTTGTCATGTCGAACTCGTTCGCCAACCAGACCATTGCCCAGATCGAGCTTTTCACCAAGACGGCTGACTACCCGGTCGGCGTTTACACGCTGCCCAAGCATCTCGACGAAAAGGTCGCCCGGCTACACCTGGATGCTCTTGGGGTCCAGCTGACTGAGTTGACTGATGACCAGTCTGAGTACCTTGGGATTCCAAAGAGTGGGCCGTACAAGCCCGACCACTACCGCTACTGAGCCAGGACATACCTCATATGCACGTGGGTCTTCTCGGCACCGGCACAGTCGGGGAGACCCTAGGGTCGGCCTTTGTCGGCCTCGACCTCGTCGTATGCATGGGGTCGCGGTCGACGCCAAACGACCGCGCGCAGGCGTGGGTCGCGGCCCAAGGTGATACCGCCGGCGCCGGCACCTTTGCAGAGGCGTTCGCGGTCGGCGACGTCGTCTTCAAGTGCACCTGCGGCGCCCACTCGCTGGAGGCACTGAGGGTCGCCGGAGCGGATGCGCTGGCTGGCAAAGTGCCGGTAGATGTCGCGAACCCGCTCGACTTCTCTGACGGGTCCCCCCCGCGGCTCGCGGTTGTCGGTGACGACAGCCTCGCTGGGCAGATTCAGCTGGCCTTCGCGTTGACTCAGGTCGTCAAGGCGCCCGTCATCGATCTGCTAACTGAGCTCGGTTGGTCGCGCGGGCGAGTTCGTGACCTAGGGGGAGTTGCCGCAGCTCGAGCCACTGAGATGTACCTGATGTTGTGGGTCTCGCTGATGGGCGCGGTCGGGTCGGCGCAGTTCAACGTGCGGGTTGTGGCGACTGAGAGCAGCGAATGACCGACAACACTGCGCCGCCGGCCGCTGGATGGTACGCCGATCCCAATCAGCTTGGACAGCAACGCTATTGGGACGGTGTCGGGTGGACGGAGGCCAGCGCGCCACTCATGGCCGCTGACTGGTCAGCAGATGACACCGAACCGAGCCGAGACCGGCGCGTTCGCCAGGTCTACGGCCAGCCATTGGGAAGCTGGGGTTTCGGTGACGTCGGTTGGTTCGTTCTTGCGGTGATCGCGACGCTGGTGGCCAGCGTCCTCCTCTCCGTCGGAGTGGTGTGGGTCGCGGGAGATGCCTTCACCGCTGATGGCGCCGTCGACGCTACGTCAGCTGCCGGTAGTTGGTTCCTGACTGGAGCGCAGACGCTCTTCTTCGCAGGAATGGCTGTCTGGCCACTGATTGCTGCATGGCGAAAGTCCAGTGGCTGGCGCGCGGCCTACGGGTTTGTGGTCTCCTGGCGAGCGCTGGGCATCGGCCTGGCTGGTGGCGTGGCGACGCTCGTTGCCATGACGGTCCTCACGAGCCTGACGGCCAAGTTGTTGGACCAAGAGGTCACTTCTGCTGGAGCTGACGTTGCCGAGTCGATGACCGGGAGCACGGTGGCATTCGCTCTGTTTCTGATTCTTATCGCTATTGGCGCGCCGTTCGTCGAGGAGCTGGCCTTTCGTGGACTGGTCTGGGGCGCCGCGGTCAAGCGCGGGTGGTCGCCATGGCTGGCAACGATGGTCGCCGGCGTCCCGTTCGCGCTCTTTCACATCGAACCGCTCAGAGTTGCGCCACTGCTGGCAGCCGGAATCGTGCTGGGCGTCGTTCGCCAGTACGGCGGATTGAGCGGGGCGATGCTCGCACACTGCGTCGTGAACACGCTCGGTGTGATCGGGATCGTTTCGGCATAGGGAAGAGCGGCTTTTCAGGAGGGCACGGCGAACCCATCGTTGGTGTTTGGGGTTTCCGGTGCGACGGGCGCGGGGCGAGGCATGTTGGACGCTGTCTGTTGCGGATGAGCGGTGGCGGGCTGAGCGGTTGCAGCAAGCGTGCCTGGGCTCGAAGGCTCACCAGCCTGTGCTCGTCGACTGCGTTCGGCGAGAACGACGTTCAGGAAAAGCTCCGCGCTCGCTCCGGCAGGTGGCGGCGGTGAGACCTGGCTGGCGACCTCGTTGGCCAGCGACCTGCCGATGGAACCGCGTGCCGGAGTGTTCAGGGAGCTTGCGCGGGAGAGGAACTGGCGGGCGCTGAGGGCTGTGGCCGCCTTCAGGTGGCTCAGGTCGAGGGTGGCTGCCCACGGCTGGAGACTGGCGGGAATCCAGGGCAAGGAATCGTTCCTGGCTGGTTTGGGCGCGCGTTCGCGGATGACCACGGTACCGGCCGCGTAGTCACCGACTCGCTTTCCCTCTGGAGAGAGCAGGCTGGTGATGACGGCGATGGCTCCCCAACACAAGTAGATCTCGACAACAGCGACGAGCGCCCTGACCAGCGCGTGGCGAAAGCGAATCGCGCCTCCGTCGCTGCGCACCGCTCGCAGGCCGAGTGCGAGCTTGCCTACCGTGCGCCCGCGCGTCAGCGTCTCCATCGTTGCCGGGTAGCCGACGATGACCGCGATGGAGGCGACAAAGAAGTAGACGAATGCCAGCACGTCGTCGGTCACGGACGCGACGACGCCAACCGAGAAGGCGATGGCAATAAGTGCGATCACCTGAAGGATCAGGTCGATCAAGAAGGCCAAGCTGCGGCTGGGGACCTTGGCGAGCCGCAGGTCGACGATGACTGCCTCACCTGTGACCAGCCCGGAACCATCTACGCCTACGTATCCCCCTTGCTGAGACATGGTCCCCCTTCAGCCGCCATGACGGCGGCGGTAGCCGCTCGTGTGGCGCTATTGTGCCCGAACCATGGACCTTGACCGATTAGTCGCCACACATCGCGCTGACTGGGATCGCCTACGCCAACTCACCAGGAGCTCCAGGTTGTCTGGTGCTGAGGCCGACGAGTTCGTCGATCTCTACGGGCGCGCATCCACGGACCTGTCGATCCTGTGGTCGGAGGCCCCAGATCCGGCCCTTGTCGCTGAGCTTTCCACCCTGGTCGCACGTGCCCGTGGGACCACGACAGGAACGCGACGCTTCACCACCGACGACATCACCCGGTACTTCGTGGTGACTTTTCCACTGCTCGTCTACCGAGCACGGTGGTGGGTTGCCGGTGTCACCCTTGGGTTCTTGCTCGTGGCCTTTGCGCTGGGGGCTTGGGTGGCTGCCAACCCAGACGTTCAAGGTGCACTGGCACCGCCGGCGTATGTCGATCGGCTGGTCAATGAGGACTTCGAGAGTTACTACTCCTCAGATCCTGCCGCGTCCTTCGGGGCCAAGGTCTGGACGAACAACGTCTGGGTGGCCGCGCTCTCGTTGGCGTTTGGGGGTCTGCTCGGCCTGCCGGTGCTGTGGGTGCTGTGGCAGAACGCATCCAATGTCGGTGTGGTTGGCGGATTCATGGCTGCGAATGGGCGTCTGGACCTCTTCTTCGGCCTAATCTTGCCGCACGGGCTGCTGGAGTTGACCGCCGTCTTCGTCGCTTCAGCTCTGGGACTTCGACTGGGGTGGACTCTGATCGCGCCAGGTCAGCGAATGAGGGCCGACGCATTCGCTTCGGAAGGCCGTTCGACGCTGTCGGCAGTCGTCGGCCTTAGCGTCGTGCTGCTCATCTCTGGCGTCATCGAGGCGTTTGTCACACCGTCGGGGCTGCCGACGTTGGGGCGGATCTTGATCGGTGTACTGGCGCTGGCCAGCTTCCTCACCTACGTTGCGGTGCTCGGCAGGCGCGCCGATCGAGCGGGACTGGGGACTGACCTTGGTGAGGACGACATCGGTTCGACCCGCCCGGTTGCTGCCTGAGGGAGATCGGCTGGGAGACCCAGCTGTCAGAGTCGCCCAGCGGCCTTGAGGGCGAGGTAGCGGTCGGCCAGTGCCGGTGCCAGGTCATCGGGCAGTGCGTCGACTACCTCGACCCCGAAGCGGGTGAGCTGGTCGGCAACGGCTCGACGTTCGCGGCTGAACCCGGCCGCTGCTGCTGCACGGTACGTAGCGGCCAGATCGCTTCGGTCGGCCAGCATCTGCGCCACCGATGGATCGCTGGCGGCGGCGACCAGCACCTGGTGCCGGCCGATCAGCTGCGGCAGGACCGGGAGGGCGCCCTGCCGCAGCGGAGCAGGGTCGAGGGCGGTGAGCAAGACCACCAGGGATCGGTGTCTGGCCCGGCGCACGATCTCAGCAGCCAGGCGTGACCAATCAGTCTCGACGAGGCTGGAGTCGACGTTGGCCAGCATCGAGGTGGTCGCAGCCATGAGATCGGCGCCAGACTGACCTTGGACTGCGCCTCGAACCCCACGGTCCCAAGCCAGCACGTCCACTCGGTCGCCGGCGCGCCCGGCCAGCGCCGTGAGCAACAGGACCGACTCGATACCGGCATCAAGTCGGGGAGCGTCGCCGACTCGTCCCGCTGACGTTCTGCCGCAGTCGAGAACGATCAGAACGTGGCGGTCTCGTTCTGGACGCCAGGTGCGCACCATGACGTCGGAGACACGCGCGGTCGCCCGCCAGTCGATGGACCGCACATCGTCGCCGACGACGTATTCACGGAGGGAGTCGAACTCCGTTCCCTGACCCCGTTGCAGCACGATCGTGCGTCCCTCGAGATCGCGCAGTCGAGCTAGTTTGCTGGGTAGGTGCTTTCGCGAGATGAAGGGGGGAAGCACATCGATGCGCCAGCGCATCGGGATGCTGCATTGGCGGCCAACGAGCCCCCACGGACCTAGAGCTCGGACTGTGACGCGGTCGGCATGACACGCTCCCCGGCGTGCGGGTCGTGCGATCGTCGTGATGCGGCGACGGTCGCCGCTCTCGATCGTGAGGTCGTGTCGGCGCGGCGATGTCGGAGCCGATGGCGGCCAGGCGTCACGGACCGAGCCGGAAAACGGTCGACCCGACCGGTTCGTGAGCTGAAGCGTCAGAGCGGCCGGGTCTCCCACCCGAACTGCTCTGTCTCCGCTGCGTTGGATGTCTAAGTCTTGGGGCGCGACAGCCCTCGCCAGGTCGATGGCGAGGATCGTCGCCATGACCACCAGGTAGAGCCCAAAGGTCGACCACTGGGGTCGCGCGAGCGTGACGACACCGCAGAGCGCGATGACAGAAACGGCACGGCCAGTGATCACCATGTCAGCGGGGGACCGGCACCGAGCTCAGTACTGAGTCGAGAACACCGTCGGCTGAGGTGCCTTCCAGCTGTGCCTCAGCACGGAGCTGAAGCCGGTGTCGCCAGGTTGGCTTGGCGATGATCTTGACGTCGTCTGGCGTCACAAAGTCGCGGGCGCTGAGCCAGGCCCAAGCCCGGGCGGTGGCGAGCAAAGCCGTGCTGGCGCGGGGGGAGACGCCGAGCTGGATAGCTGGAACGTTCCTGGTGGCGCGTGCCAAGTCGACGACGTAGGCAGCGACCTCGGGTCCGACCCTGACCGTCGCGACGGATGCGCGAGCGGCGTCGAGGGCTGCAGCGTCGGCGACCGGCACGATGCCAGCGGCGTCGAGGTTGCGCGGGTCGAATCCCTCGGCATGTCGGGTCACGATATCGATCTCGGACTCGCGGGAAGGGATCGGCATGGTGAGTTTGAGGAGGAATCGGTCGAGCTGAGCTTCGGGGAGGGGATAAGTGCCCTCGTACTCGACCGGGTTCTGCGTTGCGGCTACGAGGAAGGGGTTTGGCAGTGCCCGCGGAGTGCCGTCGACACTGACCTGCCGCTCCTCCATCGCCTCCAGAAGTGCTGCTTGGGTCTTGGGTGGCGTGCGGTTGATTTCGTCAGCGAGGAGCAGGTTGGTAAAGACCGGGCCAGGCCGAAAGGTGAACTCCGCCGTGCGTGCGTCGTAGATCAGTGAGCCGGTGACATCACCTGGCATCAAGTCGGGGGTGAACTGAACGCGCTTGTTGTCGACGGCGAGTGAACGGGCCAACGCTCGCACCATGAGTGTCTTCGCTGTGCCAGGAACTCCCTCGAGCAGAACGTGCCCGCGGCAGAGCAGGGCGATCATCAACCCCGTGACCACGGCGTCTTGACCGACAACGGCCTTGCTGACTTCGTGGCGCACGGCGAGCAGCGCGCTACGGGGGTCGGAGAAATCGGATGAACTGGGTGAACTGGGTGAACTGGTCACGCGTGACGTACCTCCTGCTCGAGGGTGGCCAACTGGCGGCCGAGGGTAACCAGTGCGCTGTCCCCCTCTGGTGGGGGACCGTACAAGACCACACGTACCTCGTCGGCTCGGCGCCCCGCGCTCTGCGCCACCGCGTCGACCACGGCATCTGCTGTTGCCGTTGGCGGCAGACCCAGGTGGGCACCGAGCACGTCAGCGATGTGGGCTCGCAGGTGCGCCGCCGCCTGATCGCGGGTGCGGTAGCGCTGGTAGATCCTGGCCCGCCCCTCGGTGGTCTCCGAGGCCCGCACCGCAACGGGCAGCGGCTCGACGACGACCGGGCCCAGCCTGCGGCCTCGCCACCCGGCCAGGGTGAGCGCGATGACGGCCGCAACGCCAAGAAGGGGCCAGACTCCGTCGGGAAGCAGGCTCGTCAGCGTCTGGCGTCCGGTGTAGCTCGGCGTGGGCAGCCACCACACCAGAGTTGGCTTCTGGCCGGTCAGGTTCAGGGCCAGTGAGGCGTTGCCGGCCTGGTCGATCCACTCGTTCGTCATGAAATCCGCTGATCCCAGGACGGTGTGGTTGGCGCCATTCGTGGTCTCGCGTCGGACCACCGTTGGGGCGTCGCCATCGGGAAAGCACTCGGTCGTCGCGCCCAGCCCGTCGGCGGCCATGGCCGAAGGGGCCACCGTGAAGGCGGCTCCACCGGTTCGGGCGTCACCGGACAAGGCGGCGGCCGGTAGGTCGCACTGTGCCTCGCGATCCTCGATGTCGGCCGTCGCGGACGACACCACACCGAGGTAGCCAGAGCCGGTGATCACTGGACCAAGCAGGATCACGTCGGACGAGAGTCCCTCGAGGCGCTGAACATCCTCGCGGCGCAGCAACTGTGGGTAGGCGACGACGAGCGTGGTCGATGAGCCGGTGGTCATAGCGCGTTCACCGTCGGTAGTGCGTTCGATGCTGATGCCCTGGTCGCGGAGCAGCTCAGCAAGAGCCCGCGTCCCGCCGGGGGTTGCGGCGTCGGGGTCCAATGACGTCCGGCTCGCTGTCGATGCCATGAGGGCGGTCGTGATGCCGAGGACGATCACCGACGCGGCGCCGATCGCCACCCATCGCCGTTGCCTGCTCAGCACACTGCGACCACTCATCAGACGCTCGCCATCACTGACCGCTTCAGTGCGCAGTCGAGGCTGGTGATCTGCGCGTACGCCTCCGCAGTGCCGGGTCGATCGCCGTAGGCGACCTCGTCAAAGGCTCGGGCTGCCGCGTCGAGTTCGGAGCGCAGGGGGCCGAAGACCGCTCCGGCGTCACGGGCTGCTTCGTCTGCGGTCCGACCGGCGCGCGGGTCAAGGGCACCGCGCTCCTCGAGCTGGCGGACGATCACCCGGAAGCCCTCGAGCACCGCCTCGTTCCAGTCGCCCATTCGCGCGGCCCCCTCGGCGCGAGCTCGATGATCAGCTGCGCTCGAGGTGCGATCGGTAAAAACTTCGCCACCTCTTGCCCGCCGGCGCTGAACTCCGCCAGCACGGCGCACGATGACGAACACGATGAGCGCGATGACGGCGGCCACGACGATCAGCCACAGGAGATTGCTGGCGGCGCCACCAAGCCGGTTCAGCAGATCGGTGAAGTGCTCCCAGACCCATGAGCCGGTGCGTTGCCACCACGGGGGCTGGGCGTCGGAGTAGAGCGGGTTGAGGAGTTCTCGCTCGGCGAGCTGCTGAGCCTCGTCGCGACCGATGTCGACGGGGATGTCCAGGCGGAGGTTCAGCTCGATCACAGACCCTGCGACTGTCGGGCGAGGGTGATGTCGAGCCCTTCGGTCCGCATCCGCCGGTCGATGTAGATCAGCGAGATGCCAGCGGCGATGAAGGGCATGGTGATCGTGCTGACAATCACGCTGCCGATCGTGGAGATGGCCTGGTTGATCACGTAGCGGGTCTCATCGACGCCAAGGGTCACCGGGTCAATGGACGGCGAGATGATTTCGGGTAACGAGAAGGGGACGCCGATGGCAACGTTTATCACGGTGTAGATGATCACCATGAGAATCAGCGCACCCAGTGTTCGCCAGAAGGCGCCGCTGACCAGTCGCCATGACCGGCTCATCGACTCGGTGACCGTCGAACGCTCCAGCACAAGAGCGGCCGACGAGATGGAGAGGTAGACGCCGAGCACGCCACCGGGAATCAAACAGAAGCACATGCCCATCCCCACAATGAGCCCGACGAGTACCCCAAGGCCGAGCAGCCGCCACGCCCTCGGGCGGACCGTCGCCCAGGCTTGCCCTGCGGTGATCTGGTTCCCGAGCACCGCCTGGCCCATGACCGCGGTGATGACGCCGGTCAGCAAGATGGTGGCGACGACCTGCACCAGTACGCCAACCAAGGACACCAACACCGTCGGACCGAAGATGCCTGCGATGTCGGATCCGGTGACGGTGTTCGGGTCGAGATCGCCGAGCCCCCGGTACATCGACACGCTGACGAGTCCGGTGAGAAAGGTGATGGCGCCTAGCCCCAGCGCCACAACAAACGACGGCACGAGCGTGGCTTTGGGGTACCGGCGAATCGCGGTGATCGCGCCGTCGAGAAGCTCGGGGATCCCGAGTGGCCGCAGTGGGATGACTCCCGGCTTGGGGGCAGTTGGGGGTGGTCCCCAGCTGCCCATCGGGGTTGGCGCCCATGTCGGAGGTTGGCCTGACCCAGAGGGTGGTGGTGGCGGGGGCGGCGGCACCGACTCCGGCGTCGGGGACCAGGGCGTCTTGCCCCCCCGCTCGGGCGGCTCAGACTGTTCGGGAGGCGGCGGTGAGCCTGGTCCGTCGGTCATGCGTCCCCCTGTCGGTGCTCACCGGTCCGTAGTCCATTTTCAGCTGCCATCGTGTCATGAGAGGACCGCGATGGTGTCAGATCGCCACGGTAGGTGGGACTATGACCTCATGAAGGGACGCATCCTGGTCGTCGACGACGACGCGGCATTGTCGGAGATGCTCGGCATCGTGCTGCGTGGTGAGGGCTTTGAGCCTCATCTGTGCGGCGACGGTGAACGAGCTGTTGCTGCTTTCCGTGAGTTCAATCCCGACCTCGTACTGCTCGACCTCATGTTGCCGGGCAAGGACGGCATCGAGATCTGCCGGGAGATTCGGGCCGAGTCGGGCATCCCCATCGTCATGCTCACCGCGAAGGGTGACACCGTCGACGTCGTGCTCGGCCTAGAGAGCGGCGCTGACGACTATGTCGTCAAGCCCTTCAAGCCGAAGGAGCTCGTCGCCAGGGTCAGGGCACGGATGCGTCGCACCGACGAGGGTCGCCCCGAGTCACTGGAGATCGCCGACCTCCAGATCGATGTCCCTGGGCACACCGTCAAGCGTAACGAGGGGTTGATCGCGCTCACGCCACTGGAGTTCGACCTCCTGGTCGCCCTCGCCCGCAAGCCCTGGCAGGTGTTCACCCGCGAGACCTTGCTCGAGCAGGTGTGGGGCTACCGGCACGCTGCCGACACCCGCTTGGTGAACGTCCACGTCCAACGGCTGCGATCTAAGATCGAGGCCGACCCTGAGCACCCGCAGATCGTCGTCACCGTCCGTGGCGTTGGCTACAAGGCCGGACCCGCTTGATGACCACGGACTGACGCCGTGGATCGCTTCCCCTTCCGTGGCGCCGTTCACCGGGTCCGCACCAGGTGGCGGTCCTCGCTCTATCTGCGTGTGGTGGCAACGACACTTGCGCTCTCGATGCTGGTGGTGGTGGTGCTGGGTCAGATTCTGATCGGCCGCATCACCTCGGGGCTCCTGGACGCCAAGCAGCGCGCGTCCTTGGTGGAGGCTCAGGCTGGGCTGAACCAGGCGCAAGCGCTGATCACCGCTTCTGGTGAGGACAACTCGGAGAAGAACCAGAGTCTGGTCCAACAGATCGCAGTCGAGCTGGCTCGCGGCGGGCAAGGAACCCCCCGGCTCTATGACGTCCTGCTGCTCAGCTCATCGGCATCGCTGCTGCAGCGTGGTTCGAGCACGGTGACCGAGGCCAGTGTCCCGCCCGAGCTGCGGGACGCCGTGCAAAGCGAGGGTGTTTTGGCTTCGACGTTCACCGAGATCGTCTACAGCGACGGACGAACGCCCGTACCCGGCTTTGCCGTCGGCGCGCCACTCAGTGTGCCTGGACTCGGCACCGCCGAGCTCTATTACCTCTTCCCGCTCACCCAGGAGCAGCAGACCCTCGACCTGGTGCGTCGCACGCTGCTCTTTGCCGGCTTGGTCCTTGTGGTCCTACTCGGCTGGATCTCGTGGTTTGTCACCCGTCAGGTTGTTGATCCAGTCCGGTATGCAGCCTCGATCGCTGAGGAGTTCTCCGCTGGTCGCCTCTCCGAGCGCATGAAGGTCAAAGGTGAGGACGACCTGGCCCGTCTGGCGCGTTCCTTCAACGACATGGCAGCAAGCCTCGAGATCAAGATCGGCCAGCTCGAAGACCTGTCCCGGGTCCAACGACGCTTCGTCTCCGACGTCTCTCACGAGTTGCGGACGCCACTCACCACCGTCCGGATGGCTGCCGACGTCCTGCATGAGTCTCGCGACGAGTTCGACCCGGCGACGGCGCGTTCGGCCGAACTGCTGCAGACGCAGCTGGACCGGTTCGAGGCACTGTTGGCCGACCTTCTTGAGATCTCGCGGTTCGATGCCGGCGCTGCCATGCTTGACTCTGCACCCGGCGACCTGCGCGACGCCGTCACCTCCGTTGTCGAGGCGTTGAGTCCGCTCGCTGAGCGCAGCCACACCGAGATCCGCGTGCACGTGTCTCCTGAGCCAGCGACGGCTGAGTACGATCCCCGCCGCGTCGACCGGATTCTGCGCAACCTGCTGGCCAATGCGATCGAGCACGGTGAGGGACACCCGATCGATATCTCGGTGGCGTCCTCGACGGAGGCGGTCGCCATCGTCGTCAGGGACCATGGCACCGGTCTTAGGCCCGGTGAGTCGTCGCTGGTGTTCAACCGGTTCTGGCGTGCCGACCCTTCGCGGGTGCGCTCGATCGGTGGCACCGGGCTCGGTCTTCCGATTGCGCTGGAAGACGCTCGGCTCCATAGCGGTTGGTTGCAGGCTTGGGGGGCGCCAGGCGACGGTGCGAGTTTCCGTCTCACGCTTCCTCGCTTCGGTGGCGTCGAGATCACCGACTCACCACTTCCACTTGAGCCCGTCGATGCCAAGAAGGGACGCCGCATGCCGTTGTCGGTGGGCGCGGGGGTCTCTTCGCAAGGGCGCGGGCAGGATTCGCTCGATGCGTGATCGTGCGCTGAGAACCTCGGGCCTGGGTCTGCTGGTCGTCGTCGTGATGGTCGTGGCAGGCTGCTCGGAGATCCCGACGAGCGGTCCGATTGAACGAGGCGATGAGGTGCGCGCTGCCGTCGACGAGCCGGCGGTTCGAGTGCTCCCACGCGACCCGGTCATCGGTCAGACGCAGGAAGAGGTCGTCGCCGGGTTCCTTGAGGCTTCGGCCAGCTTCGAGAATGACCACGAAGTCGCCCGTCGCTTTCTGTCTCCGGACGCGGCCCAGGAATGGAACGCAAGTTCAGGCGTCACGGTCATCGATGACAGCCCGGACTTCCGGCTTCAGCGGATGCGTGGCGGCGTGCAACTCCAGGCCGATCAGGTGGCGAAGATCAGCGCTGACGGTGCGCTCACGCCCAGGGGGGACGTCGAGATCCAGCGGCTCTTTCAGTTGGAACGCGTCGGTGACGAGTGGCGGATCACTGATCTTCCCCAGGGTTTGATCCTCGACCGGATCGAGGTTTCGCTGACGTATCGGGCCTTCAACATCTACTTCATGAACCCCCAAGGCAGCCTCCTCGTCCCTGACCCCGTGTACCTGCCGCTCGACCCGGCTGGCAGTGCGACCAGCCTGATGCAGTCACTGTTGAACGGTCCGACTCGCTGGCTTCGCCCGGCGGTTGAGTCGATGATCCCGGCCGGCACGTCGCTGGTGGTCGACGCGGTGCCGAACGACAACGGCGTCGCTCGCGTCGATCTATCTGCTGAGTTCTTCGACGCCGATGTCACCGCCCGCGAGCAGGCCGCGGCGCAGATCACCGAGACCTTGTTGGGCCTCACCTCAACGGTCACTGGCGTTGCGATCACCGTTGAGGGTTCGCCGCTCCAGCTGCCGGCAGCTCCCAGCGTGATGACGCGAGAAACCTGGGAGGTGTACGACTCCGGTGCCCTGTCCCCGGCCCTGGGCGCGCTTATTGTTCGTTCTGGGGTCGTGCGGCGGATCACCGATAGCGGGAGCGCCCCTGTCGAAGGCGCGCTTGGCGCAGGACAGCGGGAAGTTGTTGCCCCCTCGCATTCGTGGGACGGCGGGACGATCACGGCCCTGAACCCAAGCAGAACCGCCATGCTCGTCACGCACCCCTTCCTCTCCGCTGGGGTTAAGGAGCAACTCTCCGGACGCAGCTTCCTGCCGGCGTCCATCGACGATGTCGGGCGAGTCTGGGCTGTCGACGCGGGTGGCTCGATACCCAAGGTGCGCGTGCTCGGTGAGGAGGGGTCGTGGCAGTCGGCGTCATTGCGCGGCTTTCGGGGCAGCCTCATGGCGTTCCGGGTGTCGGCGGACGGAACGCGTGTGGCTGTGGTTGTCGAGCAAGGGCAGCGCCGGGACCGGCGTGGAGAGCTCTTGGTGGGCCGCGTCGTGCAACGAGCCGAAGGACTGCAGGTCCAAGGCTTCCGACGCATTGAGCGAACGCTGGTCGACGTGCAGGACGTGAGCTGGGCTGACGCCAGTTCGCTGGTCGTGCTGGGGGCGCAGGCCGGTTCGGTCCTCGAGCCAACCGTGGTCAGTCTTAATCGCACCGTGACGCCGATCTCGGGTTCCCCGGCTGTCGACGTCACTCAGGTGACGGCCGGTCCATCGTTGCCGGTGCTCGCGGGCACCAGCGCCGACGGTATTTGGGCCGAGTCGGGCTCGGTATGGGTCGCACAGGTCGCCGGCCGCGACCCCGCCTACCCGGGGTGACCGAGCGCGTCCACAGGTGCGCTCGGGATCTGTGCGGCATCGTGTTCGGACGCGCATAGTTGGTTGCGTGCAGCAGTGGGCCGCTCTCATCGATCTCGCTATTGGTCGACACTGTCTCGACTGCGGCCGGGTCGGCCAGGTGTGGTGCGACCGCTGCCTTCACAGGGTCCTCGATGTCCACCCCCGCCTCACCCCCGGTGGGCAGTCGGTGGTCGCGGCGGCCCGCTATGCCGGCTCGGTCCCAACAGCAATCGTCGCGCACAAGGAGCAGGGGCACCTCGCATTGGCGGCTCCGCTCGGTCGGCTGCTAGTCGCTGCCATGGTCGTGCCTCCCGAAGGTGTCGGTCGGTCGGCACCGGTACTCGTACCGGTCCCATCGACCAGGGCCGCCTCGCGGACCCGTGGTCAGGATCATGCGCGACGGCTGGCCAGGGCCGTTGGGGCCCTGACGGCGCTGCCGGTTGAGCCTGCCCTCCGATGGAGCCGACAGGTCCACGACCAGGCCGCGCTATCTGCACGCTCCAGGAGCGAGAACGTGCGCCATGCCATGAGTGCATCGCCACCACCGCGTGTTGGGGCCCGAGCCTGGCTCGTCGACGACGTGATGACCACCGGGGCCACACTCGATGAGGGGGTGCGTGCGCTGGAAACGGCCGGGTGGCCGGTCGCAGGTGTCTCGGTGGTCGCCACCGTTGATGCCCGAAGTGCCCTCGCACGGCGCGACGGCCTCCGATAGCGTGAAGGTGCGAACTGGTCCGATCCGCAGTCGGTCAGGTTGGTTCAGTCAGGTTGGTTGAAAGGGCCGGTCCCGGTGGCCGGTCCCACGCGAAGGGGCGGAACATGGAGATCGTCGTTCGGGGTCGTCACATGGAAGTCTCAGATCGATTCCGCGAGCACGTTGCGCAGAAGCTGTCAAAGATCGAGAGGTATGACGGCAAATGCCACCGCGTCGATGTGGAAGTTTCGCAGGAGTCGAACCCTCGGTTGGCCGACCAGGCCATTCGCGTCGAGATCACCTGTCATGGCAAGGGCCCGGTCATCCGTGCCGAGGCAGCAGCCGACGAGAAGCACGCCGCGCTCGACATCGCGTACGGCCGCCTTGTCGAACGCCTGCGTCGAGCCGCTGATCGACGTCATGACCACCACAGGAGCCAGGGTCGGGCGTTCGCTGAGCGGGTGCATGCTGCGGCAGTTACGGCCGTCCCTCCCGTGTCCGACGGTGAAGACGCATCGGACGACGCGGTCGATAACGGGCCGTTGATCGTTCGCGAGAAGACGCACCGCGCGCCGGCGATGAACCTCGACCAGGCTCTCTATGAGATGGAGCTGGTGGGGCACGATTTTTTCCTCTTCCAGGACACCGAGTCCGGGACGCCCAGCGTGGTTTACCGGCGTAAGGGCTACGACTACGGCGTGCTGCATCTTGAGGTGGACGAGAACGCTTCGGTGGGTGCGACGGCAGGGGCAACGGCCCCCTAGTCGCTTCGGCGTGCCGTCTGACCCGTTGGCGCTAGCCCAGGTCGGTAGTTTCCCTGGTTCCAATGGGTGGTGGACTAGGCCGAATGGGTGACCCGAAGGGGGCATTCCGTGTCATCATGGCCAGGTGACCGCGGACACCTCGGGGGAAACCCTGCGACCTGCTCGAGGCAACGACCCCATTCGGGTTCTTGTCGTCGACGACCACGCCCTCTTCCGCCGCGGACTCGAGATGGTTCTTGCCCAGGAGTCGGACATCGAGGTGGTGGGCGAAGCCGGTGACGCCGAAGCCGCCGTCGAGCGAGCTGCCGAGTTGCTGCCTGACGTCGTCCTGCTCGATGTGCGTATGCCGAAGGGCTCGGGCATCGAGGCGTGCGTTCAGATCAAAGGGGTTGCCCCAAGCGCTCGCATCATCATGCTGACGATCAGCGACGAGGAAGCCGACCTCTACGAGGCGATCAAGGCCGGAGCCACCGGATACCTGCTCAAGGAGATCTCGATCGACGAGGTCGCGGGCGCAGTGCGTGCGGTGTACGACGGTCAGTCGTTGATCAGTCCGGCGATGGCGAGCAAGCTGCTCACCGAGTTCGCGCTGATGGCCAAGCGGTCCAACGAGCGCAGTCAGCAGGTTCCGACGCCCAGGCTCACCGAGCGTGAGCTGGAAGTTCTTAAGTTGGTGGCCCGCGGTCTGAACAACCGTGACATCGCGCGTGAGCTCTTCATCTCCGAGAACACCGTCAAGAACCACATTCGAAACATCCTCGAAAAGCTCCAGCTGCACTCGCGCATGGAGGCGGTTGTCTATGCCGTCCGCGAGAAGCTGCTCGAGATCACCTGACGCGTAGTCGTCCCCAGCACGGGCCGAGCGAGATCGCGTCGGGCCAAGCCTGTTGGCGCTAACGGCTACGCTCGCGCACCATGCCCCGTCCTCGTGAGTCCCTGTCTCTCGCCCAGGCACGACGAGTCGCGCTGGGTGCGCAGGGATTCACCGACAGCGTCCCCCGAGGGACGCCTGACCGGCGGGCCCTGCGGCGCGTTGTTGGTCGCACCGGTCTCTTCCAGATCGACTCGGTCAATGTGCTGGCCAGGGCTCATTACCTCCCGTTGTTTAGTCGCGTCGGCCCATACGCGACCTCGCTTCTGGAGAAGGCGGCCTACCGGAACCCACGGATGCTGTTCGAGTACTGGGGCCATGAGGCCAGCCTCCTTCCGGTCGAGCTGCACCCGCTTCTGCGCTGGCGGATGGCCAATGCGCGCGACCACGCGTGGGGTGGCATGCGCCAGATCGCCAACGACCGTCCGGACTTGCTCAGCGGCCTCCTGGGCGACATCACCGCCGAAGGGCCGCTGACCTCAGCCCAGTTGAGTGAGCGCCATGATCGCCACCTGCCACGACGAACCGGGCCCTGGTGGGACTGGTCTGACGTCAAGCGCGGGCTGGAGTTCCTGTTCTGGGCCGGCGAGATCACGACGGCCGAGCGCCGGGGCTTCGAGCGCGCATACGACCTTCCCGCACGAGTCCTCCCGGCTGAGGTTATGGCGGCGCCAACTCCGGATCGCGCTGATGCGCACCGTGAACTGTTGCGTCGATCGATCAGGTCGCTCGGCGTAGCCACGGCCCGAGACCTGCGCGACTACTACCGGCTCCCTGCAGCAGACTGCAAGGCGCGGATCCCGGAGCTGGTGGAGGCTGGCGAGCTGTTGCCCATCGCTGTTGCGGGCTGGAAGAACCCGGCTTTCCTTGACCCGGCAGCGGCGTTTCCGCGTCGGATCAGTCGGGCGGCACTGCTCTCGCCGTTCGATCCAGTCGTTTGGGAGCGGGACCGCACCGAGCGGCTCTTCGGCTTCCGATACCGGATTGAAATCTACGTGCCGGCTCCCAAGCGGGTCTATGGCTACTACGTACTGCCGTTCCTTCTTGACGAAGCGCTCGTGGCGCGCGTCGACCTCAAAGCTGACCGCCAGGCTGGGGTGTTGCTCGTACAGAGCGCATGGGGTGAGGCAGATGCTCCAGCTGGGACGGCAGCTCGACTCGCGGCTGAGTTGCACCGGTTGGCCGAGTGGCTCGGTCTGGCAGGCGTCATCGTTCGTCCGGCCGGAGACCTCGCCTTTGATCTCGACGAGGAGATCACAGCGACGGCGAGTCAGTAGCCAAGAGTGCGTGCACGTGTAGGTCACGCCGTTGGCCGTCACGGACGAACGCGCCTCGTGCTGTTCCCTCGGTCAGGTATCCACGTCGTTGAGCCAGCAGGCACGATCGGTCATTCTGCGACTCGTGGCGAATGGTGAGGCGCCCGAGGCGCACTGGGCCGAACGCGTGTTGCTCCACCGTTCCCACAGCTGCCGACGCGAGGCCGCGTCCACGGTGCTCTGGCAGTAGCCAATAGCCCAGTTCGGCTACTCCGTCGGTGCTGTCGATGTGGGCGAGGCTGACTCGCCCCAGGAGTTGGGTCGATGTTGTGATTACCCAGTCGAGACGGTCCGGAACGTCGCGCGTTCTGATCCACCGCTCTGCTTCCTCTGGAGTTTTGGCCGAGCCAACCGATGAGTAGCGGGCAATGTCTGGGTCTTGGGCTGCGCGGACAACCACAGCGATGTCAGCATCGGCCAAGATCCATCCGCGCAGCACGAAGCGCCCATTGGTCAGCTCGGGCACTTTCGGCTCAGGTGTGTCGCGCATGAAGGGAAGGTAGCGAAGGTTTGGCGCTAGCCACGGGGTGGTGGGTTGGGGTCGGTGCAGTGCCATGGCTCGGTTTGGTAGGTGCGTCCGGTTGGGGTGGTCCAGGTCATCACGCCGGAGGGGTCGAGTGTGACGTTCCATCGGGTGGTGTGTTTGAGGTCGGTGCCTGCGCTGTTGGCGGAGCGGCGGCAGCCGGGGAACCGGTAGGTCACGTCGCGGGCGCGGACGGCCCGGTCTAACGCTGTGGACGGCCGGTAGCGTTTTTCGGCCAGGGCGGTCAGGGTTCCGGGGGCCGGGTCGGTCAGCAACCGGCGGAAGGTGACCTGCGGCCCGAACCTGAGCGCGTCACCTTCGCCGCCGCCAGCGTCAGCTCCGGTCTCAGCCCCGAGC